>CAYXQB010000139.1:0-8566 GCA_964466435.1 uncultured Flavobacteriaceae bacterium | reverse complement strand
TAAGCATATCCAGAAACGGATAACGGCCGCCTGCGCATCGTTCGTAGGCGGCCGTTTTCTTTGAGCCATCGCTGCGGTCCGTCCCGCCAGGCCTCGTGTTGGGTCCTGACTTGAGTCAAAGCGAGGGAGGCCGCGGCCCGCGATGATGTCGCTCGTTGGCGTTTCCGGAGGCATAGAATGACGGCTGGTGAGATTGCGCGTGCCCACTTCGCAGCGGCGATGGCGGCGGCGAAGGCGCAGGGGCAAGACGCAGATGCGGTGGCGCGGAGTCTGCTTTCGCTTGTGATCTCGTCGATGCTGGAGCGGCGCAGCGTTGCGGATGTGCGGTCCGAGTTGCTGGGGGCCGCCGAAAACGTGGATCCCGACACCGACTACGCTTTCATGCGGCCGTGAGCATCATGCATAGTTGAAGCTGACGCTGACGCGGTTCTGGCGCGCTGTGTTTGGCGGAACCTCGTGGCGGAGCCAGCTTTCGAAGAGAACGAGAGAGCCCGCCGACGGCGTGACGTAGACGAATGGCTGTGCTTCGCGCGGCGCGGTCTCCTTCTTGCGCGGGGCCGCCATCATGTACCCGAGGCGCGGGTCCTCGAACTTGAGTGCGCTCGCGCCCTTGGGAACCGTCACGTAGTACGTGCCGCTGATTACACTCGACGGGTGAATGTGACCGGTGTGAACCCCGCCTGGGCTGAGCACGTTGATCCAGAGGCTATCGAGCGTGAGTTTCTTGGCGAGGTCGAAGTGCAGGGCTTTCGCGAAGCGCGCGATGTGGGGTGACAAGCGACGTTCGAGTTCGGCGAAGGCGGGTGCGCGAACCGTAAGATCGTTCAGCGAGGCGTAGGACGTGTAGCCGGAATAGGTGTGCTCGCGGCACCAGGCTTGCCCGGCGCGGTCGTCGCGGGCGATCGAGAGGCAGGCGGTTTCGAGGTCGCGGTTGAGGCGCGCGGTGTCCTTGGCCCCAAGCGGGGCTTGGTAGATGTGGGTCGCGAATAGGGTCTCGATTTTGGCCATGTGCATTGGCTCTTACTGAGCGGATGGGGCTCACGTCAAAGGGGCGTTCGGCGTATGGTTTCGAACTGCGGCGAGGAGGCTCAAAATGCGGCTCAATCAGGTGATGGTTTCGGCGCGCGATCTCGATGCGTCGATCCGGTTCTACCGGATGCTGGGATTGCGGTTGATTGTGCGGAGCCCAGACTACGCACGGTTCGAGTGCCCGGACGGGGAGGCCACGTTCTCGCTGCACCTGGACCCGGGCGCGCGAGGCGTCAGCGAGACGCTAGTCTATTTCGAGGAGGACGACTTGGATGGGGCGGTGGCGCGGCTGAAGGCCGAGGGACTCGATTTTGAGGTTGATCCGATTGATCAGCGGTGGTTGTGGCGCGAGGCATATCTGCGCGATCCAGCGGGCAATCGTGTGTGCTTGTTCCATGCGGGGCGCAACCGGCGGTATCCGCCGTGGCGCCTTGGCGAAGCAGAATCGCTGGCCTAACCATTTGTGGGCGGTTGACCGGGGAGGCGTGCGGATGTTCACTGCCTGCATCTCATAAAGGCTTTTGTCATGCTCGCTGTTGCCGTCGTCGTGTTTGCTCTTGTCGCTCTCGGTCTCAATGGATGCGCCGCGGTCGCCGTCGTCGATGCGGCTGTGAGCGTGACGGCGACTGTTGTCGAGACGACCGTCGATGTGGCGGCGGGCGCGGTCGGTGCAGTCGCGGGATCGGATGACGAGGACGAAGATATCGATTGCGACGACGAGGACAACGCCGACGAAGATGCCTGCAAGGAGAAGGCCAAAAAGAAGGCCGAAAAAGCGAACGACTAACCCCACCCGCTTGGCAGACGCGCGGTTGCGCTCTATGCATCGTCGATCGGCAACGGTTCGGCGGCACAATTGAACACCCTTCTTGACGGCTATCGTCGCTTTCGTGCGCTTCATTGGGGCGAGCGCGAGGCGCTTTATCGTGCGCTTGACGACGGGCAGCGTCCGCCCGTTTGCGTGATTTCGTGCTGCGACAGCCGCGTCGATCCGGTGACGATCTTCGATGCTGAGCCCGGGCAGCTGTTCGTGATCCGCAACGTCGCCAATCTGGTACCCCCGTTCCGCGCGGCCGACGGGCTGCATGGGACGAGTACGGCGATCGAGTTTGCGGTCAGGTACTTGAAGGTCGGACATGTGATGGTGCTTGGTCACGCGCGGTGCGGCGGCGTCGCTGCGGCGTTGAACGGCGAAGCGACGCGGGACTCGATGTTTCTCGGCAACTGGATATCGCTGCTTGAGGCTGCGAGGGCGCGAGCCGGGTCGGCGGGCGATGTTCAGGCGGCTGTCGAGTATGCGTCGGTGCGCGTTTCGCTGGAGCGGCTCGCGACGTTTCCGTTTGTGGCCGAGGCGGTGGCTGCGGGTGCGCTGGCGCTGTCCGGTGCGCTATTCAGCATCTTCGACGGAAAGCTTGAGATTTTGGACAGAAAGAGCGGCGCGTTCAACGCCGTCACATGAGGGGCCAATGCGGAGCCAAACAGAAGAACTGATCCGGCGGTACTATGCCGCTTTCAACGCGCGCGATTGGGCGGGGATGGTGGCGTGTCTATCCGACGACGTTGCCCATGATTCAAATCAGGGTGGGCGGAACAGGGGTAAGGCGCACTTCTCGTCGTTCCTTGCGCATATGGAACGATGCTACCGCGAGGATCTCAAAGACATCGTAATCTTGTCGGCGGCGGACGGGACACGTGCGGCGGCCGAGTTCGTGGTGCACGGGACCTACCTCTCGACCGACGACGGGCTGCCACCGGCACGCGGGCAGACGTACGTACTTCCAGCGGGCGCCTTCTTCGAGGTTAAGAACGGTCTGATCTCGCGCGTGTCGACGCACTACAACCTCAAGGATTGGCTGGCACAGGTCGGTGCATGAGCGTTCGCGTCGAGCCGCTGACGGGTGGCCGTCTGGTGGCGCATTTACCGGATGTGGCGCGCCTTCGGATCGAGGTGTTTCGTGCGTATCCGTACCTCTACGACGGCGATCTCGACTATGAGCACAAGTATTTGGCGGCGTTTGCCGCGTCGCCCAACGCCGTGATCGTGGCGGCGTTCGACGGCGATGAAGTGGTGGGTGCGTCGACCGCAGCGCCACTCGCCACGCAGGTGGACGAGATTGCTGCGCCGTTCCGCGCGCGGGGCGACGATTTGGCCAAGGTCTTCTACTTCGGCGAGTCGGTGTTGCGGCGCTCTTATCGCGGGCAGGGCATCGGCGGGCGCTTCTTCGACGCGCGCGAGGCGCAGGCCCGGGCGTGCGGTGCTGCAACGACAGTGTTTTGTTCGGTTCTGCGGCCTCGGGATCATCCGGCGCGGCCTCCGGCCTATGAGCCGTTGGATGGGTTCTGGGGGAAGCGTGGGTATGCGCCGCAGCCGGGCTTGATTTGTTACCTCAGCTGGAAGGAAATCGGCGCCTTGGAAGAATCGCCGAAACCCATGCAGTTCTGGATGAAGAGGCTTTAGCCCATGAAGGTGCGCGTTGCGGCGGCCCAGTATCCGATCGACGCGGTTGCGTCGTGGGACGCCTATGCCGAGAAGATCTCGCGCTGGGTCGGCGAGGCGGCCGAGAACCAGGCGCAGCTGCTGGTCTTTCCCGAGTATGGCGCGATGGAGCTCGCGCGCAGCTTTTCGCCGGAAGTGTGGGGCGATCTGCAGCAATCTGTCGACTTCATCGGTGGACTGCGCGGCAGTATCGACGCACTGCACGCAGACCTTGCCGAGCGGCATCAGGTTCACATCGTGGCCGCGAGCTTGCCGGAGCGGGCGGAAGACGGGGTTGTGTACAATGTCGCGCGCGCCGTGTCGCCGAAAGGGCGCATCCGCGAGCAGCGCAAGCTGATTATGACTCGGTTCGAGCGCGAGGCGTGGCGCGTGCAAGGCGGGCGCGACGTGACCGTGTTCGACTCGCGCATCGGCATGTTCGGAATATCGATTTGCTACGACGCCGAGTTTCCATTGATCGCGCGTGCGATGAGTGAGGCGGGCGCGGCGATGATCTTGGTACCCAGTTGCACAGACACGCTTGCGGGGTACTACCGCGTGCGCGTGGCGGCACAGGCGCGGGCGCTCGAGAACCAATGCTACGTCGTGCAGTCGTCGACCGTGGGCGAAGCGCCGTGGTCGCCTGCGGTGGACCACAATGTCGGCGCTGCGGGCGTGTTCGGACCGCCGGATGCCGGGTTTCCGGACAACGGTGTGGTTGCGCTCGGCAGCATGAACGAGCCGATGTGGGTCTATGCGGATATGGACCTCACCGCGGTCACGCGCGTGCGTCTTGAGGGGCAGGTGCTGAACAACAAGCACTGGCGCGAGCAGCCGGGGGCTGCCACGCTTCGAGCGAACGTCGTCGAACTCTAGTGCGCGCCTCGGTGTGGAGGCTTCGCGCTCTAGGGTGTGCCCTGCAGCAGGCGTTTGTAGGAATCGACCAGCGACGTATAGGGCGGCGCGAAGTGGATTTGCGACGTGCCGTTGGGCAGGAGCACTGTCGTCTTGATCTCGAAGTGCAAGTGGATCGTTGTCGGCGATCCACCGAAGTCGTTCGAAACCAAACCGATGCGCTGTCCCCTTGTCACCGTATCGCCAAGCGCCACCGCCAGTGCGTCCATCTTGAGGTGGAGATAGCGATAGCGAATGCCGCTGTCGGCGGTCAGCGTCAGCGTGTAGCTGCCGATGCTCGTGATCTGTCCAGCTTCGGCGGCGACCGCCCAATGGATGCCTTTCTTGCAGGTGGCCGGGCGGATGTCCTGGCCTTGGTGACCCTTGGCGCCGGGGCATATGGGCGTGTCCCAGCTGCGCTTCTCACAGAAATTGTCTCGCCACGGGTAGCTGTAATTCACAGCATCGCATTGACTGCCGCCCGGTCCCGATCCACCGCCGTTCATATAGACTTGGCTGTTCGGGAATGACGGCGCGACCTCCGTCGGGTAGCGCATGCCGGGGGCGTAGATCGTGTCCGTCTCAACTCCGGTGCCGGAACTGGCGAGCAACTTGCCCGCAGGTTCGAACAGGAACGTGTTGCCGTTCGGATCCTTTGGCGGCTCCGCGGGGTCGGGCTGAGGGTCAGGTTGCGGGTCAGGCTGCGGATCCGGCTGCGGCTCGGGGTCGGGTGTCGGGTCCGGCGTGGGATCCGGCGTCGGATCAGGGACAGGTTGCTCCGACGGAGGGAAGATTTGGTCCGTCGTGCAGGGTGTCTTGCCGCCGCATTGGACAAAGAACGCCCACGCCACGAACGCGAGGATCAGGATGATGAGGACGATGAGAAAGCCGCGCATCAGGGTGAATCCGGTCCGGCGAGCGCCATGCGCTCCGCGAGTTTCTGAATGAACGCCGGCTTGGTGCAGCGTTCGTCGGTCTCAGGCCGGCGGCATTCGATTGCGACGAGATAGGCGGCACCGAAGCGGTTGAACGTGATGTCGTACCCGCCCTCGGTCTTGTCGATTGCGACCGGCACTTCGCGGCCAGCAGCCATACTTGGCTTTTGGCCTCGGGCTAGCCGCATCAGGGGATCTTCCTTTGCCAAGATGTTGGCGCGCCGCTCGCCGTGTACTTCAACGGTGAGGTCGCCCAGGCGCATCGACGCAGAGTAGGAGTCCGGTCGCGGGAAGACGTGAATCGCGGCAGCGAGGAGCGTCGGCTCGAACGGCAGGAGCATCGGCAACGATGGCTGCGGCGCGTTGGCGGCGATCGTCATATTCTTCATTTTCTGGCGCTGCAGCCGCTGGTTCTTTACCGCCTCGCGAAGTTCATTCCAATCGATGGGAGTCAACTGCCGCGTCGGCGGTTGCTGGTTTGGCGCCAGCTGCTGTCCGGTGTTTGCGGGTTGGGCGATGGCGTAAAGTGAAGCCGCGGCGGTCGCTACGGCGGCCATGCCGATCCAAGCTAAGCGCATTGGGGTCCTCCCGGTGGGCCGGGAGAGTATGCCTCAGATGCTTACGGGTGGGCGAGGGCCTCTTTGAGGCCGGGAACGTGCTGCTTTCCTGACGGGACAGTGACCGAGGAGCCCGAAAAGGCGCTGCCGATCGGCTCTGCGCGTCCACCCAAGCACTGGGCCAGGAAGGCCTCGGAAATGGCATAGAAGGAGAGTCTGTTCTCGGGCCGGGCGAATCCGTGCCCCTCATCCGCGTAGAGGACGTAGGTGACGGGTGAGCCTTTGCGCGCGGCAGCACGCACAAGCTGGTCCGATTCCGTCTGCTTGATGCGCGGATCGTTGGCACCGTGCGCGATCAGCAGGGGACGTTCGATCTTGTCGGCGCGAAAAAGCGGCGAGCGCGCTTTGAGGACGGCTTTTCCGTCCTTCGTCGATAAGTCGCCGACGCGTCGCTTGAACGTGTCGAGAAGCGACGTCCAGTACGGCGGCACATTTGCCAGCATCGTGTGGAGGTTAGACGGGCCGACTATGCTAACACCGCAAGCAAATTTTTTCGGTGTGAACGTGAGGCCAACCAGCGCAGCGTATCCACCGTATGAGCCGCCGTAGATGGCGACTTTGTCCCTCTGAGCGACGCGCTCCTCGACGGCCCAATCGACGGCGTCGAGAAGATCGTTGTGCATCTTGCCAGCCCATTCCTTGTCGCCGGCGTTGACGAAGGATTTTCCGAAGCCTGTCGAACCGCGAAAGTTTACCGCAAGAACGGCGTAGCCTCGGTTTGCGAGCCAGGCGTTTGTCGGGTTGTAGGCGAAGCTGTCGCGTGCCCAGGGGCCACCGTGCACGTGCAGAACGAGCGGCAGCGGCTTGTCCGGAACGCCGTCGCCGTTCGCATCGCTGCCCTTGGGCAATGTGACATAGCTCACGAGATCCAGGCCGTCCCGTGCTTTGATCACGCGGGGGTGGATGCGGGGAAGCGGCGCGCCCTCAAGACTTGGGCGCGCCGCGAACAGGGTTCTCAGCGAGCGCTTCTTGCGGTCGAACAGGCCAAACTTGATCGGTTCCCCAGGATTGTCGATCCAGAGCGTCCAGAGATTGTCGTCTTCAGACTGGCTGAGCACGGCCCAATAGCCAGTCACCTGTTTTTCGAGAAAGGCGATGTCGGGTTTGATCTCGGCTTTGAGCGCCGTCCACTCCATCCGATCGTATTCCGACGCGTAGGCCAGTATCTCGTGCGTGCGCGGGTTTTTTATCACGTAGGATATGTCGGCCTTGTCGGCCGTGCCGATGACCGTGGACTTGCGTGTCGCGACATCGATCTTCACGAGCGCGCTCTTGTCGCGTCCGCGGCTGTCGATCATGTAGAACGCCTTGCCGTCCGACGTGAAAAAAAGCGGCTCCGTCGTCAGCGCGTCGTCTCCTGGGATCGTCACAAACGGTTTCCATTCGGCACCGTCGAGGCGGACGTATTCTTGGCCACCGTCGGGCTGGGACCTTGTGGCGAGGCGTATAGCGAGGCTGCTGTCGGCAAGCGTTGCGGCGAAGCCTTCGTTTTTGAGAACGAGCTTCGATTCGCCGGTCACGATATTCACGAGCCAAACGTCGTGCCAGCGCGGGTCGCGGTTGTTGAGTCCAACCAGCAGTTCGTCGGGCCGGTCGTAAGAGTCTGCGATGACTTCAGCGCGAACACTCTTGTGAGGTGTTAGGTCGCGCGTGCTGCTCGTCGAGAGATTGACGGCGTAGAGATGGAAATTCTCATTGCCGCCTTGATCCTGCATATAGAGAAGATAGTCGCCGTTGCGTGCCCAGAAGTACTTCATGATGGGGCGGCGCTTTTCCTGCGTTACCGGCTTGGCGGCGGCGATATCGTCGACCGGCGCCACCCAGAGGTTCATGACGCCGTCGACGGCCGCGGTGAAGGCGATCCTCTTGCCATCGGGGCTCAGATACGGCGCGGTGCGCTCGGGGTTGCCGAACAGAACTTTGCGCGGAATGAGATCGCTCGGGCCGAACGATGCGGTCGCCGAAGCGACGGCGGCAACGGCTGCGGCAAACGCCAGCCCGGCTGCCAGCTTCCAACGGCTAATCCCCATCTCGGGCGACATGCTCCAAAAGATGGCGGGACGATAGTTTCGTCCCGCCGGTATTGCTGCTCACGATTGTGACATGTGGAAGTGACTAAGGCTTTAGCCCGGTTGTCTCACTCTAGCCTATTGAATCTCATAGGTTATCGAGATCGTGGCACTGACCGTTTGCTGTCCTGCCGCGATGGGGACCGAGGCGTCCTGCGCGAGTTCCGCCCGGGCCATGCGCATCATCGGCATGGGCGGGGTGACTGCGGTTTGTTCCGAGATCTGGATAACGCGGCCGAGCGAGACGCCCGCCGCTTCCGCGTAGAGTTCGGCTTTCGCGCGCGCATCGGCGACGGCTTTCTTGCGTGCTTCGTCGAGAACCTTTTTCGGCTCATCGATTCCGAACGTGATACCGCCAATCTGGTTGGAGCCGGACTGAACGAGCGTGTCGAGGATCGGTCCCAAATTCTTCAGGGTCTTCACGTGCGCGGTCACATTGTTCGAGACGGTGTAGCCCACGATGCGCTGCGTGGTCTGGTTCGGCTGATAGGGTGGGTATTTCGGCGACACGGAGAAGTCTGAGGTCCGTATGTCCTCTTCTTCGAT
>CAYXQB010000138.1:0-8681 GCA_964466435.1 uncultured Flavobacteriaceae bacterium | reverse complement strand
TCTACAACTTCGTCACCAAGCGTGGCGATTGCCGCGGTGCGCGCTCCAAGATCAGCTGGACGCAGGTCGAAACCGGCTCGGCGATCACCTGGAAATATCCAAGCTGCATCCTGCGGGGCGACGAGTCGGTCGGCGAGTTCTTCTCGATCGCAATCGCCAATCACTATCAGCAAGCCGATACCGGCACGAAGATGGTGCATCTGGGCCGCAACACGCGCTCGCGCATCATCTCGAAGGGCATCAGCGCGGGTCATGCGCAGAACACCTATCGCGGCCTAGTCAGCGCGCATGGCAAAGCCGAAAACGCGCGCAATTACACGCAGTGCGACTCGCTGTTGATCGGTTCGAGGTGCGGCGCCCATACCGTGCCCTATATCGAAGCGCGCAATCCGACCGCACAATTCGAGCACGAGGCGACGACGTCCAAGATCAGCGAAGACCAGCTGTTCTATTGCCTCCAACGCGGCATTCCGGCGGAGGAGGCCGTGACGCTGATTGTCAACGGCTTCTGCCGCGAGGTGCTGCAGAACCTGCCGATGGAGTTCGCCGTCGAAGCGCAGAAGCTCATCGGCGTCAGTTTAGAAGGGAGTGTGGGATGAGCGACCCTCGCGACATGCCTCGGGTTACCATCAACTGGGCGCACTTCCGGCCGCGCGGCTGGCGCGGGTGGTTGAGCGCAGCGGGCGTGCTTGCGGTGGCGGTTGCCGTTTTGGCGCTGATTGCCATCGTCGCGTCGACGCTGCTGGTGGTGGCGCTGATCGTGGGCGCCGGATCGGCGGTAGCGTTTTTCATCGGCAATCTTTTCCGTCGCAAAGGGCGCGATGTGGGTCCGTACAGAGGCAACTACGATGCTTGATATCAAAGACCTGCACGTCACGGTCGGCGGCAAGAAGATATTGAAGGGCCTCACGCTTTCGCTCGGCGAAGGCGAGGTGCATGCGATCATGGGGCCGAATGGGTCCGGCAAGTCGACGCTGTCGTATGTCCTCGCAGGCCGCGACGGCTATGAAGTGACGCAAGGGAGCGTGACCTTCCGCGGACAGAACTTGCTCGCACTCAAGGCGGACGAACGGGCGGCGGTAGGCGTGTTTCTCGCGATGCAGTATCCGGTCGAGATTCCAGGCGTCACAACAATCAATTTTCTACGCACGGCATTGAACGCGCAGCTCAAGGCGCGCGGCGAGCCTGAGATCGACGCGGTGACATTTCTGAAGCGCTTCAAGGAAGAGCGTGAGAAGCTTCAGATGTCCGACGAGATGGTGAAACGTGCCGTCAACGTCGGTTTCTCGGGCGGCGAAAAAAAGCGCAACGAAGTGCTGCAGATGGCGATGCTACGCCCGCGCCTCGCGATCCTGGACGAGACGGACTCGGGGCTCGACATCGACGCGCTCAAAGTCGTGTCGACCGGCGTAAACGCCTTGCGTGCGCCGGACCGCAGTTTCCTAGTGATTACGCACTATCAGCGCCTACTCGATTACATCGTGCCGGATCGCGTGCATGTCCTGGCGGCTGGGCGCATCGCGAAGTCGGGCGGGCCTGAGCTTGCGCGCGAGCTCGAGGCGCGTGGTTACGACGAAATCATTAAGGCGGCGTGATGGCGGCGCTTGAAACCACGGCTGAACGTTCGCCGGAGAGCGCGCTGGTCGCGCTGTTCGCGAAGGTGAGCGGTACGTTGCCGGGTGCGTCATGGCTGCAGCCGCTGCGCGCTGAGGCGTTGAACCGCGTTACGCGGGATGGCCTGCCGCACCGGCGCGTCGAGGCGTGGAAGTACACGGACTTCAGGAACAAGCTTCCGGCGGGGCTCGATCTAGCGAGCGGTGACGGCGCGCCCGGTGCCGATATGTTCGAGGCGCTGCAAGCGCATCGTCTAAGCATCGGTGGCGGCAAGGTCGTGGCGGTGCCGGACAATGTGCCCGACGGACTTGAGGTCATGAGCTTGGCCGACGCGCTGGCGATGCCTTCGTTGTTTCTGCGGCAATGGCTTCAGCCGACGGCGGATGCGGTCGAGAACCTGAATCTCGCCTTTGCGACGGACGGTGCGCTCATTCGTGTGGCGAAGGGGCTGCACGTGAAGTTGCCGGTGCTGCTGCGCGCGTCGCTGACAGAAGCTGCGATGGCGCACACGCGCAACGTCATTGTGCTGGAGGAAGGCGCAGAACTGACGCTCGTGGAACTTGACGAAGGCAATGCTGCCGGGTTCGCGAGCACGGTAACCGCTATAAGCCTGGAGCCTGGCGCGCGTCTTCGGCATCTCAGGGTGACGGCGAACGAAGGCGCGAGCCTCGTCGTTCGCGCCGATGCGATCGAGGTCGCGCGCGACGCGGAATATCGCGGCATTGTCGCATCGTCCGGCGCTGCATTGGCACGCCATCAGGCCTCGGCGCGACTGACCGGCACCGGCGCAGCGTTTTCATACGCTTCTGCCTACGCAGCCGGTGAGGCGCAGCACACGGATTTCACGCTCGATGTCGCCCACGAAGCACCGCATACGACCAGCCGGATTGTCGCCAAGGGTGTGGCGGCGGGAACCGGCCACGGCGTCGTGCAAGGCCGCGTGATCGTGAAACCGGACGCACAGAAATCCGACAGCCATCAGATGTCGCGGGCGCTGCTGCTGACGCCGCATGCCGAGATCGACCAAAAGCCCGAGCTTGAGATCTTCGCCGATGACGTGAAATGCGGACATGGCGCGGCCATCGGCGCGCTCGACGCGAACCAGCTGTTCTATTTGCGCGCACGCGGCATCCCCGAGAATGAGGCCCGAAACCTGCTCGTCGCTGCATTCCTGGGTGAAGTGACGGAGCGCCTGCCGGATCCATATCGCGCGCCGGTCGAAGCTTGGCTTGAATCGCGTATGACGGCCATGGCGGGAGCCGCGCCATGACGCGAAAATTCGACGTAGGCCGCGTGCGCGAAGACTTCCCGATCCTGCACACGCAAGTGAACGGAAAGCCGCTCGTCTATCTCGACAACGCAGCGTCGGCACAGAAGCCGCAGGCTGTGATCGACGCAATGACGCAGCTGATGCACACGTCCTACGCCAACGTGCATCGCGGCTTGCACGCGCTCTCGACAGCGGCGACCGAGGCTTACGAAAACGCGCGCGAGAAGGTGCGCGACTTTGTCAACGCGCCTGCCGCCGACCAGGTGATCTTTACGAGCGGCGGCACGGACGCGATCAATCTGGTGGCGAGTGCGCTGGGTCGGTCGATCGGCAGCGGTGACGAAATCGTGCTGTCGCAGATGGAGCACCACTCGAACATCGTGCCTTGGCACTTCCTGCGCGAACGCAATGGCGCGGTGATCAAGTGGGCGCCGATCCGTGATGACGGGTCGTTCGATCTGCCGGCGTTCGAGGCGCAACTGTCGTCGCGCACGAAGATCGTGGCGCTCACGCATATGTCGAATGTTCTGGGTACAGTCACGCCGGCAAAAGAAATCGTGCGCATCGCCCATGCGCGCGGCATTCCGGTCCTGTTTGATGGGTGCCAGGCATCGGTTCATCAGACGATCGACGTCCAAGATCTGGACTGCGATTTCTATGTCGTGACGGGACACAAGCTCTACGGCCCGACCGGAATCGGCGCGCTCTACATGAAGCGCGAATGGGCGGAGCGGTTGCCGCCGTTCAAGGGGGGCGGGGAGATGATCGACGAGGTGCATTTCGACCGCGTCACCTACGGCCGTTCGCCACAACGGTTCGAGGCTGGGACACCACCGATCGTCGAGGCCGTGGGCTTGGGAGCCGCAATCGACTACATCCGCTCGTTCGAGCGCGCGGATTTGATCGCGCAGGAGCACGAATTGCTGAACTACGCGACGGCGCGATTCAAAGACTTGAACTGGATCCGCATTCAGGGTCAGGCGCCGGGCAAGGGCTCGATCATTTCATTCACCATGGACGGCGCGCATGCGCATGACGTGGCCACGCTGGTCGACCGCCAAGGCGTCGCGGTTCGTGCAGGGCACCATTGCGCGCAGCCGCTGATGGAGCGCCTCGGTGTTCCGGCGACGGCGCGCGCGTCGTTCGCGTTCTACAATACGCGCGCCGAAGTCGACGTGCTGATCGAGGCTCTGCACAAAACGCGGGCGATCTTCGCATGAACACGCAATTGCCATTACCGCTCGAAGGCGGCGCCTTGAAGCCGGAGGAGTTGGAGGAGCTGACTCAGGCACTGGTTGTCGCGCTCAAGACGGTGTTCGACCCGGAAATTCCGGTCGATATCTACGAGCTCGGGCTCATCTACAAAATCGACGTTTCGGACACCAAAGACATCGTGATCGACATGACGCTGACGGCGCCAGCCTGTCCCGTCGCGGGCGAAATGCCCGGCTGGGTCAAAGACGCAGTGGCCAAGGTGCCGGGCATCGGCGAGGTCACTGTGAACATGGTTTTCGACCCGCCCTGGACGCCGGAACGCATGTCCGAAGAGGCGAAGCTTGAATTGAACATGTTCTGAGCCCAGATTCCCCACATGAGCGAAACACCCAGACCCCGCCGCGAGCGCCCAAAAGCGCTGCGCCTGACCGAAGCGGCAGCCGAGCAGGTCAAAGCAGCGATGGCGAAGGCTGAGACGCCCGTCGTTGGAATCCGCGTCGGGCTGAAGAACGTGGGCTGCGCGGGCATGTCCTACACGATGGACTACGCCGAGAAGCAGAACCCGCTCGATGAAGTGGTCGAAGACAAGGGTGTCAAGATCCTCATCGATCCGAAGGCGATCTTGTTCCTGATCGGGACGGAGATGGACTTCGTGCGCGACAAGCTGCAGGCGCGCTTTGTGTTCAACAACCCGAACCAGACAAGTGCCTGCGGCTGCGGTGAGTCCGTGGCGCTGAAAGCTGCGGTGCAGTAGTGGCGGTCAGCGCTGAGTTCCGCGACTATGTTGCGGACCTCTTCGCACCGTTAGGCGACGTCAAGATCAAGCTGATGTTCGGCGGCGCCGGCATCTACTTCAAGGACCAGATGTTTGGCCTGATCGCGGACGACGCATCTACCTGAAGGCGAACGACGAGACGCGGTCGCTGTTCGAGCGAGAGGGTTCGAAGCCGTTCATTTTCGAAAGCAAGCGCGGCGACACGATCGCCATGAGCTATCTCGAGGTGCCACCCCGCCTACTCGACGACACCGATGAGTTGGCGGCCTGGGCCAGGCGGGCCTACGCAGTGGCGATCAAGGGCCGCGCAAAGAAGAAGCCGAAGCGAACGCCGCCCGTGCCGCACGACCTGCCGCTCGTCGCGCCAAAGAAGAACCGCAAGCGCTAAGAGCGAGCAAGTCGTGTCAACGCTTGAGCGCCACGCTCTTGAGTCCATCGACTGACAACTCGTCATGCGTGCGCTTGAGCGTGCCGACGCGCGTCGGCATTGGTGTTCCGCCCTTGGCCCGCTCCATTCCCCAGTTGCGAAGCGCAATCGTAAGCTGGAGCGAGAAATCGAGCGGGCGAACCTGTTCAAGTGCTGCAGGATCGGCACAGCCGCCTTTGGCACCCGGCGGAAAGCCGAACGCGTAACGGGCATCCAGATTGCGGAACCAGCACTTTGCTTCCGCCCACGCTGCTGGCGCCGTCATCGCTGCGACGGTGGGCCATTGGGCTGCCATGTGGCACGATGAGCAGGCAGAACCACGCTCGTCGACAAGTCCGTTCATGCGCCCGCCACGGCCGAAGCCGCGTCCGGCATCGAAGACGATACTCTGCCGCGGCGCCGCGCCCACCGCGGCGGCCTCATCGCTCAACGCCGGATCGTTGCCCCACATGAGGCCGAGTGGTGCGAGCCTCGCCCATGGGTCGCGGCCTGGCACCGTGCCGTCATAGCGGTAGCTGCCGAACACCCAGCCGGTCTTGTAGCTCGCACGGCTTTCGCGAACCGCAAGATCGACTTGGATCAAGCGCAACATGCGCGGCGCACGAGGCGCCGCCTTGCCTGATGGCGTGGTCGCGGGCGCGCAAGAGCCACGCGCGGCGATGTGGACGTTTGCTTGAAGCTCGGGCGCCCCCGCGAGTTTCGGGTCGTCGTCGGCGGTTGCCTCTGTGAACACGAGCTTCACGGCGATCGTATCGTCGGGAAAGGGCAGGGCGCTCAGGTCGGGGTCCCGCCCACCGCGTCTCCAAATTCTACCCAGCGTCGCTCCGCCGATGTCGTTGTAAAACGCGAGCGCCCAGTTCTGCTTGCATTCCCTCTGCGCAGGCCCAAGTTCGCCCGGCGCGAAGTCGCGCGCGCGTGTGAGCCCATGAATGAACTCGCGCCCATTCGCGCCGGGGCCTAGCCACGGCACGTGATACCAGCGCCGGACCTTGTTCGCGCGCAGACGCCAGTGCGCTCGGTCCTGTCCTTCAAGTGCATAGACGAGGAGCGCTTGGAGATATCGCTCGGGTTCCTTGCGGAAGCTTATGTCGCGCCACGGTCGCGCTTCGACTTTGGTCGCCGTCGGAAAATCGAAACGGGGCGTGAAAACGTGTCCGCGCCAACCGGCAGGCGGCTTTTCGATGCGGTCCAGCGAACGTGCGTCCGCGCCGCCCGCGAGGGCAACAGCGACGGCAACTGTGATCAGCGCGCGGTACATGCGCGTGAGTGTCCCACGCGCTCATGCGCCCGAGCAAGCGATCGCGAAATGCGTTTAGAGATGAACGGCCTGCATCGCTGCGCCACGCAGCCGCTCGAAGTCGCACTCGCCGTGCTTGGCCATTTCCACCAGGTGGCGCGCCACCTTCGCGCGCTCGCATTCCGGCAGGGCGCCGTGGCGTTGTTCGATCTCCTTGACGGCGTCGTCGAACGCCTCGCGGATCGTACGTACGACGATCGGCTGCAAAGTATTGTAGGAGGTGATTGCAGAGTCGGGCATTCGTCTCTCCCATGTGTGCATTGCAGGTCTGATCGCCCGCTTTACGGCAACGAGCAGCTTCCGCAGGCCCTTCGACGCACCGCACTGATTTGCATAAACTTACACCACATTCGCATCATTCAAGTTCACAAATGATCGTGGAGCGCGAGGTCTGTGACAAGCGCACCTGCAGCATCGTTTCGATAGATATCTCGCAAATTCGCGCCCATCGCCGGCCTCAGTTTTGCCGCATCCGCGAAGGCATTGGCGCCCTTTTCCGAATCTTCGGCCAATGCTACATCTCGCGCCCGCAGCAAATCCGGATGGGTGGTCGAGTGGTTTAAGGCACCGGTCTTGAAAACCGGCGAGGGGCGACCCTCCGTGAGTTCGAATCTCACCCCATCCGCCACTTACTCCCGAGAGGGTCCTTCATGCGTATCTTGCAGCCGCCCGGGTGGGAGCGCCCAAAGGGCTATTCCAATGGCATCGAGGCCGAGGGGCGGCTTGTCTTCGTCGCCGGTCAGATCGGCTGGGACAACGGCACCTTTAAGGCGCAGGACTTCGCAGGGCAGTTCCGGCAAGTCTTGGTCAACACACTGGCTGTCTTGAAAGAAGCGGGCGCAGGACCGGAGCACATCGTTCGCATGACCTGGTTCGTGACCAGCCGTGAGGAGTATGCGGCTTCGCTCGCGCAGATCGGCGCCGCCTGGCGCGAACTGATGGGGCGCGTTTATCCCACCATGGCCGTGATCATCATCTCGGGCCTGGTCGAGCCGCAGGCCAAAGTCGAGATCGAAACGACCGCTGTGGTGCCGCGCGCATGAAGATTGCGGTCGTAGGCGGCGGACCGGGCGGGCTCTACGTCGCGCTGCTGACGAAGAAGGCGCGGCCCGACTGGCAAGTCGACGTCTACGAACAGAACCAGGCCGACGATACCTTCGGCTTCGGCGTCGTCTTCTCGGACGAGACGCTCGAAGAGTTCCTAAGCCACGATCCACCTTCCTATGCGGCGATCAAAGAAACCTTCGCCTATTGGGACGACATAATCGTCCGCTACCGTGGACAGGAAATCCGGTGCGCCGGCAACGGATTCGCCGGGTGCTCGCGGCTGGCACTCCTGAAAATCTTGCAGCGGCGCTGCGAAGAGGTCGGCGTGCGCGTGCACTACCAACACGCGGTCGATGATCTCGATGCCTTCGCGGATTGCGATGTGATCGTCGCCGCGGACGGCATCAACAGCCGCATTCGCGAGCGTTACAAACAGCATTTCAAACCGTCGCACGAACTCAAAGGCAACAAGTTTGCCTGGCTTGGCTCGACGCGGCCGTTGGATGCGTTCACTTATTTCTTCAAGCAGACGCCATTCGGCCTCATCTGCGCGCACACCTATCAGTACGAGCCGGGGCGCTCGACCTGGGTCATGGAGATGTCGCCGAATGCCTGGGAAGGATTCGGCTTCGACAAGCTGGATGAGGAGCAGAGCGCGCGAAAGCTCGAGAAGATCTTCGCAGACGAGTTGCAAGAACACGGACTGATCACGAACCGCTCGCTCTGGCGCAATTTCCCGCGCATCCTGTGCGAGAACTGGTGGCACAAGAACATCGTGCTCCTGGGCGACGCGAAAGCGAGCGCGCACTACTCGATCGGCTCCGGCACGAAGCTTGCGATGGAAAGCGCAATAGCGTTATCGAAGGCGCTCGTCACGCACGGCGAACGCTCGGTCGAAGCCGCCTTCCAAGCCTACGACAAAGCGCGCCGCACCGACGTTCAGATCACGCAGCACAACGCCGACGTCAGCCTGGCTTGGTTCGAGCACATGGAGCGCTCGAACGACATGAAGCCGATGCAGTTCGCGATGGTCGTT
>CAYXQB010000137.1:0-8745 GCA_964466435.1 uncultured Flavobacteriaceae bacterium | reverse complement strand
ACTGGGTTCGCGCTTTCGGTGCAGCCGGTTGCGGCGACAGCGATCGCGACGGACACGGCTGGGCTTGAGGCGGGCGAGGTGAAGATTACCGTCGCGGACGGTCAGATACCCGCCTACCGCGCCATGCCCGCGAAGGGGACGAAACTCGGTACAATCTTGATCGTGCATGAGATTTTCGGTGTGCACGAGTGGATCAAGGATATCTGCCGCCGGTTTGCGAAGGCTGGGTATCTGGCGGTGTCCCCCGATCTCTATGCGCGATATGGCGATGCGACGAAGGTGGCGGACATCAAGACGCTGATCGAGACAATCGTGCGCAAGGCCGGCGACGAGACGGTGTTCAGCGATCTCGATGCGACTGCGACGTGGGCTGCCGCCAATGGCGGCGATGCAGCGCGGCTCGGCGTCACCGGCTTTTGCTGGGGCGGACGGCAGACTTGGATGTACGCGGCGCACAATCCGTCCGTGAAGGCGGGTGTGGCTTGGTACGGCTCCATGGCGAAGCGGGCGAACGATACACGGCCCGTTCATCCTGTGAACGTCGCCGACAAGATCAAGGGCCGCGTGCTGGGTCTTTACGGGGAACTCGACAAGGGTATTCCGGTGAGCGAGGTGGATGAGATGCGCGCGGCGCTGAAGGCAGCCGGCGACGCGAAGAGCGAAATCGTCGTTTACCAGGGGGCAGATCACGGGTTCTTGGCCGACTACCGTCCGCAGTACAACGAGGCTGCGGCGAAGCAAGCCTGGCCGCGCGCGCTCGATTGGTTCAAAACGCACGGCGTTTGAGGGGACGTAACTGAACGACGTGAACGATGAAGCTCGGGCCGAGGCCAAATTCCAAGAGGAAGTGGCAGCCAACCTGACGCGTAACTACGTCAGCCAGCTTGCGCACGGCATGCTGGCGATGACGGGGTTTCGGCTTGTCAATGCGCCGACCTTCGTGCCGGCCTATCTGTTTCTGCTGACCGGATCGACGACGCTTGTGGGCGTCGCGCTTGCGATGCAGCACATGGGTGCGTTCTTCAGCAGCGTGTTCGGTGCAACCGCGATCGAGCACAGGCGGCGGATCGTCGATTTGGGCCTGCGGTACGGCTGGATGATGCGACTCTCGGTGTTGGGGCTCGCGCTTTCGGGCTTCTTCTTGCCGCCTTCGGCGACGTTTTATGCGTTCGCGCTGTTCTTGTGTGCGCTCGGCGTGTTTTCGGGCATGCAGAACGTGCTTTGGAATGTCCTGCTTACGAAGACGATCCCTGCCGACCGGCGCGGCATGATGATCGGCATGCGCAACTTCCTTGGTGGCATGACGGCGTCCGCGGTCGCCTATGTTGGGGGCAAATATCTGGTCGAGACCGACGCGCTCGGCGATGGCTATGCAACGACGTTTCTCCTCGCGTTCGTGCTGACGGCGGCGGGGTTGACGTTCCTCTACCTGGTGAAGGAACCCGAGGCGCCAAGCGTTCGGGAACCGGTGAGCGTGCGCGAGCGGCTGGGCGACATTCCCGGGCTGCTCAAGGATCGCGGCTTCGCGATGTATTTCTGGGCGCAATCGCTGGCGACACTCGGCACGCTGGCGCTGCCCTACTACATCCTCTTTGTCGGCAAGGCTCAAAAGGGGTTGACCGGCGAGACGATCGGCATCTTGTCGTTGGCGTTGCTCGTCTCGCAGACAGTCGCCAATCTCGGATGGGGTGCGCTCGCCGACCGCATGGGGTTTAAGGCGGTGTTCGTGCCGGCGCTGTTTCTCTGGGCCGGGGCGACGATTGCGCTGGCGCTGTCGTCGGATACTGCGTCGGTCTTGCTTTGCTTTGTCGGCATCGGCGCCGGTTATGCGGGCTTCCTTATCGCTGCGCAGAACATGGTCCTTGAGTTCGGCGACCGGTCCGATCTGCCGATGCGGATTGCGATGGTTAACTCGGCGCAATCTCTGGTTCAGGTTTTTGGGCTGATTGCGGCCGGGCAGATGGCCGACTCGCTTGGATTTGAAGTCGTATTCGGCGCGGCAGTTCTTGCGAAGCTCGCAGCCGCGGGCATGTTGTGGTTTTATGTCAGCGAGCCGCGCGCCATTCGCCGATCACGGGGGGAGATCGTCGTCGACGTCGCGGAGGGGTTCGATATGCCAGTGACCGGCGAAGGGGCCACAGTTCCCCCAAAAGCGGCGAGTTCAGACCGTACGCAGATGAAGGCAAGCGCCGGCGCGTCCGACAAACGCACGCGCACGCCAATCTCGGTGCGCATGGACGACGTCAAGTACACCTTGGCGGCAGCGTGTGGCGCACTGTTCGTGCTGGCCGCGTGGACCCAAGCTTGGACATTGAGTTTTTTCCTGGCGTTCGGGGTGGCACTGATTGCGGTCGCACGGTTCGCTTTCGTGCGTAGCTTGCCCGACCCGGCTTGGACGCCTCCCGCACCCACACTGGTGCAGCCGACGGAGGTGCCGATCAAGGTGTCGGCCTCCGGACTGCGATCCGACATTTTGCCGGGAGATCTTGTGCGGCGGATGCCCGATCCGGCACTTTTGACCGACCACACCGGACGGATCGTCGCGTCGAGCGAGGCGGTGGAACGCTTGTTTGGCGCCGTGGAGCACCGCAAGCACTTGGCGAGCGTCATTCGGGCGCCGCAGGTATTGACCGCACTCGACTTGGTGCTCGCCGGGCGGGGGGCGCAGCGGGCTGAATTCGCCGCGGGCGGGCCGGATCAGTCCTTTGAGGCCTATGTGACGCCGATCGAAGACGGCGATCGGACCTTACGGGCGGCTCTCATCGTTTTGCGCGACGTGACGACGGCGCAGCACGTCGAGCAGGTGCGCGCGGATTTCGTCGCCCACGCGAGCCAGGAATTGCGGACGCCATTGGCGTCATTGACCGGCTTTATCGACACGCTCCGCGGGCACGCGAAGGACGATCCGCAAGCACAGGAGCGCTTCCTGGGCATCATGGCCGAGCAGGCCAACAGGATGCGCCGGGTGATAGACGATCTCTTGGCGCTGTCCCGGGTTGAACTCAACGAGCACGTGCGGCCCGTTGGCAGCGTCAATATCGGCGATGTGGTCGAGGACGTGGCGACTGGGCTTCAGCCGCAGGCTCACGCCGCCAACATGCAGATCGAGATAGCGGAGCCGACATCCTTGCCGAACGTAGCCGGCGATCGGGACGAGCTGTTCCAAGCGCTGCACCACCTGATCGACAACGCGATCAAGTACGGACGGCCGCAGACGATGGTGACGGTGGAGTTGGGTACGCGGCGCGCGAACCCCGGCGAGCCAGGGCCGTCGCCCGCCGTTTATTTGGCCGTGAAGGATCGCGGCGAGGGCATCGCGCGGGAGCATCTGCCGCGTTTGACGGAGCGGTTCTACCGGGTCGACGTGCGGCGGAGCAGGTCGATCGGCGGGACCGGTCTGGGGCTTGCGATCGTCAAGCATATCGTGAACCGCCATCGCGGACGGCTTTCGATCGAGAGCAAGGTCGGCGAGGGTTCGACGTTCACGATCGTCCTTCCGCTGGCGACGGAAGCGGGGCACAGCGATACGCCGCAGGCGGGGTTGCTGACCGCCTCTTGAGGCGAAACAAAAGGGCCTGCCCTGCGGCAGACCCTTTCGTCTTCCCCTCAAAGTCGTTGCGCTAGCTGTTCGCCAGATAGCGGCGGTAGTCCTTGTCACGCTCGCGATCGCGACGGCTTTGCGAAGGCTGGAAGGCCTTGACGCTGTGCGCATCGCAATAGGGCGAGTTCGTCTTCGGCGCATGGCCGCAGAAGTGGAATTCGCTCGTCGACGGGTCGCCGATCGGCCACTTGCACATGCGGTCGGAAATCGTCAGCACGGTCGTCTTGCGGCCCTGGTCGTCCACCACCGGATCCCGCTCGATGATCGGGGCCTGGGGCACCACCACCGGACGTGGCCGCGCGACGCGGCGGACCGTCTGGAGGCGGGGGCGTTCGGCCCGGGCGGGGGTCGCACGGCCGGCAAGCCCAAGGCGGTGTACTTTGCCGATAACGGCGTTACGGGTGACCCCGCCAAGTTGGCGGGCTATTTGGCTTGCACTAAGTCCTTCGGCCCAAAGCTGTTTCAGTTGTTCGACGCGTTCGTCCGTCCAGCCCATTTTGTTCTCCCTCGCTGGGGGCGAGATTGGTTAAGGCAAGACATAGTAGGGAACGGGACTGGACCTACAAGTTCTAACGGCTGGCACAAGATGTAGTTACTGGGGATTTGTGCCCGCCGGAACACATGGTTAACGAATCGCCCAGAATCGTTGACATATCACCATATGCCACCCATTAGTGGACTTAGCGGAAAACCTGGGGATTTCCGTGTATGAGCTTGAGGGAAACCTGTGATTTCGCCGATTTTGCCGACCTATGCGCGCGCTCCGATCGCCTTGGACCGGGGCGAGGGTGTTTATGTTTTCGCGACGGACGGTCGACGTTTCCTCGACTTCGGCTCGGGCGTGGCGGTCAATGCGCTGGGACATGCCCACCCGCATTTGGTCGCAGCCCTGACGGGGCAAGCGGCCAAGATCTGGCACACGTCCAACATCTTTCAGATCCCGGGGCAGCAGCGGCTGGCCGGGCGGCTGGTCGCCGCGACGTTCGCGGACACGGTCTTCTTCTGCAATTCGGGCGCTGAGGCGATCGAGTGTTCGGTCAAGATGGCGCGCAAGTTTCATTCGCACCACGGGCGGACCGACCGGTTTCGCATTGTCACGTTCGAGGGTGCGTTTCACGGACGGACGCTCGCCACGATCGCTGCTGGCGGACAGAAGAAACATCTCGATGGGTTCGGGCCGAAGGTCGATGGGTTCGATCAGGTGCCGTTCGGCAATTTGGACTCTCTCAAGGCCGCCATAGGGCCGTACACGGCCGGTATCCTGATCGAGCCTGTGCAAGGTGAAGGTGGTGTGCGCGTCGCGCCGCCGGAGTTCCTGCGGGCTCTGCGCGCGATTTGCGACGAGCAAGGGTTGCTGCTGCTGCTTGACGAGGTGCAGTCGGGCGTCGGGCGTACCGGCAAGCTGTTCGCGCATGAGTGGGCCGGGATCACGCCGGACATCATGGCGATCGCGAAGGGGATCGGTGGCGGGTTCCCGCTTGGCGCGTGTTTGGCCACCGAGCGGGCGGCGGTTGGGATGACGGCTGGGTCGCACGGCTCGACGTTCGGCGGCAATCCGCTCGCGATGGCAGTCGGCAATGCCGTACTCGACGTGGTGCTTGAGCCCGCGTTCCTGGAGCACGTGAACAAGGTCTCGAATTACCTGCGCCAGCAATTGGCGATGATCGTCGACCGCAACCGGTCTGTGGTCGAGGAGGTGCGCGGGCAGGGCTTGCTCCTGGGTCTGAAGTGCAAGGTCACGAACACCGATCTGATCGAAGCGTTGCGCGAGCGCGGACTCTTGACCATCAGCGCCGGCGACAACGTGGTTCGTATTCTGCCGCCGCTTATCATCACGGAAGAACATGTGCGCGAAGCGATCGGTATCATCAACGATGCATGCTTGAGCCTTTCACACACACCGGTACGGGATGCCGCGAAATGAGCCTCAAGCACTTCCTCGATCTGGATGCATTCGACGGCGCCACGTTGCGGCGGCTGATTGACGATGCAAAGCGCATGAAGGACGCGCGCAACGGCAGGCCGAAAGGTGCGGCCGACGACGTGCTACCGCTCAAAGGGCGTATGCTTGCGCTCGTGTTCGAGAAACCATCGACGCGCACCCGCATTTCGTTCGATATGGGCATGCGCCAACTTGGCGGGGAGTGCATGTTCCTCGACGGGCGAGATATGCAGTTCGGGCATGGCGAAACGGTCGGCGATACCGCGCGCGTGCTTTCGCGCTACGTCGACGGGATCGTGTTGCGCTCGAAGCGGCATCAGAGCCTGCTTGAGCTTGCGGCGGCGGCGACCGTGCCGGTGATCAATGGGCTGACCGACAAGACCCATCCCTGCCAACTGATGGCAGACGTGATGACTTTCGAAGAGCATCAAGGGCCGATAGGCGGCAAGGTCGTGACTTGGTCTGGTGCGGGCAACAACGTTTGTGCGTCTTGGATACATGCGGCGGTGAAGTTCGGATTCGAATTGCGCGTTGCATGCCCGGCGGAGGCGGAACCCGAGTCTTCGCTGCTGTCGTGGGCGAAAAACCTCGGCGGCAAGGTTCATATCGTGCGCGATCCGTACGAGGCGGTGTCGGGTACAAGCTGCGTGGTCAGCGACACTTGGGTGCAAATGTCCGAGTCCGATCAGCTCGGCGAAGGCGGTACGCGGTCGCGGCACAACGTGCTTGCGCGCTATCGCGTAGACGAAAAGCTGATGGCGGCGGCGGGTAAGAAAACGATCTTCATGCACTGTCTGCCTGCGCACCGCGGCGAAGAGGTGACTGACGCCGTGCTAGACGGTCCACAGTCCGTCGTGTTCGACGAGGCGGAGAACCGGCTGCACTCACAGAAGGCGGTCCTCGCCTGGGCGTTGTCGTGACGAGCGATTTCGTCCGTAGCTTCCAAATCGAAGGCATGAACGTCCGCGGGCGGATCGTGCATCTGACCGATCTTGCCGACCGCGTGATTGCGGCGCACGGCTATCCGGATGCGGTGTCCGGCGTGGTGGGCGAGGCTTTGGCGTTGGCTGCGCTCTTAGGAGCGTCGCTGAAGTTCGATGGGACGCTCACGATCCAAACGCGGGGTGGCGGTCCCGTGCGGCTCGTCGTTGCCGACTACACGACGCCGGGTGTCGTGCGCGCGTGCGCGACGTTCGATCGCGAGGCGGTCGAGGCGTTGGGCGCGGTCCCCTCGTTCCAGGCACTTGTCGGGGAAGGATCGCTTGCGATTACGATCGACCAGGGCGCCGATATGGAGCGGTACCAGGGGATTGTGCCGCTTGAAGGCAATGGTCTCGCCGATGCGGCGATGAGCTATTTCGAGCGGTCGGAGCAAATCCCAACACGGATCAGGCTCAGCGTCGCGACGCTGAGTGCACGCGGAACCGACGGTGCGAAGCCGCATTGGCGAGTTGGCGGGATCATGATCCAGAATCTGGCGGCGCTCGGCGGGCAGAACGCGCCGGCGGTCGAGAGTTCGGACGATTGGGTGCGGGCCTCGGTGCTGTTCGAGACGACAGAAGCGCACGAACTCGTCGATCCGCAGGTCGAGGCGGAGCGGTTGCTCTACCGGTTGTTCCATGAGGATGGCGTGCGGGTGTTTGAGGTTCAGCCTCTGAAATTCGGTTGCCGCTGCAGCGCGGACCGGGTTGCGGCCATCCTTTCCCAATATCCGGAGCAGGAAGTGCGCACGCTTGCCGATGGCGACGGTGCGATCCGCGCGACGTGCGAGTTCTGTTCCACGGTTTATCGCTTTGAACCTGCGGATATTCACGCGCAGGCGTGATCGATCAGGCGGCGCATAAAGGCCGTGCAAGCGTCGATTTGCGAGAGTTCGATGAACTCGTTCGGCTTATGGGCTTCGCGGATGTTCCCGGGGCCGCAGACGACCGATGGAATGCCGGCTTCCTGGAAGAGGCCCGCCTCGGTGCCGTAAGCGACGGCATCGGCGTGGTTGCGGCCGGTCAGCTGCTTGGCCAGTGCCTCCGCCGGGCAGTGCTCGCGCGCGACGAGGGCTGGGACGTGGGCACGGGGCAGGGTCACGATATCGGCTTCGGGTGCGATCCGGCGCAGGCGCGGCAGGACATTTTCCTTCGTGTGCGCGACGAAGCGTTCAACGATGGCGTCACGGCTGGTGCCCGGCAGGTAGCGAAACTCCCACTGAAACATGCAATGGCGCGCGAGAATGTTGAGCGCCGTGCCGCCTTCGATCGTGGACGATTGCACCGTGGTATACGGCGGGTCGAAGCGTCCGGAGGGGTCGCCGACTTTTCGCATTTCCTCGGCGATCTCGCTCAAGTGCATGATGAGTTCGGCCGCGACCATGACGGCATTCACGCCTTTGTCGGTTTGCCTCGAGTGCGCTTCGCGGCCGGTCACCGTTGTGCGAAACGAGCGTATGCCTTTGTGGGCGTTGACGACCTTCATATCCGTCGGTTCGCCGATGATCGCGAGCTTCGGCGCGGGGATGGTTTTTACGATCTCCGCGATCATGGGTCGCACGCCGAGGCAGCCCACTTCTTCGTCGTAAGAGAGTGCGATGTGGATCGGTGTTTTGAGCCGACGCTTCTGGAACTCCGGCAGCAATGCGAGGATCACGGCGGAGAACGATTTCATGTCGGACGTGCCGCGGCCGTAGAGCTTGCCGTCCTTCTCGACGGCCTTGAATGGATCAGTGTCCCAGGGCTGGCCGTCTACGGGCACGACGTCGGTGTGGCCGGAGAGGATGATACCGCCAGGCTCGCTCGGCCCGAGCGTGATCAGGAGGTTTGCCTTGGTGCCTTCCGCGTTCGGGATGCGTCGGGGCTCAAGGCCGTGCGCCTTTGCGTAGTCCTCGACGAACGCGATGAGGTGCAGGTTCGAGTCGCGGCTCGTGGTGTCGAACGCGACCAGGCGTTCGACCATTTCGCGCGGGGTGTAAGTGGTGGCCATGGGCCAGCCTAGACGGAATGGGCGCTAGCCGTCGAGGCTCGAGGCCGGGTTGCCGATGATGGTCAGGAATTCGCGGCGGGTCATTGGGTCTTTGCGGAAGGCGCCCAGCATCGTGGAGGTCACCATCGTGACGCCCGGTTTATGTACGCCACGGGTCGTCATGCATTGGTGTTGGGCCTCAATCACGACGGCGACACCTTTCGGCTCCAGCACCTTTTGGATGCAGTTTGCG
>CAYXQB010000136.1:0-8747 GCA_964466435.1 uncultured Flavobacteriaceae bacterium | reverse complement strand
AAAATGGCGCACCCGAAAGGATTCGAACCTCTGACCCCCAGATTCGTAGTCTGGTGCTCTATCCAGCTGAGCTACGGGTGCCCAATGGGCGCGTTGTTGCTAAGGCCGCATAAGCGAGGGCCTTGGCCTGCCCAAGAAGGCGCGGAACTTAGTCATTTGCCGCACCGCACGCAAGGGATGAAACGCCAAGGGACTGACGGATCGTCGCGGGCGAAACCGCGCCTTTCTGGAAGCCGCCAGGATTGCACAAACCCGCGCCTTCCGTATTGTCGCCGCAAATCGGTGTTGGAAGCTGACGCGTGCGCGTTAACGCGCGGGCCGCGCGGGGATGATGAAATCGATGTTGCCGACCAAAGCCAGAGGGCTCGCCGCCCTGAGCCTCACGACCTTCACGCTCGCCGCCTGCTCCACGATGACGGGCACGCTGTTTCCGGAGAAGCCGCCAAGCCCGGTCGCGACCTCGGGCACCGTCAACCTGCCGCAATCGGGCACATCGTTCTTCACACCTGTCCCCGTCGTGTCCGCGGCCTCGTCCGGCACACCGCATGGCGAACGCATTGCCGAGTTGCGCAACCGCCTGATCGCGATCCAAGGCGAGATCTCGGCCAGAAACGCCAGCCTATCAGACATCCGCCAGCGCTTGGCGGGCGACGGCGCGCTCTACCGCATCGCCAAGAGCGAACTTGTGGCAGCTCCTGCCGCTGCGCCCGTGGCGCAGACCAAGGCGCAGGCAGCCCTCGACCGTATCAACGCGAACACCACGGCGCTCGACGGCGAGATGCGCGTCTTCGCGAAGGGCGCAGCCGAGGCGGCTAAGCTCATGAACGAAAGTGCCGCGATCCGGGACGCAAACGAAACCGACCAGGGCCAGCTGAACACGCTGCGCGGCGAAATCGGCGCAACCGCGAACCAGCTTGACCGCCTCGTCAACGAAATCTCGACCGAATGGGCGCTGCAGTCGGCGTTCTTGGCGAAGGAACGCGCCGGCCTGGCAACGCTGACCGGCGGCGCCTCCACGACAACAGTCGCAGGCACTGCGGCCACGCTCGCC
Source organism: uncultured Flavobacteriaceae bacterium (assembly GCA_964466435.1). GTDB lineage: Bacteria > Pseudomonadota > Alphaproteobacteria > Micropepsales > Micropepsaceae > SZUA-430. The sequence continues at coordinate 7,696 of CAYXQB010000136.1, read as the reverse complement.
TCGGCGAGCCCGGCACTGCTCGCGCAACCCGCGTTCGTCACCATCAAGTTCGACCGGGCGAACGTCAGTTATCGCGATGCCCTCGCTCAAGCTGTCTCGGCGGCCCGGCGCCGCAACCCGGCCACGGCCTTCGACATCGTCGGCATCACAGCCGGCCGCAGCGTGAGCCCCGAAGCCACCGCGCGTGCGCAAGAAGTGGCGAACACGCTCTCAACCCTCGGCGTCGAGCCCGCAAAGATACGGTTGCTCACCGCCATCAACTCAACGGCCCAAGCCAACGAAGTGCGCATCTACGCGCGCTAATCACTTGCGCGTGGAAAACCCTTTCGCGTGCACCGTGCGGTAAGCCTCCCACGGGCCCAGCGCGTCAGCCTCGAAAACACCACGCCCGATCGCGCGCGCAACGCAATCGGCGGCAACCGACCCCAACAGCGACACCTGCATCAGTGCCGCGTCGCTCAGCATCTTCGCGCCCGTCGCCATCACGAAGATAACGTCGCCGTCCACGGGCGTATGTACCGGTCGAAGCGCGCGCGCGAACCCGTCATGCGCCATGATCGCAATACGCTTGGCTTGTGCCACCGTCAGATCGGCGTTCACCGCGACGACCGCAATCGTCGTGTTGCCGGCCGGCATGGGGGGCCGCTTCACGTCCTCCGGAAACCCCATCGGTACGCCCGCACGCGGCGGCAATTGTCCACCCATCTCGCCGTCTTGCTCGAAGGGCCACGCCCAGAGCGCCGATGTTCCCGGCATCACCGGCGAGCCGAACGAGTTCACCGCGACGATCGCCCCGATCTCGAACCCATCTTCCGTCACCGCCGACGCCGACCCCAAGCCGCCCTTGTACGCGCCCGCGCGCCCGCCATAGCCTGCACCCGCGTTGCCGAGCTTGAACGCATCGCTCTGGCTTTCGCACGCCTGGAGCGCGAGCTTCCGGTAGGGCGGCTCCTTGCCCCAGTTCTTGTTTCCGCCGTTCGTCAGGTCGAACAGGATCGCCGACGGCACGATCGGGGCCACCATCGGCGCCCCCGCGAGTTTGTACCCGCGCCCCTTCTGCGCGATCCAATTCGTGACAGCGCCCGCCGCATCCAGCCCATAGACCGACCCGCCGGACAGCACGATCGCGTCCACCCCGACGTTCAGACCCTCGGGCATCAGCGACTCGGTTTCCCGCGTCCCCGGCGCCCCGCCGCGCACGTCCACCGCGCCGACCGCGCGCCCCTCGGCAAATATGACTGTTAAGCCGCTCATGGCCGTTGCATCTTCGGCGTTGCCGACCGTAATGCCACGGACATCGGTGATGAGATTGCGCGAACCAGGACGGATCATGATGCCAACGCTAACCTTCGCCCGCGCCCTGCGCAATTCGCTGCTGGCTATCGTAGCGATGCTTGGCCCAGCGGCAACCGCGGCGGAGCTGCCGCGCCGCCACGTCATCGTCGCGACCCACAAGCTCGCGACCGACGCGGGGCTCGAGATGTTGCGCAAAGGCGGCAGCGCCATCGACGCGGCCGTCGCAGCCCAAGCCGTGATGGGCCTGGTCGAGCCGCAATCCTCCGGCATCGGCGGCGGCACATTCCTCGTCCTCTGGAACGCGAAGGCGAAGCGCGTCGAAACCTACGACGGCCGCGAAACCGCCCCAGCCTCGGCAACGCCCGACATGTTCATGAAAGACGGCAAGCCGATGGGCTATCCCGAAGCGGTGTTAGGCGGCCGCTCGGTTGGAATTCCCGGCACGATCGCGGTACTGGCGCTCGCACACAAGGAACACGGCCGCCTGCCGTGGAACACGCTATTCGAGCCCGCAGTCAAACTCGCCGAGAACGGCTTCCCCGTCGGCCCACGCCTCGCCATGCTGATCGAGCGCGACCAAGGTATCCCGCTCGTCCCCGCGACCGCCGCCTACTTCCGCCCGAATGGAAAGCCTCCGCAAGTCGGCGAAATCATCAAGAACCCCGACTACGCCGCAAGCCTGCGCGACATCGCCGCGAAGGGCGCCGACGGCTTCTACAAGGGCCGCCTCGCCGACGCGATCGTCAACGCCGTCGCCACCGCGCAGCACAGCGCGGTCAAGTTCACGCACGAAGACCTCGCAGGTTACAATGCAAAGAAGCGCCCGCCCGTCTGCGCCACGTACCGCGCGCACAAACTCTGCACCATAGGCCCGCCGAGCTCTGGCCTCACCATGCTGCAAGCGCTGAAAATGATGGAGCGCTTCAACGTCGGCAAACTTGAGCCGGCGAGCGCACCGTCGATCCACCTGACAACGGAAGCGCTGCGCCTCGCCTACGCCGACCGCGGCGCTTACATCGCCGACCCGGACTTCGTACGCGTGCCCACGCAGGGCCTGCTCGGTCCCAAATACCTCGCAAGCCGCTCGCGGCTCCTCTCGCTGGAAAGGATCGTCGACCGCGCCACGATCAAACCCGGCCGCCCCGCCGGCGCAAATCTAATCCTCAATCAGCTGAGCAACCCCGACCGCGCCCGCCCCGGCACCGCGCACGTGAGCATCATCGACGATCGCGGCAACGCCCTCGCCATGACGACGACAGTCGAAGGCCCGTTCGGCAGCCGCCTGATGGCGGGCGGCTTCATCCTGAACAACGAACTCACCGACTTCACGTTCGAACCGACGACGGACGGCAGCCGCACGGCCAACGCCCCTCAAGCCGGCAAGCGCCCGATGTCCTCGATGACGCCCACGATCATCTTCGACAATAAGGGCCGCGTCTTCGCCGTTGTGGGCTCGCCCGGCGGCGGACGCATCATCCCCTACGTGACGAAAGCAGTGATGGGCCTGATCGACTGGAACATGTCGATGGCCGACGCCGTCGCCCTCCCGAACGCGACAGGCCGCGGCGCCCCAACCGAAGTCGAACAAACCCGCACCCCGAACACCGTCGTCGAAGCCCTGAAAGCCCTCGGCCACGACGTCAAAGTCACCGACTACGGCATCAGCGTGAGCGGCCTCAACAGCATCCGCGTGACACCCAACGGCTTCGACGCCGCCGCCGACCCCCGCCGCGAAGGCACCGTTGGCGGGGACTAACGCACCATCGCCGCCAACCCGCGAAACGCGAGGTCTTTCGCCGTCACGACGTAACACGGGATCGGCTCCAGGAAATACTTGATCCGCCCCTTCGCCTCGAACCGGCGGCGGAACAGTTTCGCGTCGAACAAATCGCCCCACTGCGCGACGATGCCGCCGGCGATATAGACACCGCCTTTCGCACCCAGCGTCAGCGCGAGATTGCCGGCAACGCTGCCAAGCCATCCGGTGAACAGCGCCACCGCCTCGACCGCGACGGCATCCGTCTTCGCGCGCGCCGCCTTCGCGATGTCGGCGGCGATCGGCTTTGCCTTCAGCTTCACGCCGTCAAGCGAACAAATCGCGAGATAAACATTCTCAAGCCCAAGCCCCGACACGGCGTCCTCGGCCGCAACATGCCCGCGTTCGCGCATCAACTGGAACACAATGGCAAGCTCGCGGTCGTTCGTCGGCGCAAGATCGACATGGCCGCCTTCGCCCGGCACCGAAACCCACCGCGCGCCGTCGAACACCGCGCTCGCAACACCAAGCCCGGTACCCGGGCCAAGCGCCACTTTCGGCGCGTGCGCAAGCGGCGCACCGCCGCCGATCTGCACGACGTCATCCGCCGTCAGCGTCGGCAACGCTTGTGCCACCGCAGCAAAGTCGTTGACGAGCCCGACCCGCCCGCCGGTCGCTGCCGCAATCTCAGCCGTCGAAATCGCCCACGTGCAATTGGTAAGCTTGATCGCATCACCGACGACAGGCCCCGCCGCACACACCGCAGCGCCAGCCAACGGCAAGCGCAAGCCCGTCAGCTCCGCATAAGCCTTCACCGCGGATCCAAAGTCCGGATAGAGCGCAGTCAGCCACGCCTCATGACCCTCGACACGCCCGTCGCCGCGCAGCACCGCAAAGCGCACGTTCGTGCCCCCGATATCGGCGAGCAGAAAATCCGAGCTCATGGCGGCGCATCTCCGAGCGCCGCAACATCCGGGATCGTGATGCGAAACGTGGTCCCCGTTGGCCCGCTCGAATGCAACGCGACCTCGCCGCCATGCCCGCGCGCCAACTCGCGCGCGATCGCAAGACCCAATCCCGTGCCACCAACGCGTCCTTTGCCGACAAACGGTTCGAACAGCCGCTTGCGCGCTTCTTCGGGCAGTCCGGGACCGTTGTCGCCAAGATCGATCGTGACGACGTTGCCTTGCCGGTGCGCCGAGAGCGCAATAGCAGCCCCCTCGCGCCCCTCAAGAGCCTGCGCCGCGTTGCGCCCGATGTTGATCAAGATTCGCAGCAACTGATCCGCGTCGGCGTCGATGTCCAAATTCGGATCGAACGCATTGCTCCACGCCGTACGCCCGTCGCCCGCGGCGAGCGCCGCGTGCATCGCCTCGTCCGCGATCGCAAGCAACTTCTGCCGCCGCCGCCGCGGCGGCGCTTCCTCCGCACGGCCGTATTTCAGCGTGTTGGTCGCGAGTTCGATCGCCCGATCGATCGACGAGACCAGCCGCGGCGCCAGCGCCTGCGTCGTGGGATCTTTGCTGGTCGCGAGCCGGTCCGACGCCAACTGCGCACTCGCCAAAATGTTGCGCAGATCGTGCTGGATCTTTGCGACCGCGGTGCCGAGCGCCGCCAAATGCTCGCGCTGCTGCAGCGCCTGCCTGAGCTCCGTCTGCATCGCAGCCAACACCCGCTCGGACTGCCCGATCTCGTCCGCGCGCAGCGAAGGCACGATGATGCGCTGCGCGTCGTCAGGCCGTTCCTGAAACCAGACCATCGATTGCGTCAAGTGCTGCATCGGCCGCACGAACAGATAGTAGAGAGCGGCAAAGACAAGCAGCGACGTCACGACGGCGATCAACAGCGACAAGCCCAGAATGCGGGTCGAAAACGAGAGCATCTCGGCCCGGATCGGCGCCTCGTCGACCAGCGCTTCGATGAGATCGCCCGCGCCGAGCCGGGGCACGCTCAAGATGCGCAACACCCGGTCATTGCCTAAGATCATGCAATCGAGACTCGTCCAGATCAGCGCCACCATGCCGGCGCTGCGCAAGTCGACCTCGACGTCCGTCGCAGGCGGTACGGACTCGGCGAGATAGAGCCGCCGCGTGTTGTTGCGCTTGAGGCCGACAAGCCGCACGCCCGCGTTGGCCAAAATTTCGCGCCGGAGCTCCGGCGAGAGGTCGGTGTCGCGAACCTCGTCGAGGGCGAGCACCGCGATCTGCGCCGAAGCAAGCCGTGCTGCGAGCAGATCGTGATACTGCCGCGCGGCGGAAGGGAAATAGATAAGCAACTCCGCCAGCAGCACGAACAGCGTCGTGAAAAACAGCAACCGCCCCGACAGACTTGCCGTCAGGTGCCGGTGCAAAAAATCCCGAACGCGCGTGAAAGTGCCGACCATGCCCGGGGCGAGGGATAGCACAGGCCGCGCTCGGCCCAAGGCCGAACTTCAGCGATTAACCGCTTGCATCCGCTCTTAAGGCAACCATGACAAGAGTTTAACCACCGTCTTGGTGCGCGCCGAGAACAGCGTCGGCGTGAAGTGGGCACTCGCCGCGCGCTTCGATATTTCGCTGAGCGTCGGGTAGGCCGCAACCATGCCGGCCACCGCCGACATCTTCATCTTCTGACCGATCGCCATCACCCACGGCAGGATCAGGTCGCCCGCATGCGGCGCCACAATGGTGGCACCGATCGGCCGGCCGCGCGAAACCACGACCTTGGCCAACCCGTGCAGCTCACGCTCGGCCTGCGCACGGTCGTTTTCATGCAGCGGCCAGCGCGTGACGCTGTGTGCGATGCCCTTCTCCTTCGCTTGCGCCTCGGTGAGGCCGACATGCGCCAGTTCGGGATCGGTATAGGTGCACCACGGGATCGCAGACGCATCCGTCTTCACCGGCACCTTGAAGAGCACCCGGCGAATGATCAGCCCCGCGTGATACCCCGCGACATGCGTGAATTGCAGGCCACCCGCGACATCGCCGATCGCCGACACGCGCCGGTTCGTCGTGCGCAGCGAGCCGTCAACCTCGATACCCTTGCGCGAGTACTTGATGCCGGCGGCTTCCAGATTGAGCCCATCGACGTTCGGCGCGCGCCCCGCCGCCAGCAGCAGATGCGACCCGGCGATTGCCTCGCTCTGTCCGTTGCGTGAGATCGTAACCGCAACTCCGCCGTCCATCTTCGACACGGCGGTCACGGCCGCGCCTTCGCGGATGACGACACCTTCGTCCTCGATCGCCTTGCGCACGATCGCGACCGCTTCGGGGTCGTCCTTCGGCATGATCCGGAACGCTTCAAGCACGGTCACGCGCGAACCCAGACGCCGGTGCGCTTGCGCCATCTCGAGCCCGATCGCACCACCACCGATGATGATGAGATGTTCCGGCAACACGGTGTTGTCGAACAAGGTCTCGTTCGTGAAATGCGGCGTCTGATCAAGACCTGGAATCGGCGGCTTCGCCGGCGATGAACCGGTCGCGATCACGAAGTGCCGCGCCGAGATCCTCTCATCGCCCGCTTCGGCCTCGTTCGCCGAGACGAACTTTGCCGACGCCTTGATGACTTTGACGCCGAGTTTCTCGAACCGCTCGACGGAATCGTTGGGCTCGATCGCGGCGATCACGCTGTGCACGTGTTTCATCACGCGCGCGTAATCGACCTTAGGCTCGCCCCCATCGACGCCGAATTCTGGCGCCCGGCGGATCGCGTGCGCGTGCGCAGCTGCCGCGATCATCGACTTCGACGGGACGCAACCGTAGTTCAGACAGTCGCCGCCCATCTTGTGCCGCTCGATCAACACGACCTTGCGTCCAAGCTGCGCGGCTCCAGCTGCCACCGAAAGCCCGCCCGAACCGGCGCCGATGATGCAGATATCCGCTTTAATCGAAGCCATGGTCTTACGCCTGCTTCTTCGCGAAGAACGTGCGATAGACGATCGGGATCAGCGACAACACGGCCAACCCTACAATCGGAATGTAGAAACGCGAGTCGCTGATCAGGCTCGTCAAACTCAAGTCCGGTTGCTCACCCGCCTCGAACAGCGCGTTGAGCCCGCTGCCGATGCTCGCAAACACGAACGCGCCCGGAATGATGCCGATAAACGTTGTAACGACGAACGTCACCACGGAGACACCCGTGAACGACGCCGCCAGATTGACCAGCCAAAATGGAAAGAGCGGCACAAGCCGGAGCAACAGCATGTAGCTCACCGCATTGGCGCGAAACCCCTCCTCAAGCGACTTCACCTGTGAAGCAAACCTCTGCCGCAGCGGATCGCCGAGCGCGGTCTTGGCGACGAGGAACAGGATTGTCGCCCCAATCGTCGCACCGATCACGCCCCATGCCGCGCCGAACACGCTGCCGAACAAAAAGCCGCCCGTGATGCTGACAAGCACGCTGATGGGAAGCGAGAACGCCGCCACGACAATGTAGGCGGCGATGAACAGCAGCACCGCCTCGGTCTTGTTCGCGTGCACCCAGGTTTTGAGAACCTCGCGGTTCTCTTTCAACAGGTCGAGCGTCAGATACTTGTTGAGGCCAAGTGCGAAGAACGCGACCAGAACCGCGGCAAAGACAAGCAGCGGAATGAGGCGTGCGATCGAGAACGAGGGCTTAGGAGTCGCGGGCGTTTCCATGCCGCTACTTAGCCTCATTCAGCGC
>CAYXQB010000135.1:0-8753 GCA_964466435.1 uncultured Flavobacteriaceae bacterium | reverse complement strand
CAGGCCCGCTTGGTGCCAGGCGGGGCCGAACTCGCCGCCGCCGCGGATGTTGGCGTAGACATAGACGCCGCCGCGTTCGGCCCAGAGCTTGCCCACAGTGCCCGAGTAGGTGGGCGTCATGGAGACCTGGAAGCCGCCGTAAGCGTAGAGCAGCGTCGGGTTCGTGCCGTCGAGCTTGATGTCATTCTTGTGCAGGATGAAGTACGGGACCTTGGTGCCGTCCTTCGACGTCGCCTCGAACTGCTGCACCTGCAGCGCGGACGCATCAAAGCGCGGGGGTAGCGACTTCACCTTTGTGAAAGCACCGCCTTTTGCATCGCCGAGGTAGAGCGCGTCGGGTTCGAGGAAGCTCGTGACGTTCACGAAGATCTTGTCATCGTGATTGCGCGCCGCGACGACGCCGATCGTCGCGTTCGCGGGTAAATTGAGCTTGGCTCGCGTCCAACCGCCATTGGTATAGGTGTAAGAATACAGTGCGCCCTTCACGTTTTCATAGACGGCCACAAGCAAGCGATTGCGACTGCTCGCGACCTGCTCGATCGACTCGCGCGGGCCGGGCGTGTAGATGACCGTCGCTTTGGCGCTCGCACTGTCGCGCTTTAGGTCGGCGAGGCTGAAGGCAAGCAGCGTGCCCTGCCGCATAGCAGTGCCGCCCCAAGTCCAATCCTGCTCCAACGTCAGAACGACCTGACCGGCGACGAAGGCTTGCACCGACGACTTCAACGGAAACGGCAGGCGTTGCGGGCCCTTGTCCGTCGATAGATAGTGCTCCGTCTCGAAGAACGACGGATAGCGCGAGAACGTCACTGCTTGCACGGCGCCGTCCACATCGCGCCAAACGCTGGCGCCAGCAGAGACGTCTTTCGCGGTGCCGCGATAGACCTCGACGGCGTCATCGAGCTTCGTGCCGCGCTTCCAAAGTTTGGCGACAAACGGATAGCCGGACTCCGTCATCGTACCCGGGCCCCAGTCGCGGCTGACGTAGAGCGTGTCCGCGTCCAGCCATTCGACTTGCTGCTTGCCCGCGGGCAGGCGGAAGCCGTTTTCGACGAACGATTTTGCCTTCGTATCGAACTCGCGAATTTCGACGGCGTCCTTGCCGCCGTCGGAAAGCGAGATAAGGCAACGCGTTTCCTCAGGCTCAAGGCAGGTGGAACCTTTGAACACCCAGTTCGCGTTTTCGGCTTTCGCCAGCGCGTCTAGATCGAGCATCGTTTCCCATGGCGGATCCTTGCGCGCGTATCCTTCGAGCGTCGTGCGGCGCAGCAGGCCGCGCACGTTCTTGTCGTCCTGCCAAAAGTTCGTGACTTTGTCCGCGCGGAAGCCCGGCATCGGAATGCGGTCTTTCGCTTCCAGGATTGCAAGTGCCTTTGCCTCCAAGTCGGCATAGCGTGCGTCGCCTTGCAGGATTTTGAGCGAGCGCTCGTTCTGCGCGCGCACCCACGCGAGCGGTTTCTCGCCCTCGACCTCTTCGAGCCAAAGGAACGGATCATCTTCTTTTGAAGTCGACATGCTTTCCCCAGCAACCGACATGCTGCAGCCGGTCAAGACGACGGCGGAGACGAAAGGAAGGATCAAATTGCGCACGTGCGTTGCCCCCAACATTGGAACCGATCGGGGGCAACAGGTAAATGATTGGCGGGGCACCGGTCAAACCGCCCGTCTGATGCCTCCATCAGCCTGCGTAAGGGATACCCAGACGCTCGATCTGCTTACGTTCCTCGGCAATGCAATTGGCGAAGCTTGGGCGCGCGTGCGTCGCCTTGAGGAAGCGCACCAGGTTCGGCCAGCGCTGCGCGTCTGGCCAGTAGCCCGCGTGCGCCGCATTGACGAACGGCGAAGCGACAGCGATGTCGGCAATCGAAAGGCTATCGCCGATGAAGTGCGTGCGCCCGTGCAGTTCCTTCTCGTAGTAGTCGAGGAAGCGCGGCACCTTGTTCGTCCAAGTGTCGTCTGCGAGGTCCTTGTTGGGTTCCTGCTTCATCAATCGGCTGACGACGATCGCGCGGAAGATGCCTGCGCCCGTCGTCGCGATGAACTCGCTGTCGGCATATTCCTCTAACCAAATGGCGCGGCCGTAGGCGAACGGTTGCGTGGGATAAAGCGCGGGCTCCGGATGTTTGCGTTCGAGGAACGCACAGATCGCTGAGGAGTCGGGGAGCGTCGCATCCGGACCTTCGCTATCGTCGCGCAGCACGGGGATGCGCTTGAGAGGTGAAATTGCTAGGAACTCCTCGGGCGGCGCGAACGGGCTCACGGGTTCGTGCTTATAAGCAATGCCCTTCTCGGCGAGTACGACACGCACTTTGCGCACGAACGGCGAAAGAGCTGCGCCATAGAGAGTGATGGTCATTCGGCCGCTTCCTTGATCGACATTGGAGGTGCCTTAGGTTGCACCTTCTCCGGCGCCAAAGGCAATGCCGGAGCGACGTCAGGCAACGCTTGCGGCGGGGAGCCCAGCATGAGCGTGAGAGCGTCGGCTGCAAAATGGACGTCGAAACTGAAGCTCAGCGCCCGGGCCCTTGCCGGCACCACGCGCTGCGAGAACAGGAAGATCGAACTCATTTCTCCCAGCAACGAGCGCAGCAACCATGCGGGGGCGCGCAGGAACAGCGAACGGTTGAGGGTGCGGGCGAGCGCACGCTGGAAGTCGGCATGGCGCACGGGCTCCGGCGCGGTCGCGTTGATCGTGCCATGCCAAAGCGGATCGTCGATGGCAGAGAGTATCATGCGCAGTAGATCCGGAAGCGCGATCCAGCTCATCCACTGCGCGCCAGATCCCAGGATCGCGCCACCGCCGAAACGCGTGGGCAACGCCATCATCGGGAGCGCGCCGCCGTTGGTATCGAAAACCAAGCCAATGCGCAGTGAAACGACGCGAGCGCCCAAGCATTCCGCGCGTGCTGCCGCGTTTTCCCAGGCACGGCAGAGGTTGGCGGCGAAGCCCTCGCCTGCCCCGGCGCCTTCGGTCAGTACGTCATCTCCGCGGTTGCCGTAGAAGCCGATGGCGGATGCGTTGACTAGAACGGCCGGCGCATGGTCGAGCGCCTTGATCCAGCTGACCAATGCATCGGTGAGGTCGATGCGGGATCGCCAGAGTTGTTTGCGGCGCGTGCGGGTCCAGGGCAAACCGATGATGGGCGCTCCGGCGAGATTGACGACAGCATCTACGCGCGTCTCCTTCGGCAGCGCACCGAGGCGCTCGACATGGGTGACGCTCCCGCCGAACAGCGCGCGGGATTGCCGCGCGTCGCGGGTGAAAACGAACACCCGATCCCCGCGCGCGAGCAGGCGTTGGACGAGGGTTTTGCCGATGAAGCCGGTGGCACCGGTGACGAGGACAGTCCGGCCGCTTGGCATTTGTGGCGCTTCAGTCGGCGGTTCTATGCGGGCGAGCACGCGTACGGCAATTGCGTTGCGGATCGAAAAGGCGAACACGCCAACCGATGAAAGCGTGAAGAACCAGGAAAACAGACCGTGCGAGACAATCGCGATTGCGCTCGGCTTTGCCGCCTGTGCAAGAAGCCAAGGAACGGCCAACGCTAGAAACGTTCCATAGAGCAGGGCCAAAACCGTGTGCAGAACGCGTTCGAAGGGTGGCAAGTGGCGCGAGCGGTCTTCTTCGAGGAAATCGGCGATCGTGATTGCGACTTCGATCAGCAGCAGCGCCAAGACAGCTGCCGCGAAGATGCCTGTCGGCTCCAGCCAAGCGAATATCAGGAACAAGACGCCGTAGATTCCTTCGCGCGCACTGTGCAGTGCGAGTTCGCGGCGGGCGGACGGCTTCGAAGGCAGGCGTTCGGTGATTTCGTGGTGCAGTATGTTGTCGAGCGCGCCGAGAACGGTTTGGGCCGCGAGGATCAGAAGAGCAGTGAAGGTCATGGCATGAGCTCAGTTGCGAGCAAGCTTCCCGGGTCCTCAAAGACGCCATCCTGAACCACCGTCCGCCCAAACCAAGGGTGGTCGAACGTCAGTGTGAAGCGGAAACGGCCCTGTCCCAAATCGGTGTGGCGCACTTCGGCAATGCCGGGGGTGAACCAGACAGGGAGCGCGATACTCACGCCCCCCATCCGCCAGAAGAAGCGGCGCGAGCGGAAGACCAGGCTGCCATGGTCGGCGGACACATCCAGCAGCATCGTCCATCCGCCCGCGCAGCATTCGAACAGGCGCCCGTCTTCCGACAGCCGCTTGGTCGAACGCACTTCGAACGCCAAGCCCAGCGGCCCGCGGTACTCCCGCGCCCATGATATGCCGCCATGCTCGACGCCGACTTTGACGGTCGCGCGCGCCTCGCCCGCGAAGAGCGGAAGCGGCGAGCCGAAAGGAAGGAGCGCCCAAGCGAACGCCCTGCCCGCCCAGGCCAATTGCGTTTCCGTGCGCCCTTCGTAAATCGCGGGCGTCGTGCGGGAAAAGCGCACCCGAACCGCTTCCGGGAGCGACAACCACGCTCGCGCGCCGAGAATACGGGCGATCGTTTCGCTGTGGTCGTGGTCTTCACCTTCGACCGCCCGGGGGCCGCTCCAGAGCAGGTTCGTCGGAACGGTGGCCATTGCGGGTTGTCCTATTTGGAGGCGATGAGGCGCGCGACGCCCGCGCCCATTTTGATCAACCGCTGCAGCATCGGCCGGGGCACGCGGCGCATCTGTTCGTACCAGCCGGTCATTCGCTCTATGAAACCAAGCATCTCAAGAACGCGGTGCTTTACGTCGGCCGGCGTCTCCTCGTCGGTCTCAGCGAGGTCCCGCGCCGCGCGAAGCACGTCGAGCGTCGGATCGATCTCGCGCTTTTTGCGTTCATCGACGATCGTTTGCACGACGTCCCAAGTGTCGCCCTTCGCTTCGTAGTAGTTCCGGCGATCGCCGATCGTATGGACCAGCGTGACGAGGCGATAGGTCTGTAACTCCTCAAGGGAGGTCGATGCGTTGGAACGGGCGATGCCGAGCGTCTCGGCGATCTCTTCGGCGTTCATGGGGCGGCCGATGAGCCAGAGGAGTGCGTGTATCTGGGCGACGGAGCGGTTCACGCCCCAGCGCGCACCCATCTCACCCCAGTGGAGCACGATCTTTTCGATGACGGGCGGCAGCTTCACGATGCACCTGCCAGTTCTTTCTGTCGTGACAGAAATTACTGATTGATAAGACCGCTTTCAAGGAGGAAATGCGCGGCGCCGGGCCGCACCTTGTTTTCCACAGCCCACTCGCTACGACCGCCGGTGGCGCATTGGAACTGCACGTCCAGCTGAATGGTGGCGCGGTTTCTTGAAGCTGCCACAGTCGCACCCCAAGTTTAGTGCTTCGCCGATTCTGAGACGAAGCGGCTGCAATGAGGAGCTTGTGTTCACATGGGACGGTTCTTGGCGTTTCTATTTGTGTTTGTGCTTGGCGGGGTCATTGGCCTGGCGGTCGGCGGCTTCGGCGGCGCGGCTGCAGGCGGCTATATCGGCGCCTGCAAGGTCATCGACAATGCGGTGGCGACGGGCGCCATGAGCCAAGAAGAAGCGAACGCATCGATCAAAGCGATCGCGGCGGAGATCGGCGTCAAACCCGAACAGAAGCAGCAAATTCTCGACGCGTTGAAACGCGCGAACCAGCCGGCGTCGCCCTGCTCGACGGCGGTCGAGGCGCTTTAGTCGGCGGCAATGACTGAAGTCGCCTAGGGCGCACGCCGTCGGCGACTTCGCTTCCAGGGCGAACAACCGCCAGTTGATTCGCCCAGCAGGCGACATTCACTCGGACGTGAACCAACTCTCTGTGTTTTAACGGGTGTGTGTCCCCGTATTCGTGCTTTCTGCGAGGCGAGAGCACGCGGGGGGATACGTTGTACGCTCAAATCGTGAAATTGCTCGTGCTCTCCGGCGTGGGCACAGGCTTGCTTTTGAGTGCAGCGGTTGCGACGGCGCAACCGGCGCGCGATTTCGCGACCTATCAGCCGAACGCTGCCGCGACACGTATCGAACCTTCGCAAGCGCCAAAGATCGATGGCAATCTTTCCGACTCCGCATGGGCGAATGCGCCGGTCATCAGCGATTTCTATCAACTCGAGCCAAACGAGAAGCAACCGGCGAGCGAGCGCATGGAAGTGCGCGTGCTCTACGATGAGAACAACATCTACTTCGCGATCCATGCACTCGACCGCGAGCCTGACAAGATCTCGGCTTCCGTTAAGACGCGCGACGGAAATTTGAGCAGCGACGATCTGGTTCGCATCTATCTCGATCCGTACAAGACACGTCGCGACGGGTATATCTTCGAGATCAATCCACTCGGCGCCAAGCTCGACGGCATCCTGCAGAACAACAACGACGTGCTTGTTCAGTGGGACACGATTTGGCACGCGCACGGACGCATCGTCGCGGACGGCTGGGTTGCCGAAGTCGCGATTCCGTTCCGCAGTATCTCCTACGATGTCGCAAACGGCGACTGGGGCTTCGACCTCTTCCGCTTGATCCGGCGCAAGAGCGAACGCATCCGCTGGTCGCAGATCGACAATCAGCGTTCCTCGCGTGACATTTCGCGGTCCGGTACGCTCACGGGCATCAAAGACACCGCACAGGGTCTCGGTCTCGATATTCAGCCCTTCTTGGCTTTGCGTTACAAGCACGAGTGGCAAATGCCGCGCGAAGACGATGTGACGCTCGAGCCATCGGGCAACATCTTCTACAAGATCACGCCATCGCTGACAGGCACCCTCACATTCAATACCGACTTCTCCGACGCGCCGCTCGACCAGCGGCAGATCAACACCGGACGGTTCGGCCTCTTCTTTCCTGAAACGCGGGACTTCTTCCTGCAAGACGCCGCAGTGTTCGAATTCGGCGGCAGCAACCTGACCAACGACGTGAACGGCATTCCGTTCTTCTCGCGCAACATCGGCCTTGTTAACGGCACGCCCGTCGACATCGTCGCCGGCGGAAAACTGTCCGGTCAGCTCGGCAATCTCGGCATCGGCGCCCTTGTCGTCGATACCGCGGGCACGCCCACGACCGACAACCAGATTCTGTCCGCGGCGCGATTTACCCTGCCCGTACTTGACGAGTCCAAGCTGGGCATCGTCTTCACGAACGGCGACCCAACCGGCGCGACCGAGAACACGGTCGGCGGCGCGGACTTTCAGTTCCGTAACGCAACCTTGATTCCGGGCAAACAGATTCAGGCCGACTTCTTCTACGAGCGCAGCTTCTCGAGCGCGTTCGGCGACGACGACGCTTTCGGCGCGCGGATCAATTTTCCGAACGAACCGTTTGGGGCGCGGTTTCAATTCAAAGAAGTCGGTGCGAACTTTTCGCCCGCCCTCGGCTTCGTGAACCGGCCTGGGATCCGCTCCTACGACGGTGCCTTCTTCTGGATCGAGCGTCCAAAGGACTCCTGGATCAGAAACTGGAATGTCGGCACATTTTACAACTACGTGACCGATCTAAACGACCACTTGGAAACGCGCGAGAACGGCGTGTTCTTCGAGCTGCAAACCCAAGACACCGACAATTTCGCCGTCACGGTCTTCAACAATTTGGAAGATGTTCCATTCGCATTTTTCCTGCCCAGGGGGGTGCTCATCCCCGCCGGCGAGTATGAATGGAACGCGGCCGTCATCGATGTGAACACGTCGATCGGCCGGCCGATCTCCGGCGGCTTCTCGGTCCGCTGCTGCGATTGGTTCGGCGGACGGCGATTTGGGACCTACGCCTACGTCAACTGGCGTCCCGACTCGACGTGGGAGGTCGGCGCCGAGCACCAGTTCATCAACATCCAGTTGCCGACCGGCGACGTTGAGATTCAGGTCTACGGCATGAACGTGAACCTCAACTTCACCCCCGACATGCAGCTGCGCACGCAGATCCAGTACGACAACATCAGTCAAGCGTTCGGCCTCTCCGCCCGATACCGTTGGGAGTATGACCCGGGTGCCGAGCTGTTCGTTTCCCTTGGGGAATCCGGCGATCTGATCGACGGGGAACACTACCGCTCCTCGACGACGCAGCTCTCCGTCCGCCTGGGTCAGCTCATGCGGTTCTAGAGGGCGTGACAGTGCGGGGGCGTCGTGCCAAAACGCCCGCACCCGCATTCACGGCCAAAGGAACCACCCATGAAAATCGACAACTCCGTCGCCGCCGTCGTCACCGGCGGCGCCTCCGGCCTCGGCAAGGCAAGCGCGCAGGCGCTCGCGGCCGCGGGCGCGAAAGTCGCCATCTTCGACATCAACGAAGCTGCCGGCGAGGCCGTCGCCAAGGAAATCGGCGGCATCTTCTGCAACGTCAACATCATGAGCGAGGAGAGCGCCCTCGCGGGCTTCGCCAAGGCGCGCAAGGCGCATGGTCAGGAACGCGTGCTCGTACACTGCGCGATGACCGCGCGGCGCGGCAAGACGCTCTCGTTCGACAAAGAAACGCACAGCTACAAGCGTACGCCCACAGCCGACTACGCGTTCGGCGTCGAGGGCATTTTGGTCGCGAGCTATCGCATGGCATCGATTTCGGCCGAAGGTATGGCGACGCTGCCCGAGCTTGAAGACGGCGAGCGCGGCTCGATCGTGCTGACCGCCTCGGTCGCTGCGCAAGACGCGCAGATCGGGCAAGTGATCTACGGCTCGGCGAAGGCCGGCGTGAACGGGCTCGTGCTGCCGATGGCGCGCGACATGATGGATGTCGGCATCCGCGTGAACTCGAGCATGCCGGGCAGCGGCGCGACACCCCTGATGCGCGGCGCGCCGCAAAAGGGCTGGGACAGCCGCGCCCAATCGGGGCCCTCCCCGAAGCG
>CAYXQB010000134.1:0-8839 GCA_964466435.1 uncultured Flavobacteriaceae bacterium | reverse complement strand
GGTCCGTTGCTCGATCTCGTGATGACGAGCCTTGACGCCCTGCAGCAATCGGGAGATGCCGAAGAGTACGAACGCGCGATGCTGCTCGCGATCGAACTCTGCGAGGCGCGCGGAGAGCGCCTGCGCGAAGGCATCGTGCGTGCGCACTATTCTGTGTTCAACTGGATTTGGTCGCGCCACGACGTGGCGGGCGTGAACGCGGATATTGCGCTCAAGGTTGCAAAAGAGACCGGCTTCTTTGCGCTTCGCGACAGTGCGCAGTCGATGACCGCGCACATCTTGCACGGCGTCGGCCGCCTCGATGATGCGATCGAGACCTACATCGACCTCATCAACCTCTACAGCCCCGAGGACGAGCGCTCGACCTTCGGCCGCATGTTCTTCCCGAGCGTCCGCTCCTGTGCGTTCCTGGCGTCGTTCCTCCTCGATCGCGGCCGCATTGCCGACGCGAAGCGTTACATCGAGCGCGGTGAACGAATTCTAGGCGATATCGACCAACCGTATTCTCGCGTCTTGATCACGAATGCCCACGGCCGCCTCGCACTGGCCACAGGCGATGCGGAAAAGGCGGTGGCGCTTCTCGAAAAGACGCTCGACGCCTGCATCAAGGGCCAGATCTATCTGGTCGAACCTTCCGCCGCGGGCGAACTCGCGACCGCGCTCGTGCGCGTAGGCCGCCCCGAGCAAGCGCGCGAGATCGCGCGCCCGATCATCGAACAGAAGCGCTATCTGCGTTCCGGCCGCTATGCTGCGGTTCGCGTGTTCCGGGGTCTCGCCGAGGCCGAGCTGGCGTGCGGCAACGGGACGGCGGCCCTGGCCACGATCGACGAAGGCCTGCTGATGGCGATCGAAAACAAAGAACCGATCCACATCGCCCAAACCCGCTATGTGCGCGGGCTCGCCCTCATCGCGACCGGCGACCGCGCCGGGGGCATCGCCGATATCGAGACGGCACTGAAGGCCGCCCGCGAATTGCATCTCGACCCGCTTGCCGCCGACTGCCGGGAAACGCTGTCGAATGTCACCGCCAGCGGCGCAAGCGCCCCCCGTGCGCGACGCCCTTAGTCGTGAGGGCCGTTCGCTCGTCGATCGACATTCTTCATCGAGATCCACCGCTCTCAGAAACCTTTTAGCGCGTTACACGAACTTCGCACTTTTCATGCAACCGGCAAGGCGCGTTCGCATGCCGGCAAACTGTCATGGCGCTGTTATTCGAGTGCACCGTGGCGGCTAGAGTTGTTACTCCTCTTGTGACTTGGGGGAGTGGACGATGGGTGACTATGCACGCAGCTCCGCGGGAGCTCTTTGGGTGACGGCTCTTGGCGTGGTGTTCGCGGGCTCGCAGCTGTTCATCATGGCGATGTCCACCTCGCTTGAAGCGGTGAACAGCTGGCCGGTGCTCACGATCGAATACTCACGCACGTCGGACGGTTTTCAGCTGACGGCGCAAAACGCCGGCAACGGTCCCGCACTGGTCACGTCCGTGAACTGGACAATTGATGGCCGCACGCTGAACAGCTGGCCGGAGGCCGTTGCCCATTTCGGCGGCGTCCAAGAAACAGACTTGCTGAGATGGGAGCGTGTTTCCAACCGCGTCATCCCGCCGAGCGGAATCGTTCGCATGGCCGACATCAGCAAAACCGATGCCGGGACGAAGCTTTGGGAGTCGTGGAAAAAGTACGATGCGGCGAGCAACTTCTCGATCTGCTACTGCTCCGCGCTGAATGAATCGTGGGTCGGCCGATGGGCGTCGCAAATCGCCGGCATGCCGAGTTGCTGGACCGCAGACCGGCGTTCGCTACGGCCGCTCCCCGCACCTGGCAACCAATGCACCGCAAGCACGTTCAAGAACTAAGAGCGTGTTTGGCTCATGAGGGCTACTTCCTCGGCACCGCGGCCCGCGCCAGAGCGTCCGCCTGTTCGTTCAGCTCGTGATCGTTGTGGCCGCGCACCCAGCGCCAGCTCACCTTGTGCTTCGCCGCCGCTTCTTCGAGGCGCTGCCACAGATCGACGTTCTTGACGGGCTTCTTATCCGCGGTCTTCCAGCCGTTTTTCTTCCAGCCGTGGATCCACTTCGTGACGCCGTCTTTCAGGTACATGCTGTCCGTGTGCAGATGTACCTCGCACGGGCGCTTGAGCGCCTCGAGCGCCCCGATCGCGGCCATCAGCTCCATGCGGTTGTTCGTCGTCTCGCGCTCGCCGCCCGACAATTCCTTGCGCGAATCCTTGAACAACAGAATGGCGCCCCAACCGCCCGGCCCCGGATTTCCCGAGCACGCGCCGTCGGTGTAAATCTCGACATGGTTCATTCGGGCCACCCGTAGGACTGAGGCCCTGCGGCCGATTGATGAAAGCGCAACTTCGTCAGGTACTCGAGCGGATCCTTCGGCCGCACCAGCGCCGACGGATCGCGGTTGATCCAGTCGTAGAGCCGCGTGAGCAGAAACCGGAATGCCGCCCCGCGCGCAAGCACCGGCAACGCCGCGACCTCTGCCCCGCTCAACGGCCGCACGGAACGATAGGTCGAAAGCATCGCGCGCCCCTTCGTGATGTTGAACGCACCGTCGTGCTCGAAGCACCACGCGTTCAGACACACCGCGATGTCGTAGGCATAAGCGTCGTTGCACGCGAAATAGAAGTCGATCAGCCCGGAGAGCTTGCCCTCCATGAAAAACACGTTGTCGGGAAACAGGTCGGCGTGGATCAGCCCTGCGGGCAAACCCGAAGGCCAATGCTGATCGAGCCAGCGCAGCTCGGTGCCGATCGACGTGCTCAAGCCCATATGCACGCCGTTGGCCTTCACCTCGCACTGTTTGACCAGCGTCTTCCAGCCCTCGACCGACAGCGCATTCGGCCGCGTGAGCTTGTAGTCGGCACCGGCCAGATGCAGCCGCGCCAGCGCCGCGCCCAATTCGCCGCACTGTTGCGCATCCGGCCGCTTCGGCGACAGTCCCGAAAGGAACGTCATCAACGCCGCCGGCCGCCCCGCCAGCATCCGCCAAGCCTTCCCGTCGCGCGCCCGGACGGGCAGGGGACACTGGATCCCCTTCGCCGAAAGATGCTCGAGCAGCCCGAGAAAGAACGGCAAGTCCTCTTCCCGCACCCGCTTCTCGTAAAGCGTCAGGATGAAGGACCCCCGCTCCGTCCGCAGGAAGAAGTTCGAATTTTCGACCCCCTCCGCAATCCCCTTGAACGCGAGCACGCCGCCAAGGTCGAACGCGCTCAAGAACGCGGTGAGGTCGGTATCGCTGACATCGGTGTAAACGGCCATGCGCGAGGGTTTACGGTGAAACGCTGAGGCCGCCAAGTGGACCGGTCACACCGATGCGGGGAAGAACGCAAGCGCTTCTGCCCAACCCACAGCCAATTGCACCCCCGGGGGCGGCGTGTGCGCGGGAACGAACGCCGGCGTCGCCGCAAACAAAATCCGCGTCTCGACCGCCGCCAAATGCTGCAGCACGTCGAGCCGGTCGTCGATGAACGCGGTGAGGCCAAGCCGCTTGGCGATGATCGCTTTCTCCGCGCGCTCTTCGCAGAAATGAACCCGCTCGAGCGGCATGCCGGTCACTTCGTGAAAGCGATGGTGCGCCAGCCATTCGATCGTCTTGCGTGCGGTTCCCGACTTCGCCTTCGAAACCAGATGCACACGTCCGGGAAACACCTCGCGGTTCAACCGGGCGACCGCATCGAACGCGCCCTCGACCATCGGCGTATCGAGATAGCCCGACGAGAAAAACGACGTGTCGCCGCTGTCGCGCGCCGGCCTGATCAGCACGCCACCGATATCGACGCCGAGCGCCGGTTCGCCTGCGCCGGCCTGACGCTTCGGCCGCGCCATCCTAACGTGGTGCCGCCGGCGGCGGTGGCGTTACGCGGCGGAAGCGGTATTCCATGTTGCTGCCGTCGTGCATCCTCGTGTTCGATGTGTACGTCGTAGCCGTGCAGGTGTAGCGCGTCTCGCCGCTCGTCGGGCCGTTGTTCATGTTCACCGGCACGGTTTTGCTGATGCCGCGCTTCTGTACCGTCACCGTACCGCTGGCACTCACGCCGTTGTCGCAGGCGCGCATGACCCCGTCCTTGGCGGACCAATAGCCGCTCGACGTGCTCGTGCGCGCGCGCGCGTCGCCGGTGATGGGGCCGTCGCGGTCCGGCGTCGTTGTTTGATAGTCGAGCCCGACAGACTCGCCGTGGAACGTTCCGTCGTCGTTCATCGTGATCCGAAGCGTCGTGTTGTTGTTGCGCGTGAATCGCGTCGATCCCATGCGCCGGCTCAGCCACTCCATCGGCCCGCCACCCGTCATTTCCCATTTGCCGACAAGACAGGCGTCGATATGCGCCTCGCCGGTCAGGCAGGACGTGCAAGCGATATCGCGGTTCGCGCGCAGCGAAAGCGCGGCGTTCGCATCGCCCGTGTGCATGGCCATCACCCGATAGCGCGCGCGCCGCTCCGTGCGGCAGTCGGTGTTCGCGGGCCAGGCGCCCCAGCTTGTGCCGGGGTCCTTGCGAACGGCGACGTTCGTACCGTCGGGCGTGACCGTGTTTCCCCATTTGCCGCACTCGTAGGCGGTCCACCCCGGCATGATGACGAACGGCTTCAACGTGCGCCGCACCGTCGCCGAGCGGTTGATCGTCCATTGCTCGCCGTCGATCCGTGCGCCGAAACTGAGCACCGGCCCGTTCGGATACTTGATCTTGCCGTCGTCGAAGTCTTCCGCAAACGTCAGCAGGTCGGCGTTCGAAATCGCGCCGCGGATCGCCGCGCGTTGCGCACCGTCGCCGGATCCGCCGGCCATCCGCCGCAAGAACGGCATCAACGCGCCAAGCCCGTGCTTTTGATAGTGCCAATAGAAGAAGATCGACGCCTCGTAGCTCATCGCATAGAGCGGCCGCTGCGCCTCGACGGCGGCACGGAAGTCGGGCGCGTTGTTCCAACGCAGGTTGCGCACATTGTAGCCGGCGAACAACTCGGCCGCACCTTCGCCCCACCAAGCGCCGCCGCCCGTCATCGTCGCGCGTTGCGCGGGGCTCAACGAGCCGTGCTCCACGCAGTGAAACGTCTCGTGGGCGACGGTGTAGTGGATGTCGTCCTCCGAGTTCCGCCCGAACAGAAACAGTGTGACCGGGCACTCGCGCCGCGCGCTCCACGCGGGATCGAGCGTCCACGCCGCAGCGCTGCCATCCTTATGCCGTCCGCTTGGATCCAACACCTCGCGCGATAGCGGCACACTGCCGATCACCGAGATGAGATACGTCACGTTGTCGATCCGGTAGTCGCCGAGCGCGGCAAGGTTGCCCGCCGCCAGCCGGGCCCCCGCTTCGACGCGCGCGATATCCCCGCGCCGGAGCAGCGCCCCCGCGTTCACATCGCCGATCCCGCGAAACGTCCGCGTGCCGCCCGGCGTCGAGACCGTAAAGCGGAAGTGCTCGACGCACTCCATGTCGCCCGGTTCCCAAACCGTGGTCCCGCCTTCGTCGGTGATGGCGAAGCTTCGCAAATAGGTGGCATCGCAGCCTGCAGGTTGCGCCGCCGCATGCGGAGCGATCGCCGTCATCGCGGCGAGATACAGAACCGTCAAGCGCAAGAACGCCCGCATGAGCCAGCCTCCTCGAAGCACATTGGCTCAAGTATAGCAGGTGCGTCGGCGTTACGAAGTGTGACGGCGCCTACAGAGCCGCTATCCCTTGCATTTCTTGAGGTCGAGCCCGAACACGAGCCCGCCCTTGGGCGCGCCGTCCACGGAGTCGAGCGCCATCGTCCCCTCGCGGTCGTCGCGCTTGGACACGAGCGTCAACGTGGCCCGGAAGTTCAGCACGGCTTCCTCACCGCACCCCATGCGCTTCAAGATGCCGCCGCGCAGGCTCTCGTTGAACGTGAAGTCGCCCGCGAACGTACCTTTCACGTGGCGGTGAAAGCGGCGCCCGCGATTGCCGCGCCCGGTGCCGTAGTCCACCTGCGCCTCGGCGCGCTGCTTGTGGCCCAATTGCGCAAAGCCGCGGTAGTCCATCTGATAGACGCCGAGCGAGTACCCCTCGGGCAGCCGCAGCGGGATCTCGATCGCGCAGGTCATGCGCGCGAAACCGCCGTTCGCTTGCGTCCCGGTGACGGCGAAGTTGTCGAACAGCACGCTAAGCGCGCCCCCGTCGGGCGCCGTCACGATGGAATAGGAGCCTTCGGGACAGCCTTGTGTTTCGATGGCGCGCGCGCCGAACGCTTCGACCCGCGACTTGGCGGACGCAGCCGTAGCTGTGACCGCCGCAAGCAAAGCCAGGGTGGCCAATCGTTGCATGTGCATGTGAATTACGCCTGATGCTTCACGCCACGATTGGCCGTGGCCCTTGGGGTTTCATTCAGACGGTGCAGCGTTTTAAGCGCACCGGCGCATTTTCAGGTGATAGACGATCGCCGCGTTGACATCCTGCGAGTCGACGGTCGAGCTCGCTTCGGCGTTGTTGTGGGTCGCAACCCGCATGCTCGAGTTCGTACGCAAGTTCACATCCGCGCCGCACGGCGACCAAACGAGGTTCTCGGCCACGAGCTGGTTGTTGATGAAGTAATCGCTGTCGAGCGAGCCCCAGAACGAGCGGCGGAACGACGGCCCGCGGCTGCCGGCGAAGAAGTACTCGACGTTGAACTGCGAGGTGGCGCGGTGCGGCAAGTGATTGTAGCCGCGATAGTCGACCGACAGCACGGCAATGCTGTAGCCGGCCGGCACGAACACGGGTATCGCCACGTTGCAGGCTTTCCGGTCGAAGGACCGGCCGGTCGAGCCGCCGGCGGACACTTCATATTGGTCGAAGATGAGCGAGAGCGTCTTCGCATCCGGGCTCAGCGTCGCCGAAACCGAACCGTTCGGACACCCCGAACCGCCGTAACCCGGAATCCCAAGGGCGATGTCGTCGTTCGCGCTGGCCGGAATAGCGGTAAGCGCACTGAGCGCAACCGCGCCCGCAATCAAAGTCTTCATGTCGTCGTACTCCTGGTTTGAACAATCCGATGAACGACCGATCGCCTCGTTGTTCGCGCGATCGATTGCGCTCGCCCACAGGAGTAGGGGCGGCGCTTTGAATCGGTTCTGAATGTGCGATTCACGCGCGGTTCAGACCGCGGCCTCGAATGCGTGAAAGCTCAGCGAAAGCGAGACCCGCACCGCATCGCGTGCGGCATATGGAACCGTTCACGAAAAAGCGAACGGGCTAGACGCTTCTTGCGGTCTCAGAAGTGGAATCCGAAGCCGAACATCACCGGCTGAACGCCGAAGAGGCCGAGGCCGCCCAGTGGAACGCCGGCCAGAATGAGCAGGAACGGCACCCAGGCGATCGTGCGGAATGGGCCGTAGTCCCAACCCGTGACGTGCATCAAGGGCAGCATGAAGAAGCCGATAGCGAGCCCGAGCAGCGCGACTTGAAAGCTCATCACGGCGGCGACCAGGAACACGGCGGCGGCGGCGAACTCGAATGCGCGGACGCCGGCAGAGTCCGGATGCGTTTCGCCGAAGAACTTTGAAACGCTCTGACGCAACGTGCGCGAGGGGCCCGACGCATCCGCGCGGCTCTTGTCGCCCGTCACCAGGAATCGGGCCTTGCCGGTGACGCCATAGCCGATCACCGATATCGCCGAGAGCGGGCTCAGCGACGCGTAGAGTGCCGTCGAGTGCGCGAGGAAGCGCACGAGCGTTGCGGGCTTGCGCCACAGCTCCGCAATGAAGCAAAGCACCGGCCCGACAAGACAAGCAATGGTCACGAGGTAGAAGTCCCAGGTGAACAGGTGAGTCATCGCCGCCGGGATCGTGATCACCGGTAGCAGCAATTCCGTCAGCCCGAGCTCGATCGTCATGATCCGCGTCTCGCCCAAGAGCGCGGGCAGCACGATGCTCGCGTTGATCATGAACAGGAAGAAGAAGAACGTGAGCGGCAGGTTCATCGTCGGAAACAGGATGTCGAGCTTCTCGGTCCAGCTCATCCTGGGCGCCTTCAAGATGCGCCATGTCCATTGATGCAGGAATTCGCAGGTGCCGCGCGTCCACTTCACGTGGCGCACGCGGAACGCCCGTACCGTCTCGGGAAACTCCTCAAGGCATACGACATCTTCGGCGAACGTGCCGAAATAGCCGCGCTCGCGGATCGCGATCGCATAACCCAGATCTTCGGACACGATTTCCGGGAAGCCGCCGATCTCTTCCCAGCACTGGCGCCGCAACAGCGCACCGTGGCCCAGGAACATCACGAACCCGTAGCGATTGCGCAGCGGTTGATACCAGCGCCAATGCACGTCGATGCCGATGCGCATGTCGCTCTTCAGCGCGTTCTCGGCGTCGTCCACGCAGCGGTGGTTCGCTTGGATGAAGCCGCACTGCGGATCGGCCAGCATGCGTGGCACCAGTCGCGAGAGGAAATCGCGCGGCAGAATCTCGTCGGCATCGACCACGGCAAAGAACGGCTCGCGCGCAATGGTCTTGAGCGCGTTGTTCATGTTGCCGGCCTTGAAGCCTTGCCGGTTGGCGCGCCGCACGACGCGTACGCGGCCCGGATGGCGCGCCGCAAACAGATCGACGCGCGCCCGGTAAAGCGGATCGGAGCTGTCGTCGAGCACGTACATCGTATAGTTCGCGTAGGAAAGGCCGATGCACGACTCCGCGCTCGCCTCCACGAAGTCGTTGCACGTCGTGTACAGCAGCGCGACCTGCGGCCCCATACCGATTGGCGCGATGTCGCTCGCGGCTGGCTGCGTGCGCCGATAGTGCATCGCAAAGCCGACAACGGCGATGTTGTAGATCCCATAAAGCCACGCGATCAGCGTGAACACGATGAAATAGGAGAGCGAGGCGGCGGACGCCGCCCC
>CAYXQB010000133.1:0-8876 GCA_964466435.1 uncultured Flavobacteriaceae bacterium | reverse complement strand
CGTCGAAGAACCCGAAGACCTGCCGCCGGCCGCTCCATCGAACACTGTCGGTGAACTGCTTCGCGCAGCGCGCTTGAGCCGCGGTGAAGAAGCATCCTCCGTTGCTGCGCTGCTGAAGATGCGCCGCGAGCAACTGGAGGCTGTTGAAGCCGGCGACTTGGCGAAGCTACCGGGCCGCACCTACGCCGTCGGTTTCGTGCGCGCCTATGCGCGCCATCTCGGCCTCAACGCCGACGACATGGTTCAGCGCTTCAAAGACGAAACGGCAGCGACCGACAAACCCGTCGATCTCGTCTTCCCGCAGGCGCAGGAAGAATTCCGCCGCCCAAGCGGTTCCATTCTGACGCTTGGCCTGCTGATCGCGATGACGATCTACGGCATCTCCTACGTCACGACGCCAGATCGCGCGGCGATGAACTCGACGGCGCAAGCCGAAGAGACGCCGGCCGTCGTCGTCGAGCATCCGGCCGCAGCGATCCCGCAAGTCGCCGCGACCGAGGCCGAGAAGGTGCCCGTCGAAGTCGCCGTAAGCTTTGTGGCCGGCGCGCAGACGCTGCCCGAGGAAAAGCTTCCCGCGCCCGCGCTCGAAGTGGCGCCCGCACCGGCAGCGGCGACCCCGTTTGCGGTTGCCGAACTCGACGCAGCTCCAAAACCGCAGACCGCGCAGTCCAGTACGCGAATCACGTTGAAGGCGGTCGAGCCGACCTATGTTCAGATCCGCGACACGCAACTTCCGCGGTCGCGTTCGATTATGGTCGCGCGCGTGCTCAACGTCGGCGAATCATATTCTGTGCCCGATCGCCCGGGATTGATTATGCAGACGGGCAACGCGGGCGGCCTTCAAGTTGAAGTAGATGGACGCTCACTTGGAGTTTTTGGTCGAAGCGGAGAAGTGATCACACGTATCCCGCTCGATCCCTCGTATTTCTTGGAGCGCATGGCCGCATCGCGATAATTGCGATGATCGGTGCTTGACCCTCAAGCGTCACACGAACACGCTCGACAGATGAAAGTGATTCGCGCGGGATAGCGATTCACTGGGGAATTTCGAGTCGAGGGGCTCATGACAACACAATCTGAAAACACCGAAATGACTCACGTGCAGAAGCCGCGTGCAGGCCGTCCGCGCAGCGCCGAATCGCGCCGGGCCATCATCCAGTCGGCGATGCATATTCTTCAAAACGACGGCTATGCCGCTCTAAACATTGAAGCAATCGCCGCCAGGGCGGGTGTTTCCAAGCAGACGATCTACCGCTGGTGGCCGTCTGCTGCCTTCATCGTTCTCGAAGCGCTGACGGCAGACATGCCGCCACAAGAGACGATCGCGCCGGACACCGGTTCGCTCAAAGGCGACTTGCAAGATCTCGTTCGCGCGACCGTTCGCGCTCTTGCGCAACGCCGCGGTCCGGTATTCAAGGCCCTCATGGCCGAAGCGCAGGCTGACGCGCGCTTCGCTGAAGCCTTCCGCACATCTCTGATGGAAGCGCACCGCGAAATCGTGCGCGCCATTCTCGGACGCGCCCAGCTGCGCGGCGAGGCGACCTTCGACGTCGACAAAGAGCTCGTCGCCGACATGATTTACGGTCCGATGCTCTATCGCCTTCTGAACGGTCATGCCGAGCTCGACGAAACGTTCGCGTTCGGTCTTGTCGATTTGGCCGTTGCGGCGCTCCGCACGCGTGAGACGGGTGCTGCCCGCCGCGCCGCTGAGGCGGCCGAGTAAGGCCGTCCGCTGGGGATCGCGTCTTCGTCCGCGTGTGCCGAGACTGGCATGCGCGGACAAACGCGTCATAGTTTGCTAGTGATTCCCCGTTCGGAGTGCCATTGAATGAAACGCGTCTTTGCCCTTGTGGCGTTCACATCGCTGACCGCCTGCTCGTATATGGGGCTCAGCGACACCCAGGAACAATCCGTTCTCGCCGATCCTGCACCTGCCGCTGACGTTCAGGCGGCGGCGGAACCGGCTGGCCCCGCTTCCATCAAGCCGCCGCTCCCGCAATCGACGCTGGTCATCGCCGACGCCTGGGCACTGCCATCGCCGCGCGGAACGAAGCTCGCGGCCGGATTCTTCACTGTCGCCAACGGCGGTACCGACACCGATCGGCTGGTCGGTGCGTCCAGCGCCCGCGCGGCGCGCATGGAAATTCACGAGATCGTCAACGACAGCGGCGTCATGAAGATGCGTCCGTTGGCGACCGGCATAGAAGTGCCGCCCGGCGGCTCCGCGATGCTCAAGGAAAATGGTTTGCACTTGATGTTCATCGACGTCGACGCGCCCTTTGCCGAGGGCGAGACGATTCCGGTCATGCTGACGTTCGAAAAGGCGGGCACGATCGAAGTCACGATGCGCGTCAAACGCGGCAGCAAAGTCGTCGCGCAACACTAACCTGCCTGGCTCTCATCGAGATTCGTGATACGTGTGGGCGTCATGGAAATGACGCCCCAAAGTGTTCTTGATTTCTGGTTCGCGCCCAAGGGCGAAGCCGAACACAACCGCTCGCGGGCGGTCTGGTTCAAGAAGGACAACACCTTCGACGCCGCAATCCGAACGCGTTTTGGCGTGTTGATCGAGCGCGCGCTCGACGGCGCTATCGCACAGTGGAACACCACGCCGGATGGCGCCGTCGCAGAAATCGTTGTGCTCGACCAATTCACCCGCAACGCTTATCGCGACACGCCCCGCGCTTTCGCTGGTGACGCACGCGCCCTCGCCGCGGCCCGCACCTTGATCGCAACGGGCGCGGACCGCGCGCTCCCTGGGGTGCGCCGCCAGTTCGCATACCTGCCGTTCGAACATGCGGAGGACTTGGCGACGCAAGAGGAATCCGTCCGCCTGTTCAAACAGCTGGCCCGCGACGACCCGCAGGCCGACATCGTCGCCTACGCCGAACGCCACCACGCCATCATCGCCCGCTTCGGCAGGTTCCCTCACCGCAATGCTATCCTGGGCCGGGAGAGCACGCCGGAAGAACAAGCATTCCTGCGTGAGCCGGGTTCAAGCTTTTGATGCGTCCGCCTGGCTGGTGCGCCGCTTTGCTGTTCCACCCGCGGCTGGTGCGTAGCCGCAAGCGCTTAGCCAAGCGACGAGGTCGGACCTGGTTCTGAACGTCAGCGAGAGCGCGCCAAAGCGCGCACCCCGCAGAGTATCGCCACCGGAATCGCGGCCACAAGGCAACCGACCCAACCGGCAGTCGCCGCGACTGCGGCCGCGCCCGCCCAAGAAATCGACACGAACGCCTCGGACAACGTCGCGATACGCGACGACGTGTGACGGCGCTGGAAATGGCTGCGCTTGGCCTGCGCGCGGAACCAGAACTGTATCGCCGTCGCAGAAGCGGCGGACGCCGCTATACCGAGTGCCGCTAACACCGCGACGCTCGCCGACATTGCGGCCAGCGCTATAACAAACGGCAAGAACACGACGGCGATGCACTGCATCACCGCCTCGATCTTCGCACGCATCAGCAGGCTTTCCTGCAGAGGAGCCGTGAGCACGAGATCCGGCGCGTCTTCGCCGCAAAGCGTAAGCCACGCCAGCCCGCCCGCAAGCTGCCCCGCCGACATCACCAGCACGGGCACCAGCACGACGGCAATCCCGGCATTGGCGCCAAAGCTGTGCCAAAGCATGAGGGCCGGCGGCAGCAGATAGAGCAGTTGCATCAACGTTTGCGAAAGCAGCCATGGATCGCGCATCAGCAGCGTCCGCTCCTTGCGCCTGAGCGCGGCAGCCGGCGTTTGAACCGCAAAAGCGCGTACGTATTGCTGGGAAATGCCGCGCGATACGCTGGAGGCCGCGACGACGATGCGGGCAAAGCGCGGCGCGCAAAGCGCGATCGTCGCCAGGAACGCAACGAGGCTTGCAACGACAGCCGAGAGCATTGCCGTCACGTCGCCCAACGCGCCTCGCGCCGGCCACCAAACGAAGCTCTCAGGGCCGGGCGCATTGGTCAAAACGTAGTCGGATTGCAGGAACGAGAGCCGTGATAGCGTCCCCGTTGAAAACAACGCCGCGACCTGCAACCCGATCACGAACAAGCCGCCCACGATCGCTGCTGTGATTTGCGCGGCAAGACGCGTTCGTTTGGGCCCGATCAGCTGAAACAGCGCAACGCTTAACGCCACCGCGATCGCCGTCGCGGTCAATGCGACCGCGGCGATGATTCCATAAGCCCAAAGCCAACGCGCGCCGCCGAGCCATGCCAGTACGTTGATGAATGGCCCGATGAACAGCAGAGACATCGCTCCCACTGTGAGCGCGATCGCGCCGATCCGAACGGCAAAAAGCCGATGCGCCTCGACGGGCGAACTCAAGATCAGTTCAAGGTCCGAACGCGTATAGAACACGCGCGTGACGCTCTCCAACGCTTGCGAAACGATCGCCGTACCCGAGAGCAGAACGCCCGCCGTCACCGCAATCAGCGTCGCCAGATCCTGATCGAGCGGCGCGTTCGCAAGCTGGCCGATCGCGAAATATGCAACCACATGCATGACCGCGAGAAAGATGCCGACACCCACGGCGACCCTGTGCAACCGCTCCGCCTTGCCGCCGGTCAGCATCGCAAAGACGTCGCGCCAGGCAAGCCGCATTTCGTGCGCAGCGAACCAGGTTATGGTGCCGGGCATGTTCATGCGGCCGCCGATGCCTGCTCGACGATCGTGAGGAACAACTCTTCAAGCGGCGTATCCCCATGGCCGATGCGCGATCGCAGCTCGCTGAGCGTACCCTCGGCGATCAACCGGCCGCCCGCAATCACGCCGATGCGATCCGCCATGCGCTCGGCGATCTCGAGAATGTGCGTTGTCATAATGACCGTCGCCCCGGCGCGTACCCGCTCGGTCAGCACGTTCTTGACCAGCCGCGCGCTCCCCGCATCGAGCCCCGTCAGCGGCTCGTCCAAGATGATGAGCTTGGGCTCGTGCACCAACGCCCCCGCCAAGGCCACCTTCTGCCGCATCCCGCGGGAGAAATTCTCGCACCGCGCATGCGCGACCTTATCGAGATCGAGCCACCTGATGAGTTCGCGCGCGCGCAAAGCGGCGACATCGCCTTCCACCCGCCACAGGCCGGCGACGAATTCCAAATACTCGCTAGGCGTCAACTTGTCGTAGATCATCGGCTCATCGGAAACCCAGCCGACGATCTGCTTCGCCGCAACCTGGTCGCGCCGCGCATCGACGCCGAAGATCGAAATCGCCCCGCCATCCGGCTGCAGCAAACCGCTAACCATCCGCAGCGTCGTCGTCTTGCCCGCGCCGTTCGGCCCGAGCAGCATGTAGAACTCGCCGGCGCGCACGCTGAGATTCAATCCGGCAACCGCCGCCCGCCCGTCGAAACTCTTGTCCAACCCCCGAATCTCGAGTGCCGGAGGAAGCGTGTGGCGCATGGGAACCTCTTGGATAACCCAAGAAGAATAAGAAACGAGTGGTTTCAAAGGGATAAATGCGCAACCTGCCACCTTTCTAAGGTTCAGGCGGGTTGCTATCTCTTCCCCCATGAGCATTCGTCCCTACCGCGATATCGTTCGCCGCAAGAGCCGCAAAATCCGCGTGGGAAGCGTGGAAGTCGGCGGCGACGCGCCGATTACCGTCCAGTCGATGACGAACACACTGACGTCGGACGCGAACGCGACCATCCGCCAGATCAAGGCGCTGGAGGCTGCGGGCGCCGACATCGTGCGCGTCTCTTGCCCGGATGAAGAATCGACCGCCGCGCTCAAGGCGATCGTGCGCGCCTCCGCCGTGCCGATCGTCGCCGACATCCACTTCCACTACAAACGCGCGATCGAGGCCGCGAAGGCGGGCGCCGCGTGCCTGCGTATCAACCCCGGCAACATCGGCTCCGCCGCCCGCGTGCGTGAAGTCGTGCAAGCCGCGAAAGACCACGGCTGCTCCATGCGCATCGGCGTCAACGCCGGCTCGCTGGAGAAGGAGTTGCTCGAACGCTACGGCGAACCGTGCCCTGAGGCGATGGTCGAGAGCGCGCTCAACCACGCCCGCATCCTCGAAGACAACGACTTCCGCGAGTTCAAGATCAGCGTGAAGGCGTCGGACGTCTTCCTCGCCGTCGCGGCGTATCAAGGTCTGGCGGAAGCCTGCGACTACCCGCTCCACCTCGGCGTGACGGAAGCCGGCGGCCTCATGACCGGCACGGTGAAATCCGCGATCGGCATCGGCTCGCTGCTCTGGGCCGGCATCGGCGACACGATCCGCGTCTCGCTCTCGGCCGACCCGGTCGAGGAAATCCGTATCGGCTTCGACATCCTGAAGTCGCTGGGACTGCGCCATCGCGGCGTCAACGTCATCGCGTGCCCATCCTGCGCGCGCCAAGGCTTCGACGTCATCAAGACGGTCGCCACCCTCGAAGACCGCCTGAAACACATCACGACACCGATGTCGCTCTCCATCATCGGCTGCGTCGTCAACGGCCCCGGCGAAGCCGCCCAAACCGACCTTGGCTTCACCGGCGGTGGGGCAGGGGCCGGCATGGTCTATGTGGCGGGCAAACCCGACCACAAAATGGACAACGACAAGCTCGTCGACCACATCGTCGGCCTCGTCGAAAAACGCGCCGCCGAAATTGAGGCCAAGCGCGAAAAACCTGTCCTCGTCCCCGCGAAGTAGCTACCGAAAGAGCCGACCTTGATCGCGTCCGCACAAATCGAGCGCATTCTCGACCGCTATTCTGAGATCGAGGCCCGCATGGCCTCCGATCCGGGGGCGGCCTTTGCCAAGCTCGCGAAGGAGTACTCCGACCTCGGCCCCATCGTCGCCAAGGCCAAGCAAGTACAGAAGATGCGCGCCGAGATCACCCACCTCGGCCAGCTCGCGTCCGACCCCGATCCCGACGTTCGCGCGATGGCAGGCGACGAACTGGTCGAGTTGAAACGCACGTTGCCCGAGGTTGAGCGCGAACTGTCGATCCTGATGCTGCCGAAGGATTCGGCCGACGCGGGCTCGGCCTTCCTCGAGGTCCGCGCCGGCACCGGCGGCGACGAGGCGGCGCTGTTCGCCGCCAACCTCTTGGACATGTACCGCCGCTATGCGCAGCTTCAAGGTTGGAAGTTTGAGATCCTCTCCGAAAGCCCGTCCGATCTTGGCGGCTACAAGGAAGTCATCTGCTCCGTCAACGGCAACGGCGTCTTCGCGAAGCTGAAATACGAGTCCGGCGTCCACCGCGTTCAGCGCGTGCCCGCGACCGAAGCGCAGGGCCGCATCCACACCTCGGCCGCAACGGTTGCCGTCATGCCCGAAGCGGAAGACGTCGATATCGAGATCAACGAAAGCGACTTGCGTATCGACGTCTACCGCGCCTCCGGCGCCGGCGGCCAGCACGTCAACAAAACCGAAAGCGCGGTCCGTATCACCCACATGCCGACCGGCGTCGTCGTCGCGATGCAGGAAGAAAAATCGCAGCATAAGAACAAAGCCAAGGCGATGAAGATCCTGAAGGCGCGGATCTACGACGCCGAGCGCGAGCGGCAAGACAAGGAACGTGCGGCCGATCGTAAGGAACAAGTCGGCTCCGGCGACCGGTCGGAACGCATCCGCACCTACAACTACCCGCAAGGCCGCTGCACGGATCACCGCATCAACCTAACGCTCTACGAACTCGACCAAGTGATGCAGGGCCTGAGCCTCGGCAAGATCATCGACGCGCTCATCAACGACGACCAGGCGAAACGCCTCGCCCAACTCGACGAAACCACGTGACGCCGGACGCTGTCCGTGCCGCCGCTGCCCGTCTCGCAGCGGCCGGGATCGACGACCCCGTGCGCGAAGTCCGAATCCTCGCGCGCGAGGCGCCGGATGCAGCGGCCTTCGACGCCTACATCGCCCGCCGTGAGAAGCGCGAGCCCGTGGCCTACATCCTCGGCCGCAAGGAGTTCTGGTCGCTGGAGTTTGAAGTCTCACCCGCGGTTCTGATCCCGCGCCCCGACTCCGAAACGCTGATCGAAACCGCACTGAAAGAATTGAAGGCAAACCCGCCCGCGCGCATCCTCGCCCTCGCCACCCGCTCCGGCTGCTTGCTTATCGCGCTGCTGACGGAGTGGCGCAGCGCCACCGGCGTCGGTATCGACATCTCGCCAGACGCTCTCGCCATAGCCAAGCGCAATGCCGAACGCCTTGGCGTCGCCGATCGCGCATCGTTCGCGATCGCCGACTTTGCCAACATCGCTCGCGCCGAACGCTTCGACCTCGTCGTCGCGAACCCGCCCTACATCGCCGAGGTCGACCACGCGAATCTCGATCCGGACGTGCGCGAGTACGAGCCGCGCCTGGCGCTAACATCAGGACGCGACGGGCTTCGCGACATCGCGTTCATCGCGCGCTCGCTCCATGACGTAATGACCGTCGAGAGCCTCGCGCTCATCGAAATCGGGCACGATCAAGGTGAAAGTGCCGCCAAAACGTTGCGGAATGAGGGCCTGGATGCGCGTAGTTTGGTGAAGGATCTTGGCGGTCGCGACCGCGTGGTGGTGGCCACGTTGCCGCAAGCGCGCGCCCCCTAGCGGAAAACCCCGAAAAACCCCTTGGATTCCTCTTGGAATTCGGTCTAGCTTGCCGCCCAACAACGGAAGAATCTGACCGGCCCCAATGCCTGTATGGCGGGGCGGTGTCAGGGCGGGAAACCGCCAGGGATTGGGCGCGAGGGCGCGCCCTGGGACCGTAAAGCCAAATCGCTGCTTGAGGGACCGGAACGAGGGTTTCGAGGGGCTACGTAGGTACGAAGTTTGAGACGCTGTGGTTTCCGCGCGTACTGCGGAAGCCAGCGCTCGTGACATGCAAGTGCAACTGCATTGGAACTGAATTTATGAACAACATGAGACCTGGACCGAACAACAAGCGTTCGCGTGGACGCGGCCGTGGCAAACATC
>CAYXQB010000132.1:1827-8988 GCA_964466435.1 uncultured Flavobacteriaceae bacterium | reverse complement strand
TCGGCGTGCCGGGCGCGACACTGGGATCGGCCGCGACAACTGCAGCCACAGGCGCAGCCGCGACCGGAGCCTTGGCCGCAGCCTTTGGCACCGGCGCAGCCGCAGGTGCGCCGCCGCCATTCGCCTTCGCTTTCGGTTCGTCCTCGCCCTGCAACACGGCGATCGGCACGTTGACCTTCACGCCCTCCGTGCCTTCCTCGACCAGCAGCTTTGAAACGATGCCTTCGTCGACCGCCTCGACCTCCATCGTCGCCTTGTCAGTTTCGATCTCGGCGATCACGTCGCCGGACGTCACCTTGTCGCCCACCTTCACATGCCATTTGGCAAGCTTGCCCTCCTCCATCGTGGGCGACAGCGCGGGCATCAAGATCTCAGTGGGCATCTGTTTTCCGCCGTCAACATTTCGTCCGCGGCGACGAATTGCCGTCGCCGTCGATCACGTCGCTATAGTCAGGAGTGCTCGAGAAGCTAACTGGGCGCCGGTGCTTTACCAGCAGCTCAAGCACACCTTTGATCGCGGCACCTTGGGCCGCGCCAGGTTCCCCGACAGCATTCTCGCGATAGTACCAGACGCTTCCCTCGCTCTTCGCCAATTCGCTCAGCCGCGCGTCCAACACGTCAAGTGTCGCCTTTGCTCCGGCAACGAGAACTGAGCCGTCGGCGAGGACCGCGACCTTCAGGGTGTTCGGACAGTCAAGCGCCGCAGCCCGATCACTCATAGCGAGGGCCAGCAGCATCACGAAAGAAGCGACGATCCATCGTCCTGTCGCCATTGCAGCTAAGCTCCGACCTGGAACAGCGCGAGGAACATCATGATCGTACCGACGATGCCGATGCCCCAGAACAGCGGACGGATATAGGGGAGACCCGCGAGATAAACCACGGCGTGCGCGACGCGCGAATAGAAGAACAGTTGCGCGCCCCACACCGTCATCGTTGTCGAGATATCCAGTTGCGCGGCGATCAGCGCCAGAGGCGCAAACAAGATCAGCCCCTCGCGGTGATTGTCGACGCAACGCTTCGTGCGCGCTTGCCAGACCGACGGCGGACCGAGATTGTCGCGATCATTCGCCATCGTCATGAGACCCTGCGCCTGCGTTCCCGCAGCTGCTTGGATCAGCACCAACACGAACAGCAGCGCCACGCTCAGCGCCAGCATCGTCAGTTCTAGAGACATCGCCACAGACATCAGATCATTCCCCTCAAGTCATGTGCCGCTTAAGGCACGCCGAACACCGTACCGCCGGTGTTGTCCGCTTCGTTCGTTTCGGCGACGGTGTTCGCCGCGTCGGCGACGACCTTGAATTCGTAGTTGCCGGATCGCCAAACCAAACCATCCCAAAAAGCTATCTTGTGATTGTACACGTGCCCCGGAGACAGGCCCGGTACCGACACGGTCAACTTGTTTGGAAAGGCCGCATCCTCATACGGCGCGGCGTCGGCTGCGGCGGGTTCGGCGCAGGCTGCGCTGCAAGCGACCGTCACTTTGAACGGCCCGGCGGCGACCGTGCCGGTGTTGCGCACCGAGATTGTGCCCTTTGCCATGCGCGATGCGATCGGCACCAAGTTCGGCGCGTTCGCTGCGATCACGGGCGCAGGCACCGGCGGCTTCGCGGCAAGCGGCGCCGCGGCAACGGCCAGTGCGACGGCGAAGATCAAAACTCTCATCGGTCTGCTCCTCATTCTGCCCGCGTTCAGTGAATGACGTCCGTCCAGAGCTCCGACGGATCGGGTTCCGGCGACGTTTGCGCAAACTCGGCGGCGTGACCGACGATGCTACGGATGTCCTTGTCGATTTCTTTCAGCTCATCTTCGCCCGCAAACTTGCCGTCGAGCAGCAATTTGCGCACGTGATCGATCGGGTCGGACGTTTCGCGCACGTGATCGACTTCCTCGCGTGTGCGGTACTTCGCCGGGTCCGACATCGAGTGTCCACGATAGCGATACGTTTTCATCTCTAGGATAATCGGCCCCTTACCCTCGCGGCACCATTTGACTGCGCGGTCGCCCGCGTCCTTCACAGCGAGCACGTCCATCCCATCAACCTCTTCACCGGGAATGTTGAACGACGCGCCACGCTTGTAGAGATGCGTTTCCGCACTCGACCGCGAAATCGCAGTGCCCATTGCGTACTGGTTGTTTTCGATCACGTAGACGACGGGCAGCTTCCAAAGCTCGGCCATGTTGAAGCTCTCGTACACCTGGCCCTGGTTCGCCGCGCCGTCACCGAAATATGTGAGGCATACGCGGTCAGTGCCTTTGTACTTGTTCGAGAACGCGAGACCCGTGCCGAGCGGAATTTGTGCGCCGACGATGCCGTGGCCGCCGAAGAAGTTCTTCTCGCGGCTAAACATGTGCATCGAGCCGCCTTTACCCTTCGAGTAGCCCCCGCTCCTGCCAGTCAGTTCCGCCATCACGCCGGCGGGATCCATCCCGCAAGCAAGCATGTGCCCGTGGTCGCGATAGGCGGTGATCACCTGATCGCCCTCGCCGATGGCCGCCTGCATGCCGACGACGACGGCTTCTTGACCGATATAGAGATGGCAGAAGCCGCCAATCAGGCCCATGCCGTAAAGCTGTCCCGCCTTCTCCTCGAAGCGGCGGATCAGCAGCATTTCGCGGTAGTAGCGAACGAGCTCGTCTTTGGTTGGCTTGGGCCTGGTGGGCGCGGCGGCGCGGCTGGCCGTATCGGCTTTCGCCATTCGTCCTTGTGTCCCTATCGTCTTGAGGCGTTCCTGTACCGCTCGCCCCAGATGGGCGCAAGGCGCGAGCCTTTGCTGCGCTGCAACAGCCTATCGTTTGTCTTTCAGAATGACGACTTCGTCGCCCTGTGAGAGCCCCAGGCGGGCGCGCGCCTGCTCCTCCAGAAGGTCGGGATCGACGCTCTCCGGGCGCAGCAGGCGGACGCGATGCTCAAGCGCTGCCCGCTCGGTTTTGGTGCGGTCGAGTTCCGCCTGCTTCAGCGCAACCTCTTCCTGCAGCCGGATCCAATTGACGAGCCCGTGCTTCCCATAGATCGCGAAGTAGCCGAAGTAGAGCACGAGCGCGATGATCACGAGGGTGAAACCCAATCCTCGCGTGGAGCGCGGCGCAGCTGTCGCTTGTTCGTCCATCGTTTGAATCGAATCATATCGCCCGAACCGGGGCAAGCGGATTTGAGTTAAGCGACGTTAACTCGATCAGTTCAAGAACGGTTTTTGGCGGAACCACTTCGACAGTAGCCATTTCTGACCGCTCGTCACAGGAAGACCTGCGTGCAGCGTCGCGCGGTCGGGCGCGTGTGTAGCATCGCAATTGTGGAACAGGAGCGCGTCGCCCGCCGCGCCCTTCAGTTTCAGGTTCGCGTTGATGAACTGGGTCTCGCCGTCGCCGTAGCCGTCGTTGAGGTAGACGAGCAGCGTTCGAATGCGTTGTCCGCTGCGATCGGCGGCTGCGATTTCCGGCGCGAAGAAGTCGAAGTGCGCGCGGTACTCTTCGCCGGGTTTGTACATCAAGATGTTCATCATCTCGCCGTTCGCGATCGGCAGTCCCGCAGCCTTTGCGAGCCGCAGATCGATTGCATGTAGGACGATGTCTTGGTTCATCGGCCAAAGGACGGCAACGCTGTTCGTGCGAAGGTCGCTTTGCTTGCCCTTACCCGTTGCGCCGTCGATGACGCTGGCCGGTGCGAGAAGGCGCGATGCAAGGCCTATGATGTACTCGCTCTCTTCGACGGTGAGCAGTTTGTCGAAGCGGCGGATGTAAGGCTGATCGGCGACGGGCGTCGGTTCGGTTAGCGCGAGACCCGGCGGTTCGCGCAGCAGTTCCGCAATCCTGTCGAAGTCTGGATGCCCCTCCGGCGCCTTCGTCACGACCTGTCCTGCCGTGATGCCGGCGACGCGGTCGGCAAGTGGATGCCTGATCTTTTCCATCCCGGCGCGCCACGCGGCGAACGCGCGTTCCGGTGCGAGCGTGCGTCCAAGCAGCGTCTGGCGGCGCAAAATGGCGTAGCCGGACAAGCCGTCGCCCAACAGTCCTGCGCGCAGAAGCAGGTCCTCCGCCAACGGCGAGTGCGGTGCCGCCATCTCGACGAGCAGGGCCAGATGCCTGAGTGCTTGCCAGTCGTGGGTCTTTGCGGCGTCGAGCGTGAGGTTCAGCGCATGCGTCCAGTTCGGGTCGGTGAAGACCCCGTTCGCCGTGAGGGTCGCGAGCAGGCGGCGCGCCGTGTTACCGCCGAGCGAGACGGCGCGTTCCAGCCGCTCGCGTGCACGCGGCGGGTCGGGTCGCGTTTCGAGGCCCTGTAAGTCGCGGATAGCGAGCAGTGCCAGAGCTTCGACGTGGCCGCTGTTTCCCGCAGCCTCGAGCCATGAGGTCGCCACGATGCGCTGTCCGGCGCGGTCGAGCATCACGGCGAGTTCGAATTGGGCCGCTGCGTCGCCGGCGCGCGCCTTCGCTTCCAAAGCCTTGGTGTCGTCGGTCATCAGAGCTGCGCGTAGACCGCTGTCGGCCCCAGAGCCTCTT
Source organism: uncultured Flavobacteriaceae bacterium (assembly GCA_964466435.1). GTDB lineage: Bacteria > Pseudomonadota > Alphaproteobacteria > Micropepsales > Micropepsaceae > SZUA-430. The sequence goes on along the minus strand of CAYXQB010000132.1, from coordinate 4,488 downwards.
CGATGCGCAGAAGCTGGTTGTACTTGGCGAGACGGTCCGACCGAGATGCCGAGCCTGTCTTGATGCGGCCGCAATTCGTCGCCACGGCGAGGTCTGCGATCGTCGTGTCCTCGGTTTCGCCGGAGCGATGGGACATCACGGCCTTGTAGCCCGCCTTATGTGCGATTTCGACGGCGTCGAGCGTCTCCGACAGCGTGCCGATCTGGTTCACCTTGATGAGGATCGCGTTCGCGACACCCTTGGCGATGCCTTCGCGCAGCCGCATCGGGTTCGTCACAAAGAGGTCGTCGCCGACGAGTTGCACTTTCTTGCCGATCAGATCGGTCAGCGTTTTCCAGCCCGCCCAATCGTCCTCGGCCATTCCATCTTCGATGGAGACGATCGGATAGCGCTTGCACAGGTCTTCGTAGAACCGTGCCATTGCGCCGGAGTCGAGCTTCTTACCCTCCCCTTCCAGGTGATAGATGCCGTCCTTGAAGAACTCCGTCGATGCCGGGTCGAGCGCGAGCTTGACGTGATCGCCGGGCTTGTAGCCGGCCGCTTCGATGGCGCGCATCACAAACGCGAGCGCTTCGTCCGCCGACTTCAGGTTCGGCGCGAAGCCGCCCTCATCGCCCACATTCGTGTTGTGGCCGGCGTCTTTCAACGCCTTCTTCAGTGCGTGGAAGACCTCAGCGCCCATGCGCAGAGCTTCGCGAAACGTCGGTGCGCCAACGGGCAGGATCATGAACTCCTGGAAGTCGATCGGGTTGTCCGCGTGCGCGCCACCGTTGATGATGTTCATGAACGGCACCGGCAACACATGAGCCTTCGTGCCGCCGACATAGCGGTAGAGTTGCTGGCCGCGCGCTTTCGCGGCTGCGTGCGCCACGGCGAGGGAGACGCCCAGTGTGGCGTTCGCGCCTAGGCGGCCCTTGTTCGGCGTTCCGTCGAGTTCGATCAGCGTGCGGTCGATGTGCAGCTGCGCTTCCGCTTCCATTCCCGATAGGGTGTCGAAGATCTCGCCGTTCACCGCGGCGACTGCGTGTTCGACGCCCTTGCCGCCGTAGCGCTTGCCGCCGTCGCGCTTCTCGACCGCTTCGTGCGCGCCGGTGGAGGCGCCGGATGGTACCGCCGCCCGGCCCACGATGCCGCCTTCGAGTTCGACGTCGACTTCAACGGTGGGGTTCCCGCGGCTGTCCAGGATTTCGCGGCCACGGATGTCGATAATGGCGGTCATGCGGACGTATCCTCAAAAGCTAACGCGGCGCACCTCATAGCGAATGCGCCGCGCGAGCGAAAGACCACCATTTAGCCGCTGGTGGCCAGTTTCACGAACCCGAGGTTCACAACGAACAGAATGAAAATCACAATCGGCACCACGACGCCGAGCAGGAATTGCAGCACCCGCCATGCCGGCCCGTCCGCTATTCCCAACTCTTCAAGCACAGCCTGCTTCGACATGACCCAGCCGACGAACAGGCCCAAGAAGATGCCGCCGAGCGGCAGCATGATGTTCGAGGTCACGTAGTCGATCACATCGAAGAACGTCTTGTTCTCAAACGCTGACACCGTCGACAGCGGGAACCACGCGCTCCAATTGTTGAACGACAGCACCGTCCCGATGCCGATCACCCAGCATACGAGCGCGCTACCGTATGCGGCGGTTGCGCGGCCCACACCGAGCCGTTCGGTTGCCCAGGCGACCACAAGCTCTAGCAGCGAAATTGCCGACGCGAGCGCCGAGATCACCAGCAGGAAGAAGAATGCGGCGCCGACGAATGCCCCGCCCGGCATCTGTCCGAAGGCGATCGGCAGCGTCGTGAACATGAGGCCGGCACCTTCGCCCGGATTCAAATTGTAGGCGAAGACAAGCGGGAAGATCGCGAACGCCGCGAGGAACGATGCGAACGTATCCGCGGCAATGGTCCAGATTGCCGCTTCGCCCAGCCTGATGTCTCGCGGCGCGTACGCTGCGTAGGTGATCATCGCGCCGATACCGGTGCCGATCGAGAAGAAGCCCAACCCCACCGCGCTCAACGCGACCGCAGGCGTCAACTTCTCCCAGTCCGGCTTAAAGAAGAACTCGGCAGCTTTCGTCATGTCCGCCGTCATGAATGCATAGCCGACGAGGCCCATCAGGATCAGGAACATCAGCGGCATTAAAAGCGTCACCGCACGCTCGATCCCCTCGCTCACACCGCGCGCGACGACGCTCGCGGTTAGCGCCATGAACACCGCGTGATGGAACGTCAGACCGACCGGATCGGCCAACATTTTCGCGAACAGCGCCCCGACGTCCTCGGGCGACTTGCCGGAGAAAGCATCGCTCAACGCTTGCGGCACATAGGCGACTGTCCATCCTCCGATGACCGAATAGAAGCTCAAGATCAAAAACCCGGTCAGCACACCCCAGCCGCCGACGATGCCCCACGCGCGCGTCGCCCCGCTGTCGCTCGCCACTTTGGCTAAGCTTCCGACCGCGCTCTTGCCGCCGCGCCGCCCGATGACGAACTCGCCGATCATCAGGGGCAGAATCAGGATCACAAGGCCTGCCAGATAGGCGAACAGAAACGCGCTACCGCCGTTCGCACCGACCATGTAGGGGAATTTCCAGATGCTCCCGAGGCCCACGGCCGACCCCACCGTCGCCATTAAGAAAGCGAATCGCCCCGACCAGGC
>CAYXQB010000132.1:0-1727 GCA_964466435.1 uncultured Flavobacteriaceae bacterium | reverse complement strand
GGCCCACGGCCGACCCCACCGTCGCCATTAAGAAAGCGAATCGCCCCGACCAGGCTTGCGTCTGCGGCTGTGCGGACATGATTTCCCCTGCATTTGTGTCCCCCGACCTTTAGCCTAACGCTCATTGAGTCGCCACAACCGGGCGCGGGGCTTGGGGTTCGTGGCGCCGGCAAGCAACAGGGGATTTCCATGTCAGCTTTCGTTGTTCTGGTGACGCTCGGTGCACTGCTCTTACTCTTTTGGACCGGAATTCTGGTCGCGCAAGCACGTCAAAAATACGGCGTAAAGGCGCCCGCGACGACCGGCAATCCGGATTTCGAGCGCGTGTTCCGCGTACAGATGAACACGCTCGAATGGATGCCGCTCTTCTTGGGCAGTCTTTGGATTTTCGCGATGTACTGGGACCCGCGGATCGCGGCTGCGCTCGGCCTCGTCTGGCTCATCGGCCGTGTGATGTACGCACAGGGTTACGCCAAGGCCGCCGAACAACGCTCTATGGGCTTCACGGTGCAGGGTGTTGCCGTGCTCGTCCTCTTCGGTGGCGGCCTGATCGGCGCCATCATGTCGCTGCTCTAAGGCGCTAACCAAACTACCGTTTCTCGGCACCTAGCGCCGGGCCTGTGCCCGGTGCTAGGCATGCGCCCGCATTTCGCGCCGGGAGACAGAGGATGGCCGTGGTTCAATTGAAGCGTTGGAATATCGCGTTGGGGAGCGGCCAGCCGCTGCTCGTCATCGCGGGCCTCAACGTCCTCGAAAGCCTCGACCTCGCGCTCACCGTCGGCCGCCATTTGAAAGAGGTCACGGCGAAGCTCGGCTTACCCTACGTGTTCAAGGCGAGCTTCGACAAGGCGAACCGTTCTTCGATCAAGAGCTATCGCGGGCCCGGTCTGAAGGATGGTCTGGCGATGCTGGCCGAAGTGAAGAAGCAATTGAACGTCCCCATCGCAACCGACATCCACGAAATTGACCAAGCGGCTCCTGTCGCTGCGGTCGCCGATCTCGTGCAGATACCCGCGTTCCTCTGCCGCCAAACCGACCTCGTCGTCGCGGCTGCGCGCGCGACCGAAGCGGCCGGCGGCTGGCTGCACGTCAAGAAGGCGCAGTTCCTCGCACCGTGGGACTGCAAGAACATCATCACCAAGGCGCGCGAGGCCGCACCGAAACTCGACATCGTGCTGTGCGAGCGCGGCTCGTCGTTCGGCTACAACAACCTCGTCGTCGATATGCTGGGCATCGGCGAAATGCAAAAGCTCGGCGTGCCCGTCACGATCGACGCGACCCATGCCGTCCAACTCCCCGGCGCAGATCCGCGCACCAGTGGCGCCTCGACCGGTGGACGACGCGAAGGCGTCTCCGTCATCGCGAAGTCAGCCGTCGCTGCAGGTGCCGACGGCGTCTTTCTGGAATTCCACACCGACCCCGACAAAGCCCTCTGCGACGGCCCGAGCTGCTTACCCCTGGCAGGTGCCGCAAGCCTGTTGGCGACGCTGAAAGCGGTGCATCAAGCAGTCCGCTAAACCAACCGCGACTGCTCTATCGCCGCCTTGATGAAGCTCGCGAACAGCGGGTGCGGTTCGAAAGGGCGCGACTTTAGTTCGGGGTGATACTGCACGCCGATGAACCATGGGTGGTCGTTGCGTTCGCAAATTTCCGGCAACAGCCCGTCCGGCGACATGCCGGAGAAGATGAAGCCCACTTTCTCCAACGCCTCGCGATAGTCGAGGTTT
>CAYXQB010000131.1:0-9017 GCA_964466435.1 uncultured Flavobacteriaceae bacterium | reverse complement strand
CCTGCTATCCTTTCGACGCGGTCGAGCGCGGGCCGTTACGTTACGTCGTCTTCGCGGAGGCGAAGTAATCGACAGAGCGCGCGATCCGTGCTTATTCGCGCGCCCATGCATCCGCTCGACAAAGACACGACACTCGAACGCCTCAGCGCCGATCGGCTGGCGGGGCGAGCAAGCACATACTACTCAAACTTCAACGGCACCTTCGGCGGCTTCACCGCAGCCGTGCTGTTGCGCGCGGTCCTCGACGATTCGCGACGGCAGGGCGTGCCGGTCGCGCTGACCGTAAATTACTGCGCGGCCATCAACGACGGAACCTTCGAGATCAAGGTTGCCGAGAAGCGCACCGGCAAGTCCACGCAGCACTGGAACGTTGAGCTTCGCCAGGGCGAAACCGTTGCGGCGACGGCGAGCGTCGTGTGCGGGCATCGGCGTGCGGTGTGGTCGCATCATCCCGCGGAGATGCCGACGATGCCACCGCCGGAGCAAGTGCCGGTGTTCTCGGGCTTCAAGCCCGGCGGTTGGACAAGCCAGTACGAGATGCGCTTTGCGGAAGGTGCACCGGACTTCATGACGCCACGCGAGGACGGTGACATCCGCTCCGCGCGCTCGCAGTTATGGATGCGGGATCGGCCGGAGCGGCCGCTCGACTATCTTTCGCTCGCGAGCATGAGCGACGCGTTCATCATCCGCGCGTTCTTGGCGCGCGGGAAGTTCGTGCCGACCGGCACGATCACACTGACGACGTTCTTCCACGGCAACGAGGAGGCGATGCGCGCCCAAGGCACGCACCCGATGCTCTGCACCGCTGATGCGCACCTCTTTGCCGACGGGTTCGCCGATCAGATCGCGCACCTGTGGGGCAAAGACGGGCGACTGCTCGCAACGAGCACGCAAATCGTTTGGTACAAAGAATAGCGTTCACGTCTACGGCAGCGGCAGGGACGCTTGGCCAAACGCATAGCGCCAGCCTGTGGGCGTACGGACGTAAGTGTCGGAGAACCAGAGCTTGTGCTCAACCTGAGTTGCGCCGGACGTCGCCTTCAGAAGCAGCTTTGCGGTCACGACCGCCGTGTCGCCGTACACGCGAACGGTTTGCGTCCCCGGTTCTACCTCCTGCAGCTCGTAGATGTACTTCTTGTCGCGAGCGTTTTTGAGTAGGTGTTGTTTGTTGTAGGCGCCGCCGTTGCCGAGCACCAAAAAGAAATCGTCGTGTAGAATGCGGTTCATCGTGGCCGCGTCGTTTTGCTTCACGGCAAGTTGGTAACGTGTGTCCATGTCGGCGACCACGCTGATGTCGTCGACGGCCGCTTTTGCCGGCTCGGGCCGCACGATCAGGATTGCTGCGCCGAGGACGGCGGCCAGAGCGGCAAAGCCAATCGCGCTTGCTTTGGCCTTCGCGATGAGGCGAGCATATGCTCTATCTTCATTCATCTGTGTCTCCATGGCGTGATCGCCAAGGTGGCAGGGCCGGGCGGCGCCGGGCTTGGGAATAATTGCTGTCGTTGAAAGCGGACACGTGCGCATTGCGGTGATCGGAGCGGGGCCTGCCGGACTGATGGCGGCGGAAGTGTTGAGCGCGGCGGGACACGTGGTCAGCGTGTACGACCGCATGCCGTCGGTGGCGCGCAAGCTGTTGATCGCCGGACGCGGCGGGCTGAACCTCACACATTCCGAGCCGTTCGAGCGGTTCGTGGCCCGCTACGGCGCGGCCGCGCCGCGTTTAAAGCCAATCTTGGAGGCCTTCGCGCCGAGCGCGCTCATCGCGTGGGCCGAGGGCCTTGGCCAGCCGACATTCGTCGGCACGAGCGGACGCGTCTTCCCGAAGGCGATGAAGGCATCGCCGTTGTTGCGCGCTTGGCTGACGCGGCTTGAACGCCAAGGTGTCATGATCAAGCCGCGGCATGAGTGGCATGGTTGGGACGAGCACGGCCGCTTGCTGTTTGCGCAGAGCGGCGAGACCGTGCACGTGACGGCCGACGCAACGATCCTTGCGCTCGGTGGCGCCAGCTGGCCACGGTTGGGCTCGACGGGCACGTGGGTGGATATCCTGCGCGCGCGCGGCGTTGCGGTGACGCCGCTTAGGCCTGCAAATTGCGGCTTCACCGTGGGGTGGAGCGAGACGTTCCGCGACCGCTTCGAGGGAACGCCGCTCAAGAACATCGCGCTGTCGTTCCACGGCGAGACCGTGCGGGGTGAGGCACTCATCACGCGCGCAGGTATCGAAGGCGGCGCAGTCTATGCGCTGTCGTCGGCGTTGCGCAGTGCGCTCGACCACACGGGTCACGCGACGTTGATGGTCGATTTGCGCCCGGATCTGAGCCATGCCGACGTGCTAGCAAAGCTCGCGCGACCGCGCGGAAGCGAAACGGTGGCGAACTTTCTGCGCAAGACGCTCGCGCTCGCGCCGGTGGCAGTAAATCTGCTGCGCGAGACGCATGGGAAGGATTTGACCTTGGACGCGCCCACACTTGCGCGGCACATCAAGGGCGCGCCGGTCACGCTTACCGGCACGGCGCCGATCGACCGCGCGATCTCAACCGCCGGCGGCGTCGCACTCGATGCGGTGGACGAGAGCTTGATGCTGAAGGCAATGCCGAACGTCTACGCGGTCGGCGAAATGCTCGATTGGGAAGCGCCGACAGGCGGGTACCTGCTGCAGGCGACGTTTGCGACGGCGGTAGCGGCGGCGCGGGCGTTACTCGCGAGCGAGCGCCACGCGGCCTCACGCTAGCCAAACGAGGATTAGCTTGGGTTGGCGGCGATGGATCATCAAAGCGGAAGTAAAGTCTGTAACGCTTAGAGCGGATTTCCGAAGTTCGGCACTTACCGCGTTGGCGCCATCTCGCCGTACGCACCCCATCGGCTTGCATCATTGCCGTCGCGGCACAGATACGATGCCCCGCGCGTGCGGCAATACGCAAAGCGGCCGCTTTCGAGGCCGACCACGAGGTCGCCGCCGCTCTTGATCATCAAATAGAACGTCTTCTCGTCCTTGTTGATGTAGGCGGGGCCGTCGTGCCAGTCGATCGACGAGACGCTGTGCGGAAAGGCTTCGATCTCCTCGGCCGTGAAAATGTCGGCGAGCGTGTAAGCTTTCACCAGCTTGCCATCCGCGCCGTAGATAGCGACGGCGGTGCCGTAGCCTCTGTTGTGCCAGTTATCGAGCGTCACGAGGCGGCCGTCGTTCGCGACCATGAACTCCACGGGCGCGACGGGGTTGAGCAGTGTGGTGCGCGCGGTCGAGCGGTAGCCGCCGTCGCTGTCCCGCCGAAAGAACTCGGCGGTCGCATACGCACCCCTGCTGGCACCCTGGAAGCCGCGCAGATCGCCCCAACTGGTGCCGGGTGCGATCCGCACGAAGTGGTCGCGCGATGCGCTGAAGACTTCCCGCGTTTGTGGCGACGGCCAGTCGTCGGCCGACGCGGTGCCGAGCGTAAGCAAGAGAATGAGCGCCAAGGTGCGTATGGGCATTGGACCTCGAAGCGATTTCGGAGCGGCCCGAGCCTGGGCTGCGATTGTGTCTTTCGCATGGGGTACAGCAAGCCGAGTGCTTCTTGCACTTGTTCGTCGCTTGTTCTATACTAAGTCGCTGCAGAAACTGACTTTTCTACGATCCCAGAGGTACATCCCGGTGCCCACGGGTGTCGGCGGTAGGGCAAACGGGATTTGGCCCGCATTTCTGGCGGTTTCTCCACCTAAGTTCAGGGTACATGGGGTTGTTCGCTCAGATTCCGACCGGTATCCCCCCTGATGCGCCGGTCCGGAGGGCGCGTTCGATGAGTCTTGCCGCAATCGCCGAGCTTGAGCCGAAGCGGCAGGTCCTGAAGGACGTGTTCGGCTACGACCGGTTCCGGCCGGGCCAGGAGCGGGTCATCGATGCGCTCCTCAAGGGGCGCAATGTGCTTGCCGTGATGCCAACGGGCTCGGGGAAGTCACTCTGCTTTCAGGTGCCGGCACTGGTCATGGGCGGGCTTACCATCGTGGTCTCGCCGCTCGTCGCGTTGATGACGGACCAGGTTCAGGCACTCAGGCTCGCCGGCGTTGCGGCTGACGCGATCAACTCGTCACAGACACGCGAGGAGAACGTCGAGGCTTGGCAGCGCGCGGCCGCCGGCAAGACGCGGCTGCTCTACATGGCGCCCGAGCGGTTGATGACGGAGCGGATGCTCGGAGCGCTCGCCAAACTCGACGTGCGATTGATCGCGGTCGACGAGGCGCATTGCATCTCGCAATGGGGCCCCGCCTTCCGGCCGGAGTATCAGGCTCTGACGCAACTTGGCGGTCTGTTTCCCGACGTGCCGATCGCGGCACTGACCGCAACCGCAGACGAACTCACGCGCGCCGACATCGCGCGCCAGCTTTTCGACGGTAGGGCGGAGACATTCGTGCTCGGCTTCGACCGGCCGAACATTACGTTGACTGTGGAGCCGAAGCGCGAGTGGAAGCAGCAGGTGCTCCGTTACGTCGAGGCGCGGCGGGGGCAGAGCGGGATCGTTTATTGCCTCTCGCGCAAGCGGACGGAAGAGGCGGCCGAGTTGCTCACCGAAAACGGCATCAAGGCGCTCGCCTATCACGCGGGAATGGACAAGGAGACGCGGGAGGCGAACCAGAACGCTTTCATGACCGAGAGCGGGCTCGTGATGGCGGCGACGATCGCGTTCGGCATGGGCATCGACAAGCCCGACGTGCGCTTTGTGGTGCACGCTGACCTGCCCGGCAGCGTCGAGGCGTACTATCAGGAATTCGGACGCGCGGGCCGCGACGGCGCAAAGGCCGACGCGCACATGTTGTTCGGACTCTCGGACATCCGCATGCGGCGCATGTTCATCGATCAGGAAGACGCGGGCGAGGATCGCAAACGCCGCGAACACCAGCGGCTCGGCGCGCTCATCGGCTATTGCGAGGCGTCGTCGTGCCGCCGGCAGATCTTGCTTGGCTACTTCGGCGAGAAGGCCGCGCCTTGCGGGAATTGCGATGCCTGTCTGGCGCCGGGCGAACTCGTTGACGCGACCGCGGATGCCAAGCAGATCATCGAGACGATCCGCGCGACGGGCTCGCGTTTCGGCGCGGTGCATATCGTCGATGTGCTCATGGGCGCCGCGAACGAGCGCGTGCTGAGGCTCGGTCACGACAAGCTTGCGATGTACGGCGCAGGCAAACGTCTAAAGCGCGAGGAGTGGCAGCAGTTGGCGCGGCAGTTGGTGGCGGCGAACTTCCTGACGCTCGACATCGCCGGCTATGGCGGCCTCCAAGTTGCCGAGCAGGGTGGAGCGCTGCTGCGCGGCGAAGTGCAGTTCCGGCATCGCCCGACCTTGCAGCCCCGGCGGTCGGAGCGGAAAGGTAAGGCCGCCGCGGCAGCTTCAGTTTTGACCGACGCGGAAACCACGCTACTCGACGCGCTAAAACAGCTCAGGCTCCGGCTCGCCAAGCAGCGGCGCGTCGCCGCTTATGTGATCTTCTCCGACAAGTCGCTGATCGACATGGCGGCCCGAAAGCCGCGGACCCCTGACGAATTTGCCGAGGTCCACGGCGTCGGCGCCGCAAAACTCAAGGAATTCGCGGGCGTTTTCCTGGCGGCGATCGCCCGCCACCAAGCCGAAGCGTCTGCTAACATGCCGGACGAGTCATGAAGGGAATGACAGTGAAAGTCTCAGTTGCGTTCGTATTGAGTTTGCTTCTCGCCGCGTCCGCCATGGCGTCGGAACCAGATCCCGCCGTCGCCAGGATCGACAGGTTTCACGACGCCTTGCTCGCCGTCATGAAAGACGGGCCGAAACTCGGCGTCGAAGGGCGCTACAAGAAGCTCGAAGCGGACGTCGACAGTCTGTTCGATCTCGCCACCATGACGAAGTTCACCGTCGGTCCGCCTTGGGCAAAGATGAGCCCCCAGGAACAGGCATCTCTGGTCGCCGCATTCCGGCGCATGACGATCGCGAGTTACGCGCGCAACTTCAACGCATTCAAAGGTCAGAAATTCCTGACCGATCCAAAGGCCGAAGACCGCGCACCAGACCGCCTCGTGAAGAGCCAGGTTATCCCGCAAGGCGAGAAGCCCGTGAACCTGGTCTATCGCATGCGCGAAAACGGCGGCTCGTGGCGCGTGATCGACGTAATCTACGAGTTCGTGAGTCAGCTCGCGACGCGCCGCTCCGACTTCGCCTCGACAGTCGCAAGCGGCGGCGCGCCGGCGCTCGTCAAGAAACTCGACGAGATCAGCGACAAGCTGATGAAGGGTGACTAGCGCCGCTCGCCGAGCTTCAAAAGCGGCGGCAAAACGAACAGCACGACGAACAGGATCGACAGCAGAGAAATCATGAGAAGGGCACCCATGGAAGAAGTGCCCGGATGGCTCGAAAACCAAAGCGCCCCAAAGCCTGCCGCCGTGGCCCCGGCGCTAAACATCACGGCCCTGGTCAACGGCGAGCGCAAAAGCTCGCGATTGCCCGCGCGCCAGGCCATCACGAAGTAGATGTCGAACGCGACGCCGATCCCGAACAGCAGCGGCAGGGCGATAATGTTCGCATAGTTGAGCTTCATGCCGATCGCCACACAGGTGGCCAGCGTAAGGGCGCCGGCGAGAACGAGCGGGATAAGGGCGAGGAAAACGTCCCTGACGTTGCCGAGCGCAACCGCAAGAATGAGTGCAATGACAAGGAAGGAGTACACACCCGCATCGGTGAACGCACCCGTGATGGTGCGCCCGGATTCCTCGAGCGAGAGCGGCACGCCTACGGCATTGGGCGCGACCGACTTCACCTCCACGACGAAGCGCACCAGCACGGCGTTGTCGGTCGGATCGCCCTTCGGGTAGATCCGCACCCGAACCTCACCGGAGGGCGCGATGAAGTCTCGGGCGATGTCCTTGGGCAACGTCTCAAGCGTCACGGGCTCGGCCTGCAACAGACTGCGCACGTTGCCCAGCAGCGTTGGCAGGCCCGCGGTGATGAGTTGGGCCACCTTCTCGCGGGCTGCCGGATCGGCGGCCGCAAGGCGATCGAGCGAAGCGGCAAGCGAAAGCGCAGTGGCCGGCGTGGACGCGGTGCTGGCGACCTTCCGCAACGCCCCCGCGGTCGCACCGATCGCGGCGACGGTTTCCGCGTCGCTCGGCGCCGGCTTGGTGACCGCGGGATTGAGCGTCAGATCGAGCAGCAACTGAGCGTCGGCGATGAGCGCGAGTTTCTGCTCTTGGTCTTGCGGGATGAGGTCGTCGATCGTGACCACTTTGGCGACATCGGGCAGCGCTCGCAAACGCGCCGCAAGCGCCGCCGCCTCAGCGCGCGATTGGGCAAGCACGTCCATCGCGTTCGGCGAGCGGTCGGGATCGCGCGCAAGATCGAGCAAGGTCGAGATGGACTCGGACTGCCGCGAGCGCAGGTTGAGAAGGTTGAAGTCGAAACTGAGACTCGGCAGCAACGTGACGGCGCCCACACCCAATGCAACCGCGATGGTCGCAAAGATCAGCGGCCAGCGAAGAAGAACCTGATCGAGGACGCGAAGCGATGCGAAGCCCGCCTCCTCGGCCTCGCCGCCGGGTTGGGTAAGCCGGATCAGAGCGGGCAGCAGCGTCAGGCTGAGCGCGAACGTCACCAGCATCCCCGTCCCTGCGATCAGACCGAGCTCCGCGACGCCGCGATAGGTCGTAGGCAGGAACCCGAAAAACCCCGCTGCAATCGCCAGCGCAGCGAGCGTGAGCGACGGGCCGATCGCCCGTGCCGCTTCGACGATGGCGGGTTCGAGCTCCCCCCGGTCGTGCCGCTCGGCGCGGTAACGGACGCAGAACTGAATACCGAAATCCACGCCTAGCCCCACGAACAAGGCCACGAACGCAACCGACATGATGTTGAACGCGCCGACCAGATGCAGGCCGAGCGCTGTCGTAATGACCAGACCGACCAAGATTGTCGCAAGGACACAAAGGATGAGCCGCCACGATTTGAGCGCAAACCACAGCATCAGCACGATGATCCCGATCGTGGCAGCCGCGATGAGGGCGGCGTTCTCGGTCAGTGTCGCGAACTCCTCGTCGAAGATCGGCACGGGACCGGTCAAGCGAAGCGTGACACCGTTCTTAGGGCTGAGGCCGAGTTCGCGCGCGGCCTCGCGGATCGCAAGCGTCGGTTTGGCGCCGGGTTTAAGCGTACCGAAGTTGAGCGCGACAAGCGCCTCGATCACCCGCCGCGTCTCGCGCAAGTCCGGTTCGCCCTCCATCATCATCTTGCGCCAAGAGAGCGGCGTGGGCATGACCTCGAATTGTGCCTTCAGCGCGGCGTCGAACTCGCCGATCGGGCGTTCCAGCCTCTCAAGCGTGATGGCGCCGCGCTCCACGCCCAAAAGCGCTGTCGAGAGCGCATCCATCGCCCCGCGCAACGTCGGGTCGGCGGAGAGTGAACCCAGGAACGGCTGCGCGGCGATGATCTGTTCGGTCGCCGATTGCGTTTGCGCGAGCGGTAGATACAGCAGTCCGTTGCGCTCGAAGAAAGGGCCGCCGCCGGGCTGGCGTAGGGCTTGAAAAAGCGCGGGCTGTTTGCCGAGTGCGGCGGTCAGCTTCGTGGCCGCTTGCTGCGCTAGCTCCGGTGTTGCGCCATCGATCACGATGAGGATCATGTTCGGCGGTTGCGGGAAGATCGCCCTAAAGGCGGCTTCCTGTTTGCGCCAAGGCACCTCCGGCGAGACCAGCTTCGTCGTGTCGGTATTGATCGCGAAATGCGTCGCGGCGAAATAGAGCGCATACGCGGTCGCGGCTGCGGCGACGAGCGCGACAAGAGAGGCGGCACGAACGCACAGCTTGGTGCACGCGGCGATCAGAGATGCCAGCACAACGCCCCTCGATTGAGTCCCCACGCGCCATATCGCCCGAGGGGGTGCTTCAAAGTCAACGCCAAGCCCGTTATAGAGCTTCGAAACGTTAAGGATGACGCCATGACAGACACACCGCCCGACCGGCTTTCCGCCACTCCGGGCAGCCCGTACTACAACGAAGAGCTTCTTGCGCGCGGTGTGGGCATCCGTTTCAACGG
>CAYXQB010000130.1:0-9049 GCA_964466435.1 uncultured Flavobacteriaceae bacterium | reverse complement strand
CGCGCTTGGCGGCGTCTTCCGTTGACGCCATGAGATTGGCCTTCACGTCGGCATCTTGGGAACGCTTGTGCAGAGCGCTCGCGTCAATGCCGGCCTCCTGAAGCGATGCGACGGCGACCTCCGGGTCGTCCATCTTTTTCGGGTCCACCCACATGAGGCGGAACGCGGCCTCGACGAACGGTTTGAGCCCGCCATCCATTGCGGCCGCCGTGGCCATGCGCATCAAGAGCAGCGTGTTGACCGGGAAGTGCGGGTTCATCGCGAAGGGCAGGTTGTAGCGCGCAATGAAGCGCTGCATTTCAAGACGCTCGTACGCCAGCTTGTTGGGGATGCCGGAGAAGGCAATCATCGGGGCTTGATTGCCGGTGAGTTTGAAGAGGCCGCCCAGCAGGACCGGCGTGTACTGAAACGTGGCGCCTGTGCGCGCTTCGATCGCGGGGATCACCTTGTGCGAGAGATAAGCGTTCGGACTGGCGAAGTCGAAAAGGAATTCGGCGCGGGCCATCACCAAGGTTCTCCATAGGGACGTAGATCGAGTTCGAACGTCCAAGCGTCGCGGGTCTGTTGATGCAGTGTCCAGTACGCGTTGGCGATCGAAGCAGGGTTCATGAGCGCATCTTCGGGCATCGCCGCAAGGGCTGCTTCCCCACGCGCTGCTTTGATCCGCTCACGGACAAAATTTGTGTCCACGCCGGCATCGATCACGAGGTGCGCGACGTGAATGTTGCGCGGGCCGAGTTCGCGCGCCATCGCTTGAGCCACCATCCGAAGTCCGGCTTTGGCGCTCGAAAACGCGGCATAGCCTGAGCCGCCGCGCAGGCTGGCCGTGGCGCCGGTGAAGAAAATCGAACCTCGCCCGTGCTTCAGCATGATGCGGGCGGCTTCGCGTCCGCTGAGAAAGCCTGCTTTGCAGGCCATCTCCCAGACCTTGAAGAAAACACGCTCCGTCGTCTCCAAAATCGGGAAATTCACGTTTGCGCCGGGATTGATGATCACCACTTCGAGCGGTGCATGCAGGTCGGCGGCGTTTAGAAAAGCCGTGACTTCGTCTTCTTTGCGGGCGTCGAGGCCGCGCGCTTCGCATGCGCCGCCGGCGGCTTCGATCTCGCGTTTGAGCGGCTCAAGTTTCTCAGCCGTGCGGCGGCCGGCGAATACCGTGTAGCCTTCGGAGGCGAATTTCCGAGCGATTGCCGACCCGATGAAGTCGCCGGCGCCGATGATGGCGCATGTGGCATTGCGTCTGAGCATAGGCGCTCCTTTCGATGTGGCAACACGTAAGTCTTGAAATAAGACTGAGTCAATGGCAAAGTGCTGCACGATGCGATGGCATGACCTAAGGCAGGAAGATTGTTCGTTGGCGCGTGCGCTCGCCGTTGTCGGCGATCGATGGACGCTGCTTGTGCTGCGGGAAGCCTATTTGCGCGTTCGTCGCTTCGACGATTTCCAGTCGCGGCTTGGGATAGCGCGGCGCGTGTTGACCGAACGGCTTGCGCACCTTGTCGAGAATGGCGTTCTAACCAAAGTGGCCTATCAGGAGGCACCGCTGCGCTACGAGTATCGCCTCACCAAGCGAGGTCTTGGCCTTTACCCGGTTCTGCTTGGGCTCGTGCATTGGGGCGATGAGCATTTCGCGGGGAAGAAAGGGCCGCCGCTTTTGCACCGCCACGTCGGTTGCGGGCACGATTTTCGAGGGGTGTTGACCTGCTCCGAGTGCGGCGAAGCGGTCGATCCACGCGCGGTCGAGCCGCATTTGGGCCCCGGCGCGCGGCGCAAGACCGGTTCCGGGTAAGTCCGAGGCGGCGCGTCGAGGAAATGGCGCACCCAGCACGATTCGAACGTGCGACCTCTGCCTTCGGAGGGCAGCGCTCTATCCACTGAGCTATGGGTGCTTCAGGGCGCGGAACCTAACGAAAGCGGTTGGAATTCGCAAATAGCGCGGTTTGGCGGGCGTGACGCGGGGCTTCGGATTGCGCTATTGAGGCGCCATCAACATCAGCACCCAGTTGAGCCCCATGCCCACGCCCGCGCCAGAAGTCATCGTTGTCGAGAAACGCCGGATCGCCTGTGACGGCGATGGGGGGGCGCTCGGGCACCCGCGCGTTTTTCTGGAGATGGGTACCGGCAAGCACGTCGAGTGCCCCTATTGCGACCGGAAATACGTGCTCTCGCCCAAGGCGGCTGAGGCGGATCACCATTGAACGCCAAAGCGGCTCCAGCCCCGGCGATCAAGAAGGGCGATCATCTCTATCTGATCGACGGGTCGGGTTACATCTTTCGCGCGTTTCATGCGCTGCCGCCTTTGACACGTAAGAGCGACGGGTTGCCGGTCGGCGCGGTCGCCGGCTTCTGCAACATGCTGTTCCGGCTGCTGCTCGACACGAAGGCGGGCGATAAGCCGACGCATTTCGCGGTCATCTTCGACAGCGCGCGGGCGAATTTCCGGAACGACATTTATCCCGCGTACAAGGCGCACCGGCCGCCGCCGCCGGATGACCTGATTCCGCAGTTCGCCCTCATCCGCGACGCGACGCGCGCGTTCGGCGTGCCTGCGATCGAGAAGGACGGGTTCGAGGCGGACGATCTGATCGGTACCTATGCGACGCAGGCCGCGAAGGCGGGCGCGATGGTGACGATCGTGTCGTCGGATAAGGATTTGATGCAGCTCGTCGAGGACGGGAAGGTCGAGCTGCTCGACACGATGAAGACGCCGAACAAGTCGATCCGCTCGGCCGAGGTGATGGAGAAGTTCGGCGTGCCGCCGTCCAAGGTCGTGGACGTGCAGTCGCTGGCCGGCGATTCCACCGACAACGTGCCCGGCGTGCCGGGGATCGGCGTGAAGACCGCGGCCGAGTTGATCAACACGTACGGCGATCTCGAGACGCTGCTGAAGCGCGCGGGTGAGATCAAGCAGCCGAAGCGGCGCGAGACGCTGATCGACAACGCGGAGAAGGCGCGGGTTTCGAAGAAGCTGGTTCAGCTCGATCTGAATTCGCCGGTGCCAGTACCGGTCGGCGAGCTTGGCGTCGTCGAGCCGGATGTGAAGGAACTGGTCGGCTTCCTGAAGGGGATGGAACTTGCGTCGCTGCTGAAGCGCGTTGCCAAGGAATGGGACCTGGCGGACGTCGATTCGATCCCGGCGTCGTCGCTTGGCGTTGCCGCGCCGAAGGCTGAGGCCGCGCCGGCCACGGGCGACGAGAAGACGGCTGCGCCCGGCGCGTTCGATCGCGCCGTGCTGACGAAGCCGTTCGAGAGGGCGAAGTACGACGTCGTGACGACGGCGGAGGCGCTGGAGCGTTGGATCGCGCGCATCAACGAGGCCGGTGCTGTCGCGATCGATACGGGGACGACGGGTGGCCTTGAGACCGAGGCGGAGTTGGTGGGCTTGGCGCTCGCCGTTGCGCCGGGCGAGGCGTGCTATGTGCCGGTGGCGCATGGTTCGGGCGGCGGGCTCGACTTCGGCGGCGACGCCCGAGGCCAGCTGGCGCGCGACTTCGTCGTGAAGAAGTTGAAGCCGTTGCTGGCCGACGATGGCGTGCTCAAGATCGGGCACGACATCAAGCGCGACTGCCACGCCTTTGCGCGTTACGGCGCCACGTTTGCCGGCACCGACGATGTGATGTTGCTTTCCTATGTCGTGGAGGAGGGCATTCGCAGCCACGATCTGGTGGAACTTGCCGACGCGCATCTGAAGCACAAGCTGGCGGCGCGCGAAGAGGTGCTTGGCAAGGGTAAGGCGCAGGTTTCGTTCGACAAGTTGGCGGTCGCCGATGCCGCCGCTTACGCCGCCGAATGCGCCGACGTGAAGCTCAGACTTTGGGGCGTGTTGAAGGCGCGGCTTGCGGCGGATCGTTTGACGGCCGTTTACGAGACGCTGGAACGGCCGCTGGTCTCCGTGCTGAGCGACATGGAAGAGGCGGGCATTCTGGTCGACCGCAACGTGCTGACGCGGCTGTCGCAGCGGTTTGCGCAGAAGATGGCGCAGCTTGAGGAGAGCATCTACAAGCTCGCGGGGCAGAAGTTCAATTTGGGCTCGCCGAAGCAGCTTGGCGAAATCCTGTTCGAGAACATGAGCTTGGCCGGCGGGCGCAAGACGAAGACCGGCGCCTGGTCGACCGATGCCGACGTGCTCGAGGAACTCGCGGCGCAGGGGCACGATCTGCCGAAAGAAATTCTCGATTGGCGGCAGCTGTCGAAGCTGAAGAGCACCTACACCGACGCGCTGCCGAATTTCATCAGCGCGCGCACGGGGCGCATTCACACGTCGTATACGATGGCCTCCACCACGACGGGGCGGTTGTCGTCGAACGATCCGAACTTGCAGAACATTCCGATCCGCACCCAGGAAGGGCGCGAGATCCGCACCGCGTTCGTGGCGGGCAAGGGCATGAAGCTGATCAGCGCGGACTACAGCCAGATCGAGCTTCGGCTGCTCGCGCATATCGCCGACATTCCGGCGCTGAAAAAGGCGTTCGCCGAAGGTCTCGACATTCACGCGATGACGGCCAGCGAAATGTTCGGCGTGCCGATCAAGGGGATGCCCGCGGACGTGCGGCGGCGCGCGAAGGCGATCAACTTCGGGATCATCTACGGCATTTCGGCGTTCGGGCTCGCGAACCAGCTTTCGATTCCGCGCAGCGAAGCGGACGCTTACATCAAGACCTATTTCGAGCGCTTCCCGGGCATTCGCGCCTATATGGATCGCACGAAGGCCGAGGCGCACAAACAGAAGTTCGTGACCACGATCTTCGGGCGCAAGGTGAACCTGCCCGACATCAACGCGTCGAATCCGTCGTTGCGCTCGTTCTTGGAGCGGGCGGCGATCAATGCGCCAATCCAGGGCTCGGCCGCGGACGTGATCCGCCGCGCGATGGTGCGCATTCCGGACGCGCTCGCGGCGAAGAAGCTCAAGGCGCGCATGCTGCTGCAAGTGCACGACGAACTCGTGTTCGAGGCGCCGGCCGACGAGGCGGAGGACACCTGCAAGGTCGTGCAGAAGGTGATGGAGGGCGCGGCGAAACCGACGCTCGATCTCACGGTGCCGCTCGTCGTTGAGGCGAAGGCGGGCCAGAACTGGGACGAGGCGCATTAGGCGCCTTGGGTTTGCTCTAGCGATGCTGCTTAGCAAGTGCCGAGCGGACTTGCTTTGGCAAGCTTGAGATCGTTTGTAAGTACGCTCGCGCGGTTGCGTCGGGATGGCGAGCGCCTTGCTCCCAGCTTTGTACGGTTCGCAACGGAATGCCGTACGCATCGGCGAACTCTTGCTGCGACATCGAGAGCTCATCGCGAAGCTCCTTGACATCGACGACCCATACTCTCGTCGTGCGAACGCCAACGTCTTCGCCGTTCAAGTGAGCCAGAATCTCCTTGGCCGCGGCGACAATTTCGCGACCCGCTTTGGTCGACTTCGGTTTCCGCTTCATGACAACTTCCTTAGTTTGTGCTTCGCCTTTATCGCGGCGATCGTTTCGCGGAGCTCGCGCTTGTTGTCCGCCGACAGGTCTGCCTTTTCATTCTTCGCAAACAGCATCAAAAGGTACACAGGCAGCGTCTCGTCGTAATAGTATGTGACAATCCGTGTTCCGCCGCGTTTTCCGCTACCTGCGCGAGACCACCTGACTTTCCTTGCGCCGCCCGATGCTTCGATCAGGTCGCCGGCTTCAGGATTTCTCGCAATGAAGCCGATAAATTCATCGTATTCTTCTTGCGCCCATAGCTTCGCAGCCTTCCGGGAGAATGCCGGCGCTTCCCAGACCTCTTGTAGCCGTCCAGGTAACATGGGTTCTATACTACATTGTAGTATAGGTGTCAACGATATCCTTGTTGGCGCTGTTCGGCCGCTGCGCCCTTCGGAAGCCGTAGGCTGGAGAAATTTCGGGTGGGGGGCGAGCGTCGAAGGCTCTGCCCCCCACCCGAAATTTTCTTCGAGAATTTCGACCGCCCGGCAGTGGCGGCGGGAGCAGGGGGATCCCCACCGCGATTTGAGCGAACAACCCCATGTACCCGGGAGTTAGCGGCGGAAACGAGCCTCAGCGCCCCGCGGACGAGCGCGCGCAAGCCCGCGGCCTCGCGCGCCCAAGCGGCGCCGCGCACGCCGTGCTTCCAGGCGTTGCGGTTGCCACGCCGAGCCCCGCCGCGGGCGCCGTGAAAGCGGCAGACGGCAAAGCCGCGAACCGCCGGCGCCCGGCAGGGCAGGCGCGTGCGTTTGGAGTGGGCGTGGCAGCGCGGCGCGGCTTGGAGCCTGGCGGCCAGGGTGGCGGATGCGGGTGGGGTGGGCATGTGCGGTTCCTGGGGGCGGCGGTGCCAGCGGCGATGGCACGAGGTTTGGGTGCAGTGGGCCTCGTCACGAGGTGCAACAGTCGCGGCTGCGCTCACCGACTTACAGTAACATAAGTCAAGAGAATAATAGAACAAAAAAAGAACTAATGCAAGAGCGACCCGACCGACGCGCGAATCCACGAAATCCACAGCTCTTCAACGCCGGTGCCCGACGGCAAGACGTGGCCACAAAGACGCCCGAGCAGCGAGCGACCGCGTCATGGTGCAGGTCAGGCCGACAAGGCGAGCGCTTGCACCTTGAGAAAGAGGGGCACCGGTCCCACATAGCCGTGAACCCATGCCCTTAATCCTGCCGCGGAAACGTTGATATGCGCCGCGCGTCAAGCACGAGACCTCCCCTATGTCCAATATCAGTAGAATCGTTCTTCCGCTCGACAGTCACGATCCCGATACGTGGCGGCACGCCTTCCAATATGCGCGAGAACTGCATCACAAAGCTGAATTGAACGTGAAAGACATCGTTCTGCTGGTGCATACGAAAGCTCAGCTCGATGGCACCAGCCTTTCCGAAGTTCTGGAAGCGTCGAAACTCAGTGCCGTGGCAAAGGGTCCGTTGCCCTTGGGACCGGATAAACTGTTTTGTGCCGAAACGCCGCGAACGCTTAAAAATCTGACGCGCCGATCCGTGCTGCTTGTGTGCTACGCGGATCTAAAGCTCTTGGACTTCGCGGACGGCCTGATCAACGTCGCGGGTGTCGTCGTGGTTCCGGCACATCAGGGAGCATCCGACGTTTGGGTGACCCGCTGGGATGCACTCGTTCACGGCCAATCGCCCCAAGCGCCGTCCGCACTGATTCCGGATACGGTCGTCGTACGCGCGCTACTGAGCGTGACGCGCATGGTGAACCTGTCAACGAATCTGAGCAACGACAGCGACAAAAAAATCGCGGAGGAGACATTGCGAATTCTGCGCGCGCGGGGCCATGAGACCCCAGCGCCTAACATCAAGTCGTGGGCTATTCGGCACAATTGGAAACCCAAAGGCGCGGACGCGCTCGAAGCGCTTGCAAAGAAAGTTTGGTCGTCGCAGGAAAAGCCGAGCCTGCGCAGTATAGAAAACGCGAACGAACGTTACGCCAGTTGGCAGACTAGCGGCTAACGATGCGCGACCGGCAGCCACGGCAAACCTGGGCTTCGTAACAACTCGCCTACGGGTGAATTTGAAGCCCGCATACGCTGAAAGGGCCTGCTGGCAAAGCAACGCCCAGCGAACCAAGAAACTTGAACCATGCGGCGATGGAAGTCGGAACGTCACCGAGAAATTTGTATCGCGTGCCATCGCGTTCTTGAACGAGCACTTCCACTCCGCCCAATTTACCGACGCCCCATGCGTCAAGACCGAAGCCAAGACCGACTACGAGCACGTCGTTCTGGGAAGTAATTGGCAGCGACGGATCGTTGAGGTTCACGTGCTTGTAAGCGTTTGCAACGCCGCGAACGCGGTCATGGGCGCCCAGCCTCGAAGCGCCTGAACTAGGCCAGACGCAAAATGCGGGCAAACTGGCTCGAATCGCTTTTTTGGATTGGCCGGTTTCTTCAGCAAGCCAGTCGGTTAGTGCGTCGATGGCTATGGCAACCTCTGCCGCCCTGCGCTTCGCTTTATTGGCGGCCGACGCCCATGCAGCGTCGGCCGGATCAGCCCTGTGCGCCGCGGTCAGGTCAAGCTCAGCGAGATCGTAATCCGCTGCCGCAGGCAGGACGTTGTTGATGAGGTGGTCGAGTGTCGTTGGTGGCACGTTTTTTCCTAGAAGGGATTATCAGCGCGCAAAATCGCAGTATATCTGCCAAAAAACCTGCGCGAATACCAAAAAAAGCCATTTAATTTACCGAAGCAAAAAATAAAATTGCAGTTCGTAGATTAATTTGAAATAATGAGGAAATTATAGCACGAAACGGGATCGAGATGTTCAGCTATAGCCACTACGTGCCAATCTTGAAGTGGAAACAGGGGGAGTATCAGGCCTTAACCCGCCTAGGCAGCGCCACCAAGGGCCGCATGACCCCCCTAATCGAGGTCGCACCTGTCGGCTTCGACCACGAGACTGGTAGCGCTCGCGAGAGTGTTCAGAGCCATCTTGGGGACTTCGCCCGGCGCCTCAAAACGAAGTGGGACGGCAATCGCTGTTTTGTAGATCTAAAGTACATAGACCCGACCGCACGTATGAGCGGTGGCCGCCATCCGCTCGAAGCCGTGTTCGACGACTGTCGCGCTGAAAATTGCATGGCTATCCCAGTTGCTGGATTGGGACGAGATCGTGCGTACCTCGCCGCCGTTGCCGGAGTAGTCCGCACGGATCACCGCGGCACCTGTTTGCGACTCGAAGTCGAAGATTTTGATCGGCAAAATCTTGTGGCCGATATTACCGCGTTCTTGACGACCATCGGTGTTAGCTACGCAGACACCGACTTGCTGATCGACCTCGGCGCGCCGAACTTCCAGCCGACTAGCGCCTATTTGCGTGTGATGATCGCGACCATCGGGATGGTCCCCGTCTTAAACCGATGGCGGACTTTTACACTCGCATGCACCTCGTATCCCGCGAGCATTGCGGGTGTTGTGCAGCAACCATTTTCGGTCGTTCAGCGCCATGAATGGACGACCTACCGTGCACTCCTGCAGCATTTGGGCAACGCCTCGCGTATTCCAACATTTGGAGATTACGGCGTTGCGCACCCAGATCCGGTTGAGCTGGACATGCGCCTAATCAAACCG
>CAYXQB010000129.1:0-9116 GCA_964466435.1 uncultured Flavobacteriaceae bacterium | reverse complement strand
TTGCGCGATTTGCGTTCGCCCGAGGCGGTGACTGCGCGTGGGGCGCGGCAGTACACGCTGACGATTGCGCGCGAGGCCGTCCCGGAGGGGCCGCTTGGGGTGTTGGTTGTCGGACCTGCGGCGAAGGCTTGGGTTTCGATCAATGCGCTCAGGGTGCCCAGCGAAGAGGCGTCCTCTAGCCGGCCGCTTTACGCCGACATTCGCCGCGATGGGTTGCATCCCGGTTTGAACCGGATCGAGCTCGTGGTGCCGGAGGCGAAGCCTTATCAGTGGCCGCGCGGGTTTTATTTCGGACCAGCGCCTGCGATCCGTGCTGCGTGGCAGCGGACTGGCTATGTGCAGTACGTTGGTGTGCGCGTGGTTGCGGCGTTTGGGGCAGCTGCTGCGATGTTGGGGTTCTTTTCGGTTGCCGTTTGGGCCGAGCGGCGGCTCTTGTTTGTGCCGTCGATCTTGTCGTTGATCTTCGCGTTGTGGGCGGGGCTCTTCTGGTTTGCCGAGAATCCGTTCGTGACTGCGCCGCAGCCTTGGGCCGTGTCGTTGCTGATGGCGGCGGGATCGCTCGCCGTGTTGCTGATTGCCGGTGGGCAGCGGGAGATGTGGCCGCGCACGTATATGCTGACGTTTCGCCTCTGCGCCGCCGGGCTCGCTGCGTTGGGTGCGATATGGATCGCTTCCACTTGGGCCTTCGATGCTGCGCTTCTTCTCGATCACTGGGTGCGCACGGCGGTCGTTCTACTCGGAAGCGGCGCCGCTGTGGTGTTGCTTTGCAGACCGGGTCCCGTGGAAATCGGATTGACTGCCGGGCAGCGCGCTGTTGCGGCGGCGCTTGCTGCGGCGTTGATGGTTGCGGCACTTGTGCGGATCGGCGAGTTGGGCGCGGCGACGTTCGTCTATGGCCAGGCGTTCGTGCGGGTGACTGCGAGCCTCGCGCTGGTTGCGTGGTTCGGCATGGTTGCGGCGCGCGTGTTTGTCGACCTCGAGGCGGAGATACGCAAGCGCATGGGGCTCGGTCGATTGGTGCGCGAACAGCAGGTTCAGCTCAAGGCGCAGCAGGAGGCGCTGGAGCGGGAGATCAGCCGGCGCGTGTTGCTTGAAGAGCGTGAGCGGTTTTCGCGGGATATTCACGACGGCGTCGGTGGGTCGCTGGTGTCGCTCCTGATGCGGGCGCGCATGGGGCAACTCAAGGAAAGCGATTTGACGGGGGCGTTGGAGAAGGCGCTCGACGACTTGCGGATGATGATCGACGCGCTCGACCGTTCGCGCGACGCGCTTGCTGGGGCGTTGTCGACGTTCCAGACGCGGATCGCACCGGCGTTTGCGGCGGCGGGGATTGCGCTTGAGTGGGATCAATCGGCACTTGGGGAGCGAACGCTCGCCAATTCAGGCGACCTGCTGCAGGTGTTTCGCATTCTGCAGGAAGCGTGCACGAACGCGATCAAGCACTCGAAGGCGCGGGCTGCGAAGGTGCGGATCGGGTGGGACGAGGCTGCGGGCGTGTTCGAGCTCGACGTGGAGGACGATGGGCAGGGCGCGGACGGCTCTGGCGGCGGGCATGGTTTGAAGCACATGTCATATCGCGCGTCGAAGATTGGTGGGACGTTATCGGCAGGCCCGCGCGCCGATGGGACGGGTTGGGCGGTCAGGTTGCGCGTGCCGCAAAGTTGAGGTGTCAACCCTTCCCCGGATTCAACAGGCCGCGCTGTTGGGCTTCGAACATCGCTTCCGTGCGAGTCGAGACGTCGAGTTTGGCGTAGATCTTCTTTACGAAGTCCCGGACCGTGTTGATCGATATGCCCAGTGCGTGGGCTGTTTCTTCGTAGGTGAGGCCGCGGCAGAAGATGGCGAGGACTTCGGTTTCGCGCGGGCTTAGGCGGCTGGTGGCGTCCGCGCCCTTTGGCGGTGTTTGTGCTGGGTTCAGGAGTTCGAGCAAGTAAGTCGCGGCTTGCGGGCTGACGGGCGTGAAGCCTGCGAGCGTGCTGCGAATGTGGGTTAGGATGTCGGCCTGGTCCATGCTCTTGATAATGTAGCCGTCCGCGCCTGCCTTTAGGACGTTGATGACGGTTGAACGGTCGCCGAGTGCCGTCGAGACAAGTGCTTTGGCGCCGCGTGCCTTTGCTTCGCGCACGATGTCGAGGCCGCTGCCGTCGGGCAGTCCGAGGTCGATGAGGCAGAGCGCAGGCGCTTGTTTCGCGATGGCGGTGCGCGCGTCGGCGACTGTGGCGACAGCAAACGCGCGCGTGAGGTCGTCCGCGTCGTCGATCAACGAGGCGAAGAATTGCAGCACCGCAGGATCGTCTTCGACAATGCCGATCGTGCTACTTGTCATTGGCGTCTCGCTTCCAACATGAGCCGTAGCGTGTGCCCCGGATGTCGATCCAGTACTCGCCCGCGAAGCGGCGACCGCCGGTCATGGCTGAGAAGCTTGCTCCCTTCCCGCCGAGATGCCACTCCGCGACGCGCCAGTTCTCGCCGAACTGCTTTGCGCAGTGCTCGTCGGCGTCCGCGATGGTTTTGAACGTGCCTGCGCTCACCGGCGCAGTGGCTGCGACTTCGCCGCCGCTCCACGTTCGTACGAGGATAGCAGGGTCGGGTAAGGCGGCAGGTGGCGTGGGGCGTTGTCTATCAATGTAGCACAGGAGCGGCAACTGGTCCGTGCATGGGCGGTTCCCGGTGTAGGGGGTGCAGTGGGCCAATGCCTTGCAGTCGAACAGGGCCACTTCGTTTCCGGCGGGTGTAACTTCATCGACGTGCCTGACAGTGACGCCGTGTGCGTTGGGCGGATGTTCGCAAGCGGCGGTGGCGATGAAGTCGACGGTTGTGTCGTCCGCGACTTCGACATCGACGACGCGGGAGCGACCGCTTGATCGAATGAGTTCGAGCAGCGTGCCGCCGGAGGGGAGAGGAAGGTCGCCGAGCGATGCCCAGTAGAGGTCGCCCGACCGGCCCCATCGCGTGGTTTGGCCAAGGCGCGTGAAATGCTCCGTGTATACGCGCGTTTCGCTCTGTTTCGCACCGATGATGCGGGTCGCCAGATCTCCAATGGCGATGCCGTCGTTTGCATTGTCGCCGAGCGGTTTGGCCTTCACGACTACAATCGCAGAGGCCGTGTTTGGTGCGATCTCGAAGTGATCGACTACGCTGGTGTCCGACTGAATGGTGTCGAAGTCAGCGGGCGCGGCGCCCCTCTGAAAGTCGACGTTCTCAAGCCGGGGGTGGAGCGAAGCCGGTTCGTCGTTGCCGGGGGCGTAGTTGTCTTCGACGCCACGAATGGCGACGCGCTTTGTTTCGCCGTGGTTGCAGGCGTAGGCCTCGATCACGGCCATGCCGGATTTGGGAATCGCCTCGCCTGTAGGGAACGGCGATGAAATAAAAGAGGTGCTGAACGCGATCAACATCGCGGCGGCTGCAAATGCGAGAATAAGTGACACCGACTGCATTGTGCGGGCCAGCGTGGCGGGGCGGACCTTAAGTGTCCATGAACAGCCGTTACGGCGTGTGCAGGTTTGTTGCTTGCTGTGGCCAAAGGGCGACCGTTGCGGTTACACAATCGTTTGATTCGCCATTGGAGCTAGGTTCATGACTGCCAATATCTCCCAGCCGTTGTCTTTGCCGTGCGGCCAGGTGCTGCCGAACCGTCTTGCGAAAGCAGCGATGACGGAGGGGCTTGGCGATCCGCTCAATCGGGCGACCGACAAACATGTGCGGCTCTATTCGCGCTGGGCGCGCGGCGGGCTTGGGCTTTTGCTCTCCGGGAATATTCAGATCGACCGGCGGCATTTGGAGCGGCCGGGGAATGTGGCGATTGAGGGTGTGCAGTCGCCCGAGGCGATGGCCTCGCTGAAGGCTTGGGTGCAAGCCGCGCGTTCCGGCGGAGCACAGTTCTGGGCGCAGGTTTCGCATGCGGGGCGCCAGACGCCGAAGCATGTGAACGCGAATCCGTCGGCGCCGTCGGCGGTAAAGCTGGGGCTGCCGGGCGGACAATTCGGCGATCCGCGGGCGATGACGGGCGATGAGGTGCGCGATGTGATCGTGCGCTTCGGGCATGTTGCCGGCAGCTTACGCGAGGCGGGGTTCACCGGCATGCAGGTGCATGCGGCGCACGGCTATTTGCTCTCGGAGTTTTTGAGTCCGCGCGTCAATCAGCGGTCCGACGAGTGGGGCGGGTCGCTTGAGAACCGGGCGCGGTTGCTGCTCGAGGTCGTGAAGGCTGTACGCAAGCACGCGGGAGCGGACTTCGCGGTGTCGGTGAAGCTGAACTCGGCCGACTTTCAGAAGGGCGGATTTTCGAATGAGGAGTGCTTGCAGGTTGTTCGCTGGCTGAACGACGCGGGCGTCGACTTGCTGGAGGTTTCGGGCGGCACATACGAGCAGCCGAAGATGGCGGGCGTGGACGGGTTGGAGCCGGTCTACACCGAAAACGTGGCGGCGAGCACACGTGCGCGCGAGGCCTACTTCATCGACTATGCTGCCGCGATCGCGAAGGTCGCGAAGATGCCGCTTATGGTGACGGGCGGGTTCCGTACGCGTGCCGGAATGGAGGAGGCGTTGGCGTCGGGCGCAGCCCAAGTCGTCGGCGTCGGGCGGCCTTTGTGTGGCGACCCGCTCAGCGTGAAGCGTTTGATGAACGGCGAAATCTCGTCGTTACCGGCTTACGAAAAAATGTTGCGATTGGGGCCGGGGATTTTCGGGCCGCATTCGTCACTGACCTTGTTCAAGGTGATCAACGGCGCGGGCGCGCAAGGCTGGTACTGTCTGCAGTTGTTGCGGATGGGCGAGGGACACGATCCCGATTTGCGGATGGGCGTGGTTAAAGCGCTTACATCGTATATGAGCCATGAAGCGAAAGCTGCGAAAGCGCTCATTCCTGCGGGGTGAGCAAACGGTTTATGCGCGAGTAACAATGCGATTGAACCAAGCTCGCGTTAAGGGGTCAGGCTTACCATCGGCGTTCTGTTTGGGACAGAACCATGAGTACCGCCGCCGCATCGCAGTTGACGCACGAGCAGTTCGAGCGCCGCGTTCTCGCGCGGCAGCTTGAGCTGCTGGCTGCGCCGGCGCGCGGCGCGGTGATCGGCACGCCCGTTTGGGGCGCGGTGGTGTGCTGGGTGTTGTCGGGTGCTGTTCCGCTGCTTGGCGCAGCGCCGCTTGCGAGCTCGCTGATCTGGCTCGGTCTTCTCATCGCCACGTGCTTGGTGACGCTGTTTCTCGACAACGGCTATCGCAAAGCGCGGACGACAGCGACGTTCGAACCCACCGACTGGCTTTGGGTTTTGATCGGGTCCTTCAGCCTTATGAGCGCGCTTTGGGCGTCGCTGATTTGGGTGTTCTGGATCGACGGGAATCCGGTCAACCAGTTGATGCTCACGATTCTCGTGCTGTGCGGGATCACGAATGGCATCATTTCGCGCATGCACCGGTTCGAGGTGTTCTTGGCGGGTAGCGGGCTTGCCGTCGTCATCCTTTGGGCCAAGTTTCTGGGCGAGACGTCGGCGATAGCGCAGATCTTTGCGGTGCTGGTGCCGCTTTGGTTTGTGGCCGTGTCGTTGCACGTGCGTGCTGCGAGCGAGTTGGTGCGCCGGAACATCGAGGTCCAGGTCGAGAACGAGCTGCTGGCGGCCGATATCGCTAAGGCGCGTGACGAGGCCGAGCGGGCGCGGCAGGCGGCCGAGCGGGCGAACTAAATGAAGAGCTCGTTCCTTGCCAATATGAGTCACGAGTTGCGCACGCCGCTGAACGCTATTCTGGGCTTCTCGGAAATGATCGCCTGTAACGGGCTAGGCGACGCGCCGGAGCGCTATCGCGCCTACGCGCACGACATTCATGGCAGCGGACACCATCTGCTCAACCTCATCAACGACATCTTGGACGTCGCCAAGATCGAGGCCGGCAAAATGAAGCTCGACAGCGAGTGGCTGGATGCGCCCGCCGTGTTCGACGAGGCGCTGAAGCTCGTGCGCGACCGGGCGGCGGCCAAGAACATCGCGTTGCGCTCACTTTGCGGTGCCGATGTGCGCGTCTATGCAGATGCGCGCGCGTTCAAGCAGATACTGCTCAATCTGCTGTCGAATGCGATCAAGTTCACGAGTGCCGGGCACGTGTCGGTTACGTTGTCGGGCGATGGCGATAGCGCGGTGCTCGTCGTTGAAGACACGGGCTGCGGCATTTCGCGGGACGAGATTGCGCGCGTGTTCAACGCGTTCGAGCAGGCCGACAACCGCTACGCCCAAGCACAAGGCGGCACGGGGCTGGGCTTGACGCTCGTGCGCGCACTCAGCGAGTTGCACGGCGGGTCTTGCGCGATCACAAGCGAGGAAGGTCAGGGAACGCGCGTCGAGGTGCGGCTGCCGCTTCCGAAAGGTGCGCAAGGCTCTCCACAGGTAGAGTTCTCGCACGCGGCTTGACGTTCGCGTCAACGTCACTGGCAACGACGCCAGGCTTCGGCGGCAATTGCGGCGCGATCATGTCATTTGGATAAGCTTCCATTCAGCGACCTGTCGCGTTCACTTGTTTTGAATGTGGGCGGGCACGGTCATATTTCTATTCGTGCGCCGGCGTTCTTCCCTCGCGGAAGTTCGGCGCAAGTATCGGGGCCGTGGTCTCTCCTCAAGGTCCTGCGGGCGGCTCCGATATCTTGCGGGCCCATTCCTCGCGTATCGAGAATGGGCCCGCGCCGTTTTTCATCCTGCGCGTGCTTGCAAGGGCGGTGGCGGTCGGGCATTGGATTCGCATGGCGGGGCGGTTCTTTCTTTTTGCGATTCTCGTTCTGGCGGCGTGGCCGGCTCGCGCTGACCTTGTCACGCGTCTGCCAACGGACGAGCGCGTGGTCGCGCTGACCTTCGACGCGTGCGAGGCGGGCGAGAAGATGGCGTTCGATCGCGGCATCTTGGACTTCCTGGTTCAACGCAAAATTCCGTTCACCGTGTTCGCCTCCGGACGGTTCGTGGAGTCGAATCCGGCCGAGACACAGGCGCTCGCGCAACTCGGCTTCGTCGATATCGAGAACCACTCTTGGAACCACCCGAATACGATGCAGCGGTTTTCGGCCGAGGCGGTGCTCGATCAGGTGGGCCGGGCGCACGATGCGATCGTGCGGGTAACGGGACGCCAGCCGCAGTTCTTCCGGTTTCCTGCGGGCAACTACAACGAGGCCGGTCTAAGGGCGGTCGAAAGCCTT
Organism: uncultured Flavobacteriaceae bacterium; assembly: GCA_964466435.1. Lineage (GTDB taxonomy): Bacteria > Pseudomonadota > Alphaproteobacteria > Micropepsales > Micropepsaceae > SZUA-430. Next base: position 1,942 of record CAYXQB010000129.1, on the reverse strand, counting down.
GGCTACCACGTCGTACACTGGCGCTGGGCCTCGGGCGACCCGGACCGGAGCCAGAAGGCCGATGCGCTGGTCAAGCGGACGGCCGCGAACGTTGCGCCCGGCGACGTGCTGATCTTCCACATCAATGGCCGGGGCTATCACACCGCCGAGGCATTGCCCCGGATTGTCGAGAACCTGGAAGCGGACGGCTATCGATTCGTTCTCTTGTCCGACTATATCGGGACGCCGCATCCGCGGGCTGAACCCGAGTTCAGTATCGTGTCGGCGCGTCAGCGGCTTGACGACTTGGTCAAGCGGGCGCCGTTGGCGGCGCTGCTCAGCGTGATGCGCTGAGGACTTCGTCCGCGCGATCGCGCAGCGTTGCGATGCGCGGCCAGAGGATTGCAATGTCTTTCAGCATGACGCCGTCGTGGTCCTCGTCGCTCTCGATGCCGGCGGTGCCGCCAAGGCGGGCATAGAAAGCGCGGGCGGGCAGATTTTTCTCCAACACCCAGAGACCCGCGGTTCGGAAGCGCCAGCCTTCGAGCGCGTCCGCCATGGCGCGCATCAGCCGGGCGCCGAGGTGGCGGCGCTTGGCGCGGTTTAGGATGTTGATCATGTAGATTTCGCCGTCGCTGTCGAGGTTGTCCTTGCGCGTGGGGCCACAGCCGGCGAAGCCCACGACATCGCCGCCATCGTCGGCCACGATGACGGTTTGGCGGAACTCGTCGAAGGTCGGTATGCGAGCGGCCCAACTTTTCGCGCGTTCGGGGGCGTTCAGCCGGTCGAGTAGCGTATTCGGCATGATGCCACGGTACGTCTCGTTCCAAGCCGCGACGTGGACCTTGGCGATGGCTTCTGCGTCTGCAACTTTGACTGGACGGAGCCGCATGGTCGAAATCCTCAAGCAACCTATATAGCATGGGCCGGTAACCGAGGGAGCAGGCCGATGGGCGAGCGTCGTGTTGTTCGTGTCACGCGCGGAATGCCAACGCAGGATGGCGCGGGCGTGAAGCTCACGCGGCTGATCGGCACGCCGGAGATTCCCGATCTCGACCCGATTCTGATGCTCGACAATTTCGGTTCCGACGATCCCAAGGCCTACATCGCCGGCTTCCCCGCGCATCCGCATCGCGGGTTCGAGACCGTGTCCTACATGATCGCGGGCAGTCTCAGGCATAAGGACAACAAGGGCGGCGAGGGGCTGATCACCGACGGGGGCGTACAGTGGATGACGGCGGGGAGGGGTGTCGTGCACTCCGAGATGCCGGCGCAGACCGAAGGGTTGATGTCCGGGTTTCAGCTGTGGCTGAACCTGCCCGCGGCCGAGAAGATGCGCGCGCCTTGGTACGCCGACATTCCGGCGGCGGCGATCGCGCAGATTTCGGTTGCCGACGGTGTGACAGCAAAGCTGATCGCCGGACGTTGGGGTGACGCGCGTGGGCCCGGGCCGGAGCGCGTGACCGCACCGTTCATCGCCGACATCACGGTCAGTCCTGGCGCCGTGGCGCAGGTGCCGATCCCCGACGGTCACAACGGCTTCGCGTTCGTGATAGACGGCGCCCTCGACGCGGGTGGCCGAGTGCTCAGGCGCGGCGACCTCGCCGTCTTGTCCGACAAGGGGGCTTTTTCGCTTGCCGTAGGGACGGAAGCGGCACGGCTGCTCGTCGTCGCCGGCAAGCCGTTGCGCGAGCCTATCGCGAAGTATGGGCCGTTCGTCATGAACACCGAGGCGGAATTGCGCCAGGCGTTTGCGGACTACCAGCGCGGTGCGTTCTAGAGGCCGCGATGCAAGGTCGTATCCGTTTTGATCTGTTGCGCGGCTAATTGGAACACATGACGGAAGCCGATCTCGCACTCACCGCTTTTATCTTCGTTGCGGCGGTACTCTACTCGTCGGTCGGCCACGCGGGCGCTTCGGGGTATCTTGCGGCGATGGCGCTGTTCGGCCTTGCGCCCGAAG
>CAYXQB010000128.1:0-9335 GCA_964466435.1 uncultured Flavobacteriaceae bacterium | reverse complement strand
CCAGGCGGCTTCGGGGCCGGAGTCTTTGGGGCAGACGAACGTGCGTTCGAGTTCGAGCGCCTTGATCGCGGCTGGCAGGATGCCGGCGACCGGGATCAGCGCGCCGTCGAGCGAGAGTTCGCCCAACGCCATGTGGCTCGCCATTTCGGGCGCGGGGAGAACCCCCATCACGGTGAGAAGGCCGAGCGCGATCGGCAGGTCGTAGTGGCTGCCTTCTTTCGGAAGGTCGGCGGGCGAGAGGTTGACCGTGATGCGCTTTGAGGGGAGCGCGAGACCCACGGCGTGGAGCGCGGCGCGGACGCGTTCGCGGCTTTCGGCGACGGCTTTGTCGGCGAGGCCGACGATGGCCATGCCCTCCTTCAGGCCTGCCGTCGTGTCGGCCATGTGCACCTGCACGTCGACTTCGCGCGCTTCGATGCCGACGAAGGCGACGGTCGAGATGTGCGCGACGGTCATACGCCGATGCTCTCCTCAAGCGTTTTGCGCATGAACGGTGTCGAATGGGGCGAAAGCGTGGCCTAAAGCGGCGGTTGATACATTCCGCTACAATTCAAGCTGCATGGCGCTTTTCGATCGCGTTCCAGATCAAGGCGGCGACGTCGACGCCTTCGAAGCGCTTCACCTCCCAGATGCCGGTGGGCGAGGTGACGTTGATTTCGGTGAGGTGGTCGCCGATCACGTCGATGCCGGTGAAGATGAGGCCGCGGCGTTTGAGCTCCGGCCCGAGGCGGGCGCAGATTTCCTTGTCGCGCGGCGTGAGTGCGGTTTTTTCCGGGCGGCCGCCGACGTGCATGTTCGAGCGCGCCTCGCCCTTTGCCGGCACGCGATTGATGGCGCCGACCGGTTCGCCGTCGACCAGGATGATGCGCTTGTCGCCTTCGCGCACTTTCGGTTCGTAGCGCTGCACCATCATCGGCTCGCGCACGAAGGCGTTGAAGAACTCCATCATCGCGTTCAGGTTCTCATCGCCCGGTTGAATGCGGAAGACACCCGCGCCGCCGTTGCCGTAGAGCGGCTTGATCACGATCTCGCCGTGTTCGGCGCGGAAGGCGCGGATGGCGTCAGGGTCGCTCGTGATGAGCGTCGGCGGCATCAGATCCGGGAATTCGGTGACGAAGACTTTTTCCGGCGAGTTGCGGACCCAATAGGGGTCGTTCACGACGAGCACGTTTTTGGGCAGGCGCTCCAGGATGTGGGTCGTCGTGATGTAGCCCATGTCGAACGGCGGATCTTGGCGTAGCAGCACAACGTCGACCGTCGAAAGGTCGAGCGGCTGGGCCGCGCCAATCGTGAAGTGGTTGCCGCGTTCGTTGCGCACCTGGAGTGTTTGCGCGCGGGCGGCGGAGACCTTGGCCCCGCGCTGCGCCAGGTGTTTGGGCAGGTAGTACCAAAGCTTGTGACCACGAGCCTGCGCTTCAAGCGCCAGCGCAAACGTCGAGTCGCCGCCGATGTCGATCTTGTCGATCGGGTCCATTTGGATGGCGACGGTTAACGGCATGGCGGCGTCCTTGGATTGCGAGACACTTTGCGATCGCGTTCAGTGGTGCCATTTAGCCCAAGCCGCGGGGAAAGCGAACAGCCGGTTCCGCGCGCAAGCCTGCCGCTCGATGCGAGGCATGTGCGACACGCGTCGCCTGTGCGGATTGGCGTGCCACCTTCGTGATCTTCGTGCACCGTGCGCGGCGGGGTATCGCTTGAGGCTCGAGCTTTGGCGGGGGGATACCGGGTCAAATTTTGAGCGAACAACCCCATGTACCCGGAAGTTAGGTGGATAAAGCGCGCGACTGAGCGCCGCCAAATCCCGGTGTGGCCGGCACGGCGGCGCACCGCGTCCATCTTCGGTTATCATCGAACCATCGGCTTTTGTTGCGTGCCGACGGGAATAGAACAAAGATAGAACGAAAGCAAGAAAAAAGCACCGGACGTTCTCTCAGCCCAATCCTGCTTCGCGAGCCCTATCGCTCTTCAGATCGGTCTTCAGAGGAGAATTGATTTTGCCACGAGCCCGCTTCGTCTCTCACTCGCTGCTGCTCGCCCTTGGGCTCGCTGGAGCGGTTTTTGGTCAGGCAAGCAAAACCGACAGCTCGCCAGCCATCGTCGAGGTGCCGAAGGTCGAACGGCAAGGCGTGTGGCAACCGGCCGCCGGCGGTAAGCAGGTGCCGCTATGGCCAGCGAACGTCACGCTTGCGAAGCCCGACACCGGCGATCATCCGGAGGCAACCGGCAATGGCTCACCTCTTGTCGGGGGGAGGCAATGGCACTGGGCGAGCTATGTCACCAGGCCAACCATGACCATCTACAAGCCGAAGAGGCAGGGCAACGGCGCTGCGATTCTGGTCCTGCCCGGCGGCGGTTTCCATGCCGTGGCAACCGATCTGGAAGGCACTGAAATCTGCGATTGGGTGATCCAGCAGGGCATAACCTGCGTCATGCTGAAATACCGGACGCCGCAAGTGTGGCCGAAGAAGAACGGGAAGCAACAGCGGCCAAAGGTGCTGTTGGGTCTGGAAGACGCCCAGCGTGCGATGGGGTTGCTGCGGCAACGGGCGTCGACCTACGGGATCGATCCGCACAAGATCGGCGTGATCGGCTTTTCGGCCGGCGCGTATCTCGTCGCGAATATGAGCAACACAGAAGAGCGCACGTATCCGCTTACCGACGCGGCCGACCAACAATCGCCACGGCCTGACTTCGCGATCGTCGCCTACACGGCGCGCATGTTGGATAACAGCAAGGGCAAGAACAACCTTGAACTCAAGCCGTGGGTGAAAATCAGCGCGAAAGGACCGCCGACGCTGATCATTCATGCCATGAACGATCCCATCGATGACATTCGCGAGCCGATGGCTTATGCGCTGGCGCTGAACGACGCTGGCGTGCCCGTCGATATGCGCCTCTACGCAAAGGGCGGCCATGCCTTTGGGATGCGGCCAACGACCGATCCAATCACGACGCAATGGCCTGGACAGGTAAAGCAGTGGCTGCACGACATTGGCGTGCTGTGACGTAGGCCGTTGCTGCGCCTGCGTTTCCGAAGCATTGGCAACACGCGCAGCAGCGTTGTGGCTATCGTCTGAACGGCTTCAGTACGCGATGGCGCAACGCACGCGTGGAAAATAGTCATCATGCCCCCACATTACTCCGCTCTCTTGCTTCAGAGGCGCGGCAGGAGTTCCGGGCGGTACTCGAAGTGCATCGTGTCGTAGTGGGCCCACTTACCGCCCCAGATGAAGCCGTGCCGCTCGAAGATGTCGACGATCTCTAGAGGTATGCGGTTGCGGTAGCCAGCACCGCCGGCCCGTTTGGCGTTCCAGCGCCAATAATCGGCTTCGCGAATGTTGATGTCGATGGCGACCCCGAAACTATGGGCGGACAGGTAGTCGGTGCCGGCGACTTGGCGCCAGTTAAACGTGCCCGCCGGTTGATCGAGGTACTTGCGATATGCGGGGGGCAGTTTCTGAAGGTCGGCGACCACGTTCGCGAGCGCGCCCGCCGCTCCGTTGATCCGGCTCATCGGCACCATCGTGCCGTCCACCCAGCGCACCGGCGTCAGGTTCGCGCGCACTTGCGCTTCGGTGCTTCCGTACATCGCCATGAACAACGGCACGTGACGCAGCCTGCCCGGATCGTTGTCGCCTAGGGGGATCTTGAAGTTTCTGCCGGCCGGATAGATTTGCGAAAGCTGATCGGCCAGTGTGGCGTTTGCAAGGCGCCATTCGAAATCGGGATTGCTGCTGACCTGCCCGCAGGGAATCTCGAGGCCGGTGCGCAGCACGCGAATCCCACCCGGCGCCGACGCCAGCGACGCGGGATAGGCGCTGACCAGACGGCGCGTGCAGCTGCCTCCGGCGTTTTGGAGGTGGCGCCAGACTTTTTCGAGCCACCACTCTTCGTTGGCTTTGGGCGGAACCCCTTCATCAACCACCTGTGTGGCGTTCGCCGCCCGCAAGACCTGCGGCATGGCCGTCATCATCGCCGCGCCGACGACCGCCAAAATCGCCGCTCTGCGTACGCCAAGACGATCGATCAGCATGTCGAAGAACGCCTCACCCGGTGCGCTGCCAGTTTACACTTCGCACTCGCGGCGTGTCTCTGCTAGCCGGATGAATGCAACATTTTGTTGTTCGACCGGTGTCAGCAGGCTGTCCGCGTTGAGGTTGCGGTCGACATACCAAGGCTGTGATTCAAAGTGCTTGCGCATTGCCGGCGTTTTGAACGTATGGCCGTACCTGGCGAATATCTCGTTGCGCATGATGCGAAGCGTTGGACACGACTTGCCGTTCACATCGGCGTCAACCAAGACCCGCCCGGAGGTTTGCGGAAACCACCCGGACGCGCTTGGCGAAGCCGGTGCTTCGGTCGGTGCCCCATCAGCAGGCGCCGCGCCAGCAATGGGCGCAGCCGGATCCTCGGCAGGTGCGGCTGCCGGGTCCTCGGGAGCGGGGGTGGCGGGTTGAGGCTCGCTGGCGGCCGCTACTTGTCGCGGCAGCGGTATGCCCTCCAACCGCAAGACGTAGTCGCAGATCGACCAATCAGCGCCATCGACACAATTTTCGACGAGACGATCGTAGCCGCGCTCGCCGATCTTGTTGAAGACACCGGTCACGATTCCCGTTACGGCCGTCGTGACCACCAGCAGCGTTCCAGCAATACGTGTTCCCGAGCCTGCCATTTCATTGCCCCTCATTCACTCGGCAACATCGTACACGACGGCCCTGCGGTAGCGGTAGGCAACTAGCGCCAAAGGGGAACCGACGCGCGACGACACATCAAACAGAAACCGTTTTCCGTAATTTCGTATTGTGTCCGATCGTTCGGCGCGAAATACATTCGGCGAAGAGGCCGGAGCGCGTTGTCCCCTTTCGGCACGCTCGCGCACCTTTAAGCAATTCTTTACCGAAATTGCGCCGGTGGTCCCTGGTTTGCCTTGCTCACGCTTGAGCAGGAGACACAGGGCCTATGTTGTTCTTCCCATTCCTCGATCACGCCATCCACAAAATGGTGGCCATGTGGATCGGCAAAGCCGCATGTCATGGCGGTGCGCTTGCCGGTATCGGTGAGGCTTGCCGGGGAACGCAGGCCCTGAATATGGGGCTGGTTGTGCTGGCGCTGGCGGCGATGTTGCTCGCTGCGACGTGGCTCAACGCCCGGCGGAAGCGGCGCCGCACCGAGTATTTTTCGTAGTCACCAAGCCAGCAGTTGGAGACCGCCAACGCCGGCGAAGTCAGTGGGGTTCCGGGTCACGAGCGTGCAGCGGTGAAAGAGCGCGTGGGCCGCGATCATATGATCCAAGAGTTTACGCATCGAGTCGCCGGAGCCTGCTACGATCTTGCCATACATCTCTGCGGCGGTATCGTCGAAGGCTAGCGCCGGTATGGCTTTTAGCATCACATCGAGACGCGCGCGACGAACGGCTGCGTAAACAGGATCGCGATAGACGCCGCCTTCGAGTTCGATGCGCGTCACGACGGAGATCAGGACCGCGTCATTCAGCGCTGCGATCTTCGCGCTGATCGCAGGATCGCCATCGCGTAGGTCGATAGCGACGTTGGTATCGAGCAGAAAAGCTGAGATGCCTCAGTTTACCCGCAGCTTCAGGGACTGCAGTGCGAACGCGGCTTGGCGGCCTAAGGGCGAGTCGCTGCCGGCTAGACCGATGCAGTTTCGCGCGGCGTTGATCGCAGCGTTCATTTTTCCGACCAACTCGCTTGCCTTGGCGAGTTCGAGCCAGAGGTCGGCGCGGCGCGGGGCGATCAGGACCATGCGCTCCGTGATCGTGAGTGCGCGCATCGAGTCTTTGCTGGCGAGCGCGCGGGAGCGGATGTTGTTCAGCAAGCGCAGAAGAACATCGCGGCGGCCGACGGGGCCGTATTTTGCAGGGTGGTCTTCGGGCAACTGCGGCCAGGGGCGCAGCTCTTCCATGTTCAAGACCACGCCGCCGTTGAACGGATCGATCACACGGGCGAGGTCGCCCTCGCCGAGCGCCATCAGGAAATGCCCAGGCGTGTTGAGGCCGTGGGCCGGCACCTCCAAGCGATGGGCGAGGTCGATGTAGAGGATGCCCAGCGAAACGGGCAGACCGCGCCGGCGGTCGATCACGCTGATCAGGTCGGCGTTTTGCGGATCGTCAAATGTCGCGTTGTCGCCCTGATAGCCGTGGCGCACGCCGATCGTGTCTGCCAGCGCACGGGCCGCTGCCGGAACTTCCGCCATACCATGACGAACGGCGGCGTAGCTTTCGCGCGCATCGTCCGCCAGTTGGCGCAGATGATCGCGGTAGGGCGCGAGGTCTACGCCCAAGTGATCGAGCGCGGCCAGATTGAGCGCCGTCTCGGCAAGAGGAATCGCAGCATCGTCGCCCTGCCCCACTATCTGGAGCTCGCGCAAGATCTGCTGCGTTCTCTCGTCGGCCATTCCTATGGTTCCGGTTGGGGCTCCGGCGATGCTTCGGCAACCTCGGTGGGCCAGGCGAAGCGGCGCGGGTCGTCTTTCAGGAGCGCGTAGTTCACCACACGGCGGGCTTCGGGAATAGAGCGCGCGTGCGCGAGAACACGGTCGAGTTCGGCCTGATCCTGCGCGATCCCCAGGATGTAGATCGTCCGGTTCTGGGTATTGATCGTGTAGTTGATGTCCTTGATCGCGCCGTCGCCCAAGATGCGCGCGCGGACTTGGGTGTTGATCCAGCGGTCGCGGACGGTGTCCAGAAGGTCGCCTTCGTTCGTGACTTCGATGTCGTTGACGACTTCCTTAATGTTCGGCGTGCCCCAGGCGATGCGGGTCGCGGTCAAGCGGTCCTCATTCGTGGGCACGGTGCCCGACAAATGGACGCGGCCCTCGATGACGGAGGTCGCGACGTTCGCGAACATCGCGGGGCCTTCGGCGAGAAGACGCGCGTTCAGATCGGTGCGCGCGTTCACGTCGCCAAGGGCGTGCGAAAAAGAGCGTTCCTCAGTGTTCAAGGAAACGCCGACGCAGCCGGTCAGGCTTACGCCGAAAGCGGCGGCGATCAGAAATCGAAACATACTCATGGGTCACACCTCTTCGAGACTCAAACGCGCCAAGCGTCGATGATGTGGTGCGGCCAACGGCCCGGCGCCAGCAACACCAGGTCGAATCGATGCGGTAGTTTGTTTAATTTTGGCTTTCTGGCGCGAAACAACCTGGCAGCGGTCTCGACATGCTCACGCTTGGTTGCGCCGACGGAGTCGGCTGCGGCCTCAACCGTTTCGCGAGCGCGCACCTCGACAAAGACGAGCGTACGCTGCGTCCAGAAAGGCGTGAGGGCGACGATATCCAGTTCGCCGCGATGTACGCGAAACTGGCGGCTCAAAATTCTGTAACCTTTGGCGGCGAGGTAGGAGGTGGCGATCCATTCGCCGGCCGTGCCGCGTGCGCGGGCCTTTTCGCGCTCGACGCTCACGGGTCTTGTTTCTTCAGTTCGAGCGCGCGGGCGTACACTTCGCGGCGCGGGAGGCCCAAGGCCGCGGCCACAATCGCGGCGGCGTCTTTGACGGGGTGGCGTTGCAGTGCTTCGGTGAGCTGCGCGTCGAGCTTGTCGACGGCGACGGCTTCTGCGGCACCCGAAGGTGCTGCCACGACGATCACGATTTCGCCTTTAACGTCCGGATGCGATGCGTAGTGCGCGGCGAGATCGGTGAGCGGCGCGCGGCGGATTTCTTCGTAGAGCTTCGTGAGTTCGCGCGCGACGACGGCCGGTCGCGCGCCCAGCAGCGCGGCGAGATCGGCGAGCGCGTCGGCGAGGCGGCTTGGCCCTTCGAAGAAGATTAGCGTGGCCGGCACCGCTTCGAGTTCGCGGATCGCGCGGCGACGTTCGGGCCCATGTGCCGGCAAGAAGCCCGCGAATAGAAACTTGTCGCCCGCCAGGCCCGATGCCGTTAGCGCCGCGAGTGCCGCAGAGGCGCCGGGAACGGGGAACACCCGATGACCCTTGGCCGCAACCGATTCCACGAGGCGCTGGCCGGGGTCGGAGACCAGCGGGGTGCCGGCGTCGCTGACCAACGCGACAGCGTGGCCGTGGTCCAACTCACGAAGTATTTCGGTTTCGGCACGTTCGGCGTTGTGCTCGCGGTAGGAGTGGAGCGGACGGCTTAGCCCGTGCAGCGCGAGCAACTTAGCCGTCACACGGGTGTCTTCCGCGAAAACGGCGTCTGCTTCAGCCAGCACATGAAGCGCACGTAATGTGATGTCGCTTGCATTGCCGATGGGTGTCGCGACCAGGTAGAGCCCTGGGGATAAGGGCTCGTCCGATTTACTTCGAGACCCACGGTCGTTAGTCTTCGAGCCCATATTTTCTGCCGTTTTGAAGGATGCTCATCCGTGACATCGCGTTTGTTCGACTCTGACTCGGCCCGCTGGTTGCGCGCATTGTGGACGATCGCCGTCCTGATGACGATGGGGGTGGCCCTTAGTGCCTGCGAAGGCATGGGGCTTTTCGGGGACGACAAGCCCCGGACGATCTCCACCGACGCACCGCGGCCGACCGCCGTGATCCCGTCCCAAACGCCGACGCCGCCGCCGGTGCCCGCGGATGGGCAGGTTCGGATCGCGCTGCTGCTGCCGCTCGGCCATTCGTCGAAGGAGACGCGGGGCGTGGCGCAGGCGCTGCTCGATGCCGCGCAGATGGCGATGTTCGACATGGGCGCGCGCTCGATGTTGCTGATGCCGCGCGCTACGGGGCCGACGCCCGAGACGGCGGCGGCTGCCGCCAGCGATGCGATCGCCAAGGGCGCCGAGATCATCCTGGGGCCGCTGCTCGCAAACGACGTGCGGGCGGTGGCGCCGATCGCGCGGGCGAAGAACGTTCCCGTTATCGCGTTTTCGACGGATCGCACGGTCGCCGGCGACGGCGTGTTTCTGCTCTCGTTCCTGCCCGAGCAGGAGGTCAGCCGCGTCGTTTCCTATGCGGCGTCGAAGGGCCGGGGCAAGTTCGTGGCGTTGGTGCCCGAGACGCCCTACGGCAAGCGCGTCGAAGAGGCGTTCCGCACGACGGTTGCGCAAAGCGGCCGCGAGGTCGTCGCGGTGCAGACGTATCAGCCGAATCCCCAATCGATCGAACCCGCGGTGAAGGCGATCGCAAAGATGGGCTTCGATACGATCTTCCTGCCTGAGGGCGGGACGATGCTTCGAAGCCTTGGGCCGATCCTCACGATCAAGGGCGTGGACTCGCGCAAGGTGAAGTTCATCGGGACAGGCCTTTGGGACGACCCGGCGGTCGCGAGCGAACCGTCGCTCCATGGCGGTTGGTTCGCGGTGCCGCCGCAGGAACAACGCGTCAACTTCATCACGCGCTATCAGCAGCTCTACGGGACGAAGCC
>CAYXQB010000127.1:0-9409 GCA_964466435.1 uncultured Flavobacteriaceae bacterium | reverse complement strand
GAACTCTCGAACGGAAGATACCCCTCCCACAGCGCGCGCGACGTATCGCCCGGCAGATACTTCTGCCAGTCGTAAGCCGGATCGCGCTTCGGAAACACGCCGTTGTAGATATAGGCGATGCGCCCGGTGTGATCCGCGAACGTGTAGTTCAAGCTCGGAATCGCCTGCAACTCCAGCGCCTTGACGAATGCGTCGTAGCTGTCGGCCTTGTTGATGCGGTAATAGGCCTCGACCTGGTTGATCTTATCCATCGTCGCATAGCGCAGCGCATACGTGCCGTGCGGCCGCTGGATGACGGGCCCATGCACCGACCACAAGACGTCGCGCTTCACGCGGATCGCAAGCGGCCCCAGAACGCGAAGCTCGATCTCCGCCTCCGAGCGCTCGAAATCCCGCCACGCGCCATCGAACTTGTACTGGTTCGCATTGTCGGGATTGACGGTCAGCACATAAACGTCGGCGAGGTCGGGAGTGTTGACCGTGTTCGCCCACCCGAACTTCGGCCCGAAGCCGTGCAGCACGAACGGTGTCCCCGGAAACGTCCCGCCGGCGAGGTCCCAGCCTTCCTCCGACTTTACCCGCACCTCGTACCAGGCAAGCGGCCCTTTGTACGGCTGATGCGAATTGATGAGGAGGCGCGTGGCCTGATCGGCTGAGCGGGCAGGGGCGACCGCCATCGCGTTCGATCCTGCGCCCTGTGGAATGGAAAGCTCCCGCGCGCGCTCCGGCCCGAACATCTCGCCGATATGCCGCTCCAGCCCGAAGAACAAAGGCGTAAAGAACACGAAGCCCGCCGCGATGTCGTCCGCGCTCACGCCCTTGAACCCCGCGACCACGCGATCGGGATGCTCGGCCGCGTAAAGATTGATCCCGTCCGCATAGGCAGCCAGCACATCGCGCGTCTTGTGCGAAATCAGCCCTTCCGCGATGTTCGACTTCATCTGCCCGTCGACGCGCTGCCGCACGCGCATGAGCTGCACGAGGTAATCGGTGATCGCAGGATCGCCGCCCTCGACCGTAAACCAGCGCCCGAGCCCGACCGCACTCGTCAGCGCATTGAAAAGCCGCGGGCTCTGATTGTCGACGAGCGCCAGCCGCCCGCGACTCGTCATCAGCGACTGCTGGATCGTGGCGAAGTCGTCTTCCGCATGCGCGTAGGCGAGCCCGAACGCCACGTCCTCGTCGCGCTTGCCGTAGACATGCGGCACGCCGAACGAGTCGCGCATAACCCGCACGTCGTACCTCTCGCCGTTCTTGAGATAGGACGCCCCGTCGAACGCGGGCACGATCGTCGGCCGCAAAAAAACGACGAACAGCGCGGCAAGCACCGCCAAAACCCCGCCGCCCCAAACCAAAGCCCGCCGCATCCCGCCTCCCGCATCGTCGATCCGCGATCAAGCCAAGACGGCGCGCCGGATGCAAGACTAACCCGCCTTCGCCCCCAACGCCTGAAACGCGTCCAGCGCGCGTTTGCGTGCCCGGTCGTGCGCGACGATCGGCGCCGGGTACTTCAGCGCTCGAAAATTAGGCGCATCCCAAGGCCGGTGCACGAAGCGCGTGTCGCAGGCTTCAAGCTGCGGAATCCACCGCCGCACATACGCCCCGTCCGGATCGAACTTTTCGCCTTGCAGCACCGGATTGAAGATGCGGAAGTAAGGCGCCGCGTCCGCGCCGGACCCCGCGACCCACTGCCAACTCGCCGAGTTGTTCGCGAGATCCGCGTCGACCAGCGTATCCCAAAACCACGCCGCTCCGCGCCGCCAGTCGATCATCAGATGCTTGATCAGGAACGACGCCGCCGCCATGCGTACGCGGTTGTGCATCGTGCCGGTGACCCAAAGCTCGCGCATGCCCGCGTCCACAAGCGGATAGCCGGTCTCGCCTTTCGTCCACGCGCGAAACCCCGCCTTGTCGTCGATCCACGGAAACGCATCGAACGCGGGCCGGAAGTTCCGCTCCGGCAACGTCGGGAAGTGATAGAGCAGGTGATACGAAAACTCGCGCCAGCCGATTTCGGAGAGGAACTTGTCGCCGTTCGCCTCCGCACGCGGGCTCTGTTTGGCGACCTCGATCGCATGCCAAACTTGGCGCGGACTGATCTCGCCCCAATGCAGATGCGGCGAGAGGCGCGAGGTGTTGTCCTCCGCAGGCCTGTCGCGCCCGTCCGCATAACGCAGCAACCCGTCGTCGACGAAGCCTTGAAGCCGCGCCCGCGCGCCCGCTTCACCTGGCGTCCATAGCGGCGCAAACCCGCGCGCCCAATCCGGCCGTGTCGGCAGAAGCTGCCAGTCCGCCAACGCATCGGACGCGGGCCACGCATCGCAAGGCATCAAAGACTTCGGCGCGGGCAGAGCGGACGAAGGCTCTAGCGTCGAACGCGCCGCGCGCCAGAACGGCGTGAACACCTTGAACGGCGTATCGCCACCGGTCTTCACCTCCCACGGCTCTTTCAGAAGCGACCCGTTGAAGCTCGAGACCGCAACACCGCGCGCCTTCAACGTCTCTTTCAGCTTCGCATCGCGCGCCGTCGCCCACGGCTCGTAAAGCCGATTCCAGAACACGGCCTTGGCCCCGGTCTCGGCAAGGAGCTCGAGCAACACCTTGTCCGCCCGACCGCGCCGCAAGATCAACCGCGCCCCGCGCTTGGCCAGATCGCGCGAAAGCGCCTCCAAACTCTTGTGCAGCCACCAGCGCGACGCGCCGCCCGCCTTCCACGTGCCCGCGGCCGCGTCGTCGAGCACGTAGAGCGGCACGATCGGCACCTTCGCCGCAATGGCTGCTGCCAACGCCGGATTGTCGGAGAGCCGCAAATCCTGCCGGAACCAAACGATGGCGGGCGGCGCGGCCGTCTCATTGCGTGATGTCATGAGCGAACTACGGCCAAGCCGGCCGTCCGGATCAATCCACCATCTCGAACGTCAGCCCCGCGTGTTCGCGCAGCCGCTCGATCAAGGGCAGGCCTAGCGCGGAGGCCGGCGTCCAGAACCCGCCGCCCACATCGTCGCCCAACTCCGAAAGACAAATCGCCGCCTCCGAAATCATCTTCGCGGTCGAGCCGTACCCCGGATCGCGATCGCCCGTGACGCGCGCCTTGAACGTGCGCCCGTCCACAGCCGTGCCCACGAACAACAGGTCATAGCTTCCGCGCTCGCGTTGCTCGGCCGTTGGACCCTGGCCGGGCTTCGGCAACACGTAGTTGTTCAAGAGCGAGCGCGTGGGCGAGAACGCGGCCGCAAGCCCGAACGCCCCCATCGCTCCGGTCAGCGCCACGGCCGCCGGCGCGCCGAACAGCCCGCCGCCGGTCAGCATCGCTTCGTCGTAGAGGAAGTCGCGGCCATAGGCGTAATTCATCACCGCGTTCGACCGCTGCACGACGCGCGTGTTGATCCCCGCCATCACGAACGGCGCCGTCCACGACGCGGCGTCCTTGTCGTACGTCACCGGCACGGAGCCCGGCTGGCGCGGCCCTTTGCGCGCGCCTTCGGGGTTCAGTGCATAAGGATTGCCCAGCATCTTGCGCACCGCGGGATCGCGCGTCGCTTCCTCGACGAGGTTCATCATGCTGGCGATCGTGCCACCGCTGGCGCCGCCCTTCATCGACTTCACGCGCATGCGGATGGCGGTGCAGGGCTTGCCCGTCAGCCTGCGCACCTCCTCGTTCAGGAACAACACGCCGAGGTCGGAGGGAATGGAATCGAACCCGCAACACGGCACGATGCGCGCACCTGAGGCTTCGGCCTCCGCCTGATGCGCGTCGATCATCTTGGCAATCCACTGCGCCTCGCCGGTCAGGTCGCAATAGTCGGTCCCCGCCGCCGCGCACGCGGCCACCAGCTCCGACCCGTACTTCGCGTAAGGCCCGACGGTGGTGAGAATGACCTTCGTCTGCGCGACCAGCGCATCCATCTCCGCCCGGTTCGACGTATCGGCGACGATGGTGGCGATGCGTTCGCCCTTGGCCCCAAGCCCCGCCTTCACCGCCTCGAGCTTCGAAGCATTCCGCCCCGCCATCGCCCAGCGCACGGCATTATCCCCTGCGCGCGCGGTGAGATATTCGGCGATCAGCGCCCCCACATACCCCGTGGCGCCGACCAGAATGATGTCGTACCGAACCCCTTCGGCCGGCCGCTTGCGCTTCGTCATCTCACGAATCCTTGATCGCTATGGCCCCCTTATAGCGGCTGGCGCGAGCGGGCGATCAAGTCTTTGGCGCGCAGGATCATGGCCGCCGCCCACCGCCGCGCCCAAGATCGCCCGCATGACAACGATCCCCACGTGGCGCCTGAACCTGCTACGCCTCGCTTACCTGCTGCTGGCCGCGGGCCTCGGCGCCGTCATCTGGCCCGACATCTTCGACCTCGCGAAAAGCTGGTCCCTGATGTCCGGCGTCGTCAAAGCGATGCTGGCCGCGCTCGGCGCACTCGCGATCTTAGGCCTGCGCTATCCGCTGAAGATGCTGCCGCTGCTGTTCTTCGAACTGACCTGGAAAGCGATCTGGCTCGCCCGCATGGCGCTCCCGCAAGCCACAGCCGGCACGCTCGACGAAAACACCACGCAAACCCTCTACGAATGCGCCGCGGTGGTTGTCCTTCTCCCGCTGATCCCCTGGGACCACGTCTACCGCACCTACCTCGCCACCCCCGGCGACCCGTGGATCAAGCGCGGGACATAAGCGGTCTTTCCGAGGCGGCACTTAGAGGTCTGCTTACGGGTCAGCGCGAGAAGGAGGAGGCGATCCAAGAGTTTCGAGCCGCGCTATCCGAATTGCCTTCGCGCTTGGCATCGTCAATTACCAAATCAGGTGAAGCTAGCGAGGGGGCTGGGGCGCCTAGCCGCGACGCCAACGCCGCTGACGGCTCGCCATCAACGCGATGGAACGAACCGCCAGCGTCGCAACAGGGTCAGTCGAACTCGTCCGACACGGCGATCGAGTACGCCACGTCGGGTGCGCCGATCGAGCGGTACGTCTCTTTCGCGCGCAGTGTTTCCGCCGAACCCTCGCCCCACTGAAAGCGAACCCCGACGAACACCGCGTGTTGCGTCAACGGATCGTCTTCGTCCTCGTTTGCAAAGTACGTGTTGCGATACCGCACGAAGCCGGACATCCGATCGCCGAACTGCTGCTCCAACTCCAGCGAAAGGTCCCGCAACGGCGCCTGATCTTGGCCTTCGACATAACCGTCATAGGCCGCATACTCGGCGCCCAGGCGCAGGTCGTCCTCTATGAAATAGGCCGCGCCGGCACGCACGAACGACACCTCGCGCCAGAACTGCTGGTAGCACATATGGCATTCCTGCAGCGCGTCGAAGTACCCACTTGGAACCACAGCGACGTGCGCTCAAGCGGAAAGCGCCCCTCGGCCGCAACCATCCAATAGGTCTGATCCTCTTGGGTGAGTACGGTGCCGCCGAAGAGGCCCGCTGCCATGCCCAGCGCAAAACGCTGCGCCTTCGTATAGTTGACGTGCAGCACGCCGCCGCCGTTGACGTAGTCGCTTTCGCCGGAGTCATCCACGGCATCGATGCCGTTCTCGAAGAACAGATCGAGATGCCCGGTCAACGATTCCCCGAGTTGCATGAAAACCCCGGCGCGGGCGCCGTAGATAAACGGCGTTTGCTCATCGACATCCGAGTCGTCGCCGAAGTTGCGGCCGCCGCCGGCATAGACCTCGCCGGTGCCGCGGTAGCCGGTGAACGCCCCGGCGAAAACGGGCGCCGCAAGCGCCGCAACCGCGGCAAGCGCCAGAACAAAGATACGCATTCGTCAGTCCCCTCATTTGTCCGCGGCCGTGATTCGCATCGGCCGATGAGCCCCGGTACCACGCCTGTTCTGGCCCCATTTACGGCGCCAAACGCGGTCGCGCGCCGCTCGTTGCATGAGAGACACAGAGCGTTGTGGGGACATAAAACGGGCGCCGCGGTTCGAATTTGCGCTTGCGTGCGTGTGCCACCGGCGCAGACAAATTGTCCGCGGGCGCACACGACGCCCCCCATGGCGCTCAGGGAGTTTGAGGTCGAAACGTGGGCGGGCTTACTTCAACGAGTCACCGCCGCTTTGTCGCCTTGTCGCCCCGGATACGTTTCCTATGGCCCTCACTTCGCTGCGGCCGGGCACAGCAGGGTGGCTTGGATGGCGGGGCCACATGGTGGCCTGGATCGTTGTGCTGGTGAAGGCGGAGGCGATGAGTCGGTCGATCTTCGCCAACTCCAACGATCATGTCCCCGCAAGCACCGTCGGCCTATGGTTAACGTCACGGGCGCCGCCGTTTTTGCGCGACCGGGGCGTGGCTGAGCCACAACACGGCGCACCGAAACGCTCCCAATGCCGTCATATGCATTGCAGTCCGCACACCTAAAGAGTGAGTCGGAGATAGGAAAACTTGCCTGTCAGGGGAACGGGCGCGGTTTGGGGATCGCGCCGGTTTGGGCAAGAGATGGGGGACATCGCGTTGTTGAAGAACATTCTGTTGGCGTCGGCACTTGGGCTGTCGATCTACGCGCTTGCGACCACGGCCTCGGCCGGACACCGGCCGCAGGGCTGGTATGTGGGCGTCGAAGGCGGTGCAAACTGGGTGGACGACGCGAGCATCGATATCGTCGGCGTCGGTCCGGTCAATTGGGAAGCTGAGTTCGAATCCGGTTGGGCGGCCTTTGTCGACGTCGGCTACCGCTTCGAATCGAATTGGCGCCTTGAGCTCGAGGCCGGTTGGCGCCAGAACGAAGTCGATTGCATCAGCTTCGGCGGGCCGTGCATCGCCGGCAGCTGGGGCGACGTCAGCCAATTCACCCACATGCTGAACCTCGTGCACGACATCGATCTGTCGGAGCGCACCGCGCTCTCGCTCGGTATCGGCTTGGGCGGCAACTTCGTCGAAGCCGACGACACGCTCATCCCGTTGCGCGACGACGACGATTGGGTCTTCGCGGCACAGGTGCTCGTACAAGTCTCGCACCAGCTGACCGATCGCCTCGATTTCGTCCTCACCTACCGCTTCATGACCAGCGAAGATCCGCAGTTCCAGCGCTTCGCCGCGCCCGCCATCGAGTTCGAGAACGAAAACCACACGGTAAGCGTGGGCCTCCGCTTCGACCTGCAAGCGGACGCGGAGCCTGAAGCACCCGTGACGAGCGCCCCGCCGGCCGAACCGCCGCCCGCACCGCGGCAGTTCATCGTCTATTTCGGCTTCAACAAAGCGAACTTGACCGACGGCGCGATGCTGGTGGTCAAGCAAGCGGCGCAAGCCGCGCGCAGCGAAGGGAGCGCCTCGATCCTTGTGACGGGTCACACCGATACGGCAGGTTCGTCCGCGTTCAATCAGCGCCTGTCGCAAACCCGCGCGGTCACGGTGAAGAACGCCCTGGTCGCCGAGGGCATTCCCGCAAGCGCGATCACCGCCACCGGCAAGGGCAAGAACCAGCTGGAGGTGCAAACGAGCGATCATCAGAGAGAGCCGCGCAACCGTCGCGCCGTCATCGATATCGATCCAGCCCAAGCGGCTGAGCCCGCTTCGGACCAGCCCTCGGCCGCGGCACCTAAAGCGGAGCCCGCGACGGACGAGGTTGCGCTCGCACCCGCGGCGTCCACGCCGGCAGTTCCCACGGCTGCCCCTGTGGCAGCGCCGCCAACGGCGGAGGCGGCACCGCCGGCGCGGTCGCGACGCACCGGCGTCGGCGAGGAATCGCTCGCCCAATACCGCGCCTGGATCGCAGAGGCCCGCGCGAAGCATCCGTATTCCGACTCCGAGGATCGCATGCTCAAGGTCATGATGTGCGAGTCCGGCGGCAACGCGTCGATCGTCAACCCGGCCGGTCCCTATACCGGGTTGTTCCAGTACAGAGGCGACACCTGGAACGGCGCGTGGAACACCTACCGCGCCGAAGGCATCAAGGACGCACACGCCCAGATCTTCGCCACTGCGCTTGCCTGGCAGCGCGGCATGCAACGCCAATGGGGCTGCTACAGCAACCCGCACTAGGGGCCGGTTGCGCGGTTCACGCGATAGAGTTTCGCGACGCAGGATCTAGGCGCCGCGGACAAATTGTCCGCGGCGTTGTGCATGGCTGCCTTAGTGCAGTAAGCGCTCTACTTATGTCATCGCGGCGCCACCTGCTCGAGAGGGCGCGCAGCGGTCGGGCGCATTTCCGCCAAACGAACGGGATGTCACAGACGGATACCTAACGCATATCAAACGGATTTCTAACGGATGAAACCGCAGAGATCAGCCGATCTAACGCTTCTAACGGATATGATTGCGCATCTTGGCCGTGCAACGGTTTCAGCCGCCCAAAACATGCGGCGCCCAAAGGCCCATGAAGCCCAGCACCGCGCCAACGACGCCAAGCCCGGCGCCGATATAGGCAAGCCACAACACGCTCGTCACCACCGCGGCGGAGGCGAGCAGAATGCCCAGCTGCAATGCGGAACTCGACAAATCGTACGTCGCGTTCGCGGCCGCGGCGTTGTCGCGGTCCGTCTCGATCGCCTTGGCCCTGGCGGAAAGTTCCTTGCGGCCCTCGCCGGTCTCGGGCTCGCTGTCGTAGCGCGCAGCCGCCGCCCGCCAGTCGGCGATCGTCTTCGTCACCGCCTCGCGCTGGGGGCCGGGCGCCATCTCGGCGGTAAGCAACTCAAGCGAATCGGCCTGCGCTTTCAGCGTCGTCATCCGGATGGTCTTGGCCTGAAAGAACGCCCAGGTGTTCGAAAGCTCGACCGTGCCGCGCAGCGCATCGGCCGAGGCGTTGCTGCCGCCAGCCTCCGAAAACGCCAGAGCGCCCGCCATCACCGCGATCAGAATGCCGATGCGCTTGTTGCGTTCGTTGAACTCGAGTTCCAGCGCGTCCGTCATGACCGTTCCTCATCCGATTCGGAAGCGGCCATTGAAGCGGCGGGAGGTAAGTTGCGGCAACCCCCGTCAGTGCGCGCTGCAGTCGACGTTGTTGTCGACCCAGGTGCACGGATCGCCGGAAGGATCCGGCTTTTGCGTCCCCGCGATGGCGCGAACGCCGTCGCCGATCGTGCGCCAGGCTTCCACTTCCTGCATCCGGGCTTGGGCGAGCTGCTCTTTGCGGTCCTGCGTGAACTTGCCCTCGGCCTCAAGCGCGGCCTCTTGCATCAGCCGGTTGGCGTTGCCGTAGGTGAGGTTGCGCTTCAGCAGCTGCGCGGTCACAAGGTCGACCTTCATGGCGAGCTCTTTGCGCGCCGCGGTCTGCGTCGGCCAGTGGTCCTTGGCGACCGATTCGATATGGTCGCGGCAGTCGCGCTGGTCGCGCGACAGGGCGCGGATGGCGACGACCTCGGTCTCGGTCGGCACCGCCTCGATGATCAGCATCTCGGGCGTGATCTCGTCGACATGCACGATCGGAAGCTTGCCGGCGATCGGCTGAATGTCGGGATTGGACCGCTTCTTCTCGC
>CAYXQB010000126.1:0-9474 GCA_964466435.1 uncultured Flavobacteriaceae bacterium | reverse complement strand
CGAGGTGTCGACGTAACGTCCGCGCAGCTCGTCCTTGTTCGAGAAGCCGATCGCATGCACGACGAAGTCGAGCGAGCCCCACTCCTTCTTCAAGGTCTCGAACACCGCGTCCATCGAGCCCTGTTCGGTCACGTCGCACGGGAGCACGATCTTCGAGCCGACCGAGGCCGCAAGCGGATCGACGCGCTTCTTCAGCGCATCGCCCTGATAGGTGAAAGCAAGCTCGCCGCCCTGGTCGTGCACTGCCTTCGCAATGCCCCAAGCGATGGAACGATCGTTCGCAACCCCCATGATGAGGCCGCGCTTGCCCTGCATTAACCCTTTGATCTGGCTCATAGTTTCGCCTGCAGCCATGGGCTTTGCGCCCGGGTGTTTCGTAGGCCGCGGACGCTAGTCAAAATCCCCCGTCCGGTCAAACCGCCGGTCCTGAGTCAGTTAAGGTCGATCGCGAATCGCTTGAGGTCGGAAAGCTCGGCATGCTCAAGCGCGCCTTCCTGCGTTGCCGCCAGCACGACCTTCGGCGCATGGCCTGCAGACAAGGCCTCCTGCCAGCGCGGCGCGCACAGGCACCAGCGGTCGCCGGGTTTCAAGCCGGGGAACTCGTACTCGGGCATAGGCGTCGAGAGATCGTTTCCGCGCGATTTGGAGAACGCCAGAAATTCGGCGGTCATGACGGCGCACACGGTGTGCGAGCCAACGTCCTGCGGCGCCGTGTTGCAACATCCGTCGCGGAAGAATCCGGTGACAGGATCGTTGCTACAGGCCGCGAGTTCGCCACCGAGCACGTTGCGCTGCGATCTGCGCCGGCCGCCGTCGTTCTGATACGCCATCGCCTGTTCTCTGGTTGAGTAGCCTTGCGTATAGGCGCACAATGGCCAATCGAGAGAAAGGCAAAAAATGATCTTCGGCCTGCTTGCCCTTATGACCGCTGCGGCCTTTGCGGGGGCTGCGATCTACATCAACGTTGCCGAACATCCCGCGCGGCTGAAGCTTGAGGACGGCCCGCTGCTCACCCAGTGGAAGCCGGCCTACCATGCGGGCTTCATGATGCAGGCATCGCTCGCCGTCGTCAGCGGCGCCTGCGCGATCGTGGCGTTCTTCTTCGATTGGGATTGGAAATGGCTGGTGGGCGCCGCGATCATCCTCGCGAACTGGCCCTACACGCTCTACTTAATCATGCCAACCAATCACAAGCTGAACGCGATCGACCCGGCAAGCGGCAGCCCCGACATTCGCCCGCTGCTCGTGCGTTGGGGGCACCTCCACGCCGCCCGCAGCGCGCTCGGCACGATCGCAACGATCCTGTTTCTGGCGGCAGCCCTCTAGGTCAGCGGCCGGGCCAGCCGTGCCGGTCGAGGGCGGCGATGCCGCGCTCGAAGTCCATGTGTTCGACATAGATCTGCGCCGACAGCCTGAGCAGCAGCTTGCCTTGAAACACCGACGAGGCCACCTGGACGCGGTGTTTCTCCCAGAGCCCTTGCATCAGTTGCAGTGCGTCGTCGGGTGTGGCTTCGCGCTGTTGGGGCAGAATGTAGGCGCGCATGGCCGCGAACATCGCGTCCGGCGCGATCGGCGCGGCGCCGAGGCGCGCCATTAACGCCACGCCTTCGCGCGAGAGCCGCGCGAGGTGGTCGCGCACGTTCGCCGCGCCGAACCGTTCTATGAAATCGATCGCCGCCGGTACGCTGAGGAACGCGCTGACATCACGCGTGCCGACATAGTCGAATGCGCGCGGGAACTTGAGTTCGTGCCAGTGGCTGACGGAGAGCGGCACGGTTTGGCCCGAAACTTCCTCCGTCGCGTGGAGGAACGCGGCGCCTTTCGGGGCGAACAGCCATTTGTGAGCGTTGGCCGTGTACCAATCGGCGCCGATGGCGGGCAGATCGAGCGGAAGCTGGCCCAATGCGTGCGCGCCGTCGATCAGCACGCGCACGCCCTTGGCCTTCAGCGCGCGCGTGATCTCGGCGACCGGAAACACGACCGCCGTGGGTGAGGCGATGTGATCGATGATGGCGAGTTTGGTTCGCGGGCTTGCGGCGCCGGCGATCCGCTCGACGATGTCGTTCGCCGTGAGCGGGATAGGCAATGAGACCTTTACGACGTGTGCGCCTGCGGCTTTGCAGACATCTTCGACGGCGAGCCGAACGGCGTTGTAAACGCAATCGAGCACCAGAATCTCGTCGCCTGCGCTAAGCTTCAGCGCGCGCAACACCGTGTTCACCGCCTCGGTCGCGTTGGTGACGAATGCGATACGTTCGCCGTCGGCGCCCACGAAGCGGCCAAGACGCTCGGCTGCTACGCGCAGTTCGTTGTTCATCGTGCGCGGCGAAACCGTGTGCCGGAAAAACGTGTCCGGCTGCCGCTCCATCATAAGCCGCCAGCGGGACTGCTCGGCGAGCACGTCTTTGGGGCACGCACCGAATGAGCCGTGATTGAGAAACGTGCCCTCGTCGTCGAGATGCCAGTGAGCGCGAAGGTGGCGGCCGAAGGTTTGCATGGCGCCAAATTAGAAAGAGCCGCAGCGGTTGTCACCCAACAACCGCTGCGGCCCGGAGGCAGGACGTTTGAAGCTGTCGGCGTAGGGCAACGCCGTCGGAGACAGCTTTTGGCAATCGGGCGTCCTGCCCCTATCTCGTCAACCCTTGCGGTCCGAAGGCTCGCATGAAGATTTCGGCGCAGAAACGCGAGCGCCGCTCGACCTCGTTCGGCGACATGGCGACGTCTTGGCCCAGCAGGCCGCGCGTTTCGATGCGCGCGGTTATCAAACCCAAGAAGTGTTCCGCCGCGAATGCGGGATCGCCGCCGGTATCGAGCCGGCCGACCCGCTCCTCGCGCGCGATCCAGGAGGTCAGCGCGTCCAGCACCTGCTTCGGGCCGGCGTCGTAGTAGGCCTCGCCGATTTCGGGGAACTGCAGGCTGGCGCCGATGATCATGCGGTAGTAGCCAAGTTCGTAGGCCGTGCAGGCGTGCGCGTAGTACTGGCGCGCAACGTCGGCCAGCATGTCGCGGGGGTGGCGGTCCAGAACCTGGACTTGCAAGGGTGCGCGCATCGCCGAGGCGCGGTCGGCCACCATCGCCTTGAACAGATCCTCCTTGGATCCGAACTGGTTGTAGAGCGTCTGCTTCGAAACGTTCGCGGCCGAGGCAATCGCGTCCATCGACACGTCGTAACCCTCTCTGCGGAACATCTCCGATGCGGCTTCCAGAATGCGCGCGCGGATCGACAGGATCGCGGACTGCGAAATCGGAATGTTGTTAAGAGAAACGGCTGCTGCTGATCGACTCATCGCACCAATCACACCCAAGTTGTTGGCCCCCGCCAGAAGCGAATCGATGTGATTCGCCGATGGGTTAATGTTGGCGAATCAGTTTTGGACTGAGAAGTCCATTCGTTCGTCTCGGTTCGAAATTCCAGATATGAGTCTTGCGGCACTGTGACTCACGGGTGATTCACAGCGTCATGTGGACGGCAGCTTGAGTGGATGTTGTGAATCAGTGCTGTGAATCATTTGTGTAGTCCACAGAATGGACTAAGCCGGAAAAGTGCGAATGGACCGTAGAGTCCAGCTAACCTAACTCATTGCGATATCAGGATTTTTCGAGCGCCGTCTCGATTGCCCGGCAGAGGATTTCCGAAGGTTCGAGGCCGATCGACAGGCGGATGAACCCCTCCGGTACGCTGTCGTTCCAGCGGATGCGTCTCTCAGCGCAGGTTCGTACGCCGCCGAAGGAAGTCGAGGGTTGGACCAGCGAGCACGTCTCGATGAATCGATCCGCCGCGGGTCCGTCCGCCAGCGTGAACGAGATCATCGAGCCAAACGTCAGCATCTGCCGCTTGGCGATCGCGTGCGCCGGATCGCCGCTCAAGCCCGGGTAGCGCACCGCTTTGACCTTCGGATGGCCCGCCAAAAGCTCAGCAACGACACGCGCCGTTTCGCACATGCGGGCGAAGCGGACCTCGAGCGTCTCCAGCCCGCGATGCACCAGCCACGTCTCGAACGGTCCTGGGATCGCGCCCGAAAACTTTCGCCAATCTTTGATTCGCGAGAGGGTCGCCCCGTCGCGCGTCGCCACGTGACCCATCAGCGTGTCGGAGTGCCCATTGATTGCCTTCGTGTCGGAGCAGATCGCGATGTCCGCGCCAAGGTCGAGCGGGCGCTGACCAAGCGGTGTCATCGTTGTGTTGTCGACAGCAAGTGTGGCGCCGGCGGCCTTTGCCAGGCGATGTGCCTCGCGAATGTCGCAAACCTCGAGCCCTGGATTGGACGGTGTCTCGACGATGACGAGCCGGTAGCCGGAAAGTCCGCCCTCAAGTATATGCGCCGTTGGCCGGGTTTCGACGGTCACGCCAAGCGGTTTCAAGAATTGCTCCGACAACACGCGCGTCGTGTAGTAGCCGTCACTCGGGAGCAGCAATCGGTCGCCCGCCTTTACCGTGCTGAACAGCACCGCCGCAATCGCCGCCATGCCGGAAGGGAACACCACTGCGTCAGCGCCTTCGAGGACGCCCAATGCGGACTCGAGCGCCTCCCATGTCGGATTGTGAAAGCGGCCATACTGGTAGGGCGCGTTGGACGGGTTGCCCGGCAGATGAAACACGGCCGTCGGCCAGATTGCGGGTACGACGGAGTTGCCCGGCGCCAGGTTCGTTGCGTGATGATGCAGCAGCTTTGCGGCGAGCGCGTCGATATTGTCTTTGCTCATGCGCGCACATTAGCGCGCACGAGCGGTGCGTACAGCGTCACGCGTCGCCGAATTTGCGGCGCGGCTGATATGGGTGTGCGGTTTCCCACCGTTTGACGATGTCGCTGAGGTGCGGGTCGGACTGATCGGGCAGCACGATTTGCAGCGTCACGCGTTGGTCGCCGGAGGCCTGAAAGCCGACGCCCGGAATCCCTTTGCCTTTCAGGCGGAACGACTGCCCGGCGTTGGCGCCGGGCGGGATCGCCATCGTGACCGGCCCTTGGAGCGTCGGCACCTTCACTTTTGCTCCGTGCAGCGCTTCGTTGAGCGTGATCGGTAACGCCAAATGAATGTCACGTCCTTCGCGGCGGAAGTAGGGGTGCGGCTCGATCGCGATCGTGATGAGCGCATCGCCCGCGGGTCCGCCCGGCAAGCCGGCTTCGCCCAAGCCGCGCAAGCGGATCGTCTGCCCGTCCTTCACGCCAACCGGAATTTTGACGTCGAAGCGATTGCCGCTCGGCAGCTTCACGCGGCGCGTGCCGCCCAAGGCCGCCTCTTCGAACGTGATATGCAGGTCGTAGTGCGTGTCCAGGCCCTTGCCCGGTGCCGGCCGCTTGCGTCCCGAAGAACGCTCGCCGAAGAACTCGCCAAACAGCTCTTCTACGCGGCTTCTCCTCTCGGTCGGCTGACCGACGCCGAACGCTTTCTCGAACGCGCCGTGAAAGCCGTCGGCCTCGCCGTCGGCATGCCCGTTATGCCCGTTCTTTGGTTGCGGCCGTTCGGCCGTCGCGACGTCCGCGAGGTCGAGATCATCCTCCACCGTGGCCGCTTCGGGCCTTGGCGTGTAGTTGGCGCGCGGGTTTCCATGGGCGTCAATCTCTCCCCGGTCGTACGACCGCCGCTTGGCCTGGTTGCCCAGGATCTCATAGGCAATCGATAGGTCCGTGAAGCGGCGGCCCTTGTCGGCCGAGCCTTCCGGCGTATCCGGGTGGAATCGTTTCGCGAGGGAGCGAAACGCCTGTTTGATCTGATCGTCGTTCGCAGAGCGCGAAACGCCGAGCACCGAGTAGGGGTCGTACATCAGGACTCACACGCCGAGGGGGTTGGCGGAAGGGTCTTCAGCGATACTACACGGGGTTGTTCAAATGGCAAATTACTAATGCAAGTATGTGATTAGGGGGCGTTCTTCGCCTTCGTGTTCGTTTCTTTGACCAGGGATTCCGCGATTGCCCGTTCCGCGGGGGCCATGGCTGCCGACAGGTGCCGCAGCTCCTCCACGGCTTGTGGTTGTCCTTGCAGTGCAGCGAGTTTCAACCAGCGGTAGGCCTCGATCATGTCCTGGCCCACGCCTTCGCCGAGTTCGTAGAGCGCCCCGACCCGCAACTGAGCTTCCGCATTGCCCCGGCCGGCAGCCTCGTGCCACGCGGTAAACGCAGCCTGCTTGTTGTTCGCGGCGTAGGCCTGGAAGCCCGCGTTCATCAGCGCGAGATCGGGCGCTGCCATCGTCGATGTCGCGCCCTCGCGCATTGGCGCACCAGGCGACAGGCGCCCTTCGGCTCGCGGCGGTGGGAGGCGGCCGCTGTGCGGCCACGGTTCGTCCGGGTTGGCAGCGGCCGGGGGCGCTGCCGGCGTGCTGCCGGCGACGGGAGCACCCATCGCTTCAAGCCGCGTGCGTGCGGGTCCATAGCCGTTGCGCGCCGCGCGTTCGAGCAGCGCGCGCGAACGGGCAGGGTCGCGTTCTACGCCGATGCCTTGGTCGTACATGTCCGCAAGTTTCACCTGCGCGAGCGATAGCCCCGCGGTGGCAGCGCGGGTGTACCAAACGATGGCTTCTTTCGTGTCCTTCTCTGTGCCTTCGCCACTCAGATACATCTCCGCGACGTTTGCCATCGCCGTGACGAAGCCTTTCTCGGCGGCTTCCTTGTAGAGGTCGAAGGCTTTCTCCTGATCCTTCGCGACGCCTTTGCCTTGACGCAGCATTTGCGCGGCGTTGCGCATGGCGGCGAGGTCATCCTCATCCGCGAGTTCCGACCAAATCTGATAGGCGCGCGGATAGTCGCCGGCATCGTAGGCGGCTGTCGCGACATCGAAGCGGGCGCGCTTGTCTGCCACGACATTCGTCGCGCAAGCGCTGACGAGAAGCGCGAGCGCCACCAAAACCGTGAGATGCGATTTACCATTCATGGTTGATTGCGACCGGCTCTCAGGTTCACGCGACAAATCGTGCGGCGACACACGCCGCCAGCCTATATACTGGACCGGCAAGCCACAGCGTGAGCCCCGAATCCTCGTGGATGTGAAATCCAAAGACGACCTAGGCCCCGAAATAACCACGGTAGAGAGCCCTTTTTCGCTGTTTGCCGAGTGGTTCGCACTCGCGGCAACGAAGGAGCCGAACGACCCGAACGCCGTGGCGCTGGCGACCGTCGATACCGATGGGCTACCGAATGTGCGCATGGTGCTGCTCAAGGGCCAAGACGAGCAAGGCTTCGTCTTCTACACGAACTACGAAAGCGCGAAGGGCAGGGAACTGCTCGGCCAGAAAAAGGCGGCCCTCTGCTTCCATTGGAAATCGATCCGCCGCCAGATCCGCGTGCGTGGTGTGATCACGACGGTCAGCGACGCCGAAGCCGACGTCTATTTCGCGAGCCGACCCAAAGACAGCCAGATCGGCGCCTGGGCCTCGCGTCAATCGCGCGCGCTCAAAGGCCGTTTCGAGC
The DNA here is from genome assembly GCA_964466435.1 of uncultured Flavobacteriaceae bacterium. Taxonomy (GTDB): domain Bacteria; phylum Pseudomonadota; class Alphaproteobacteria; order Micropepsales; family Micropepsaceae; genus SZUA-430. Next base: position 2,071 of record CAYXQB010000126.1, on the reverse strand, counting down.
TCGAAACCGAGGTCGCGAAATTCGCCGCACGATACGGCCTCACGAAGGTCCCGCGCCCGCCGCATTGGTCGGGCTTCCGCTTGGCGCCGATCGAGATCGAATTCTGGCGCGACCGTCCGTTCCGCTTGCACGATCGTCTCGTCTACCGTCGCGAGAGCGCGAACGCGCCGTGGCGGACGGAGCGGCTGTTCCCATGACGAGCGCCGATACCGTTGCGGCAAACAACACGACCGGGGCGCAAGCCGAGCGGCTCAAGCGCCTCGCGACCTACGCCGCCGTAGGGGTTGCGGCGACACTGATCGCGATCAAGCTCTGGGCATGGACTGCCACGAACTCTGTCGCGATGCTGGCTTCGCTCGTCGACTCGATGCTCGACCTCGTGGCGTCGGGCCTGAACCTCCTCGCCGTGCGCCATGCGCTCACGCCTGCCGACAAAGAGCACCGCTTCGGCCACGGCAAAGCCGAGGCGCTCGCGGGCCTTGGTCAAGCTGCCTTCATCGGAGGCTCGGCTGCATTTCTTTTCTTCCAGTCGCTGGAACGCCTCGCCGCGCCGCAGCCGGTGCAACAGACGACGGTGGGCCTCGCCGTCATCGCGGTGTCGCTTGTGCTCACGCTTGGGCTCGTCCTCTTCCAGCGTTACGTCATCGCCCGCACGCGCTCGCTCGCGATCGGGGCCGACCAGTTGCACTATATGACCGACATAGCGACGAACCTCGCCGTCGTGGCTGCATTGGTTGCGGCTGGGCTTTGGGGTTGGACCGCCGCCGACCCGATCTTGGGCCTCGCCATCGCCGCCATAATCGCGTGGGGCGCGTTCAAGATTTTACGCGGCGCCTATGACGAACTCATGGACCGCGAGTTTGACGACGCCGAACGTCAGCGCATCAAGGACATCGTGAACCGCCACGCCGGTGTGCAGAGCCTGCACGACCTGCGCACGCGTCGCGCCGGCCACCGCGCGTTCATACAGCTCCATCTCGAACTGCCGCCGCAGATGACGCTCCTCGAAGCTCACCGCATCAGCGACGAGGTCGAAGAAGCGATCATGGCGGCCTTCCCCGACGCCGAAGTCATCACGCACCAAGACCCTGCCGGCGTCGAGATGACTCACTCGTTCGCGAAGCGCTAAGAAGGCTGCACATGCTCAACCCGGTGATGAACCACACAAAGTGGGAAGAACTGCGGTTGGCAATGTACTCGCTCGATCCAGCGCCGCGATGGAGCACGCTTTCAAACAACGGTTATCAATCGCAACCCGACCGAGAATGGTTTTATCATTTCAGGACGGGAGGTTATGAGGACATCCTCCAGGTCGACATCTTCGCTGACAGTCCCGAGCATCGGAGAGCGATTTACGCCGAACTCAAGAAAATCCATGTTCCAGGAGTGGAAACAGCCGATGGTTTTCGGGTCTTCGGCTACGTCTCAGGCGGGGAAGCCGTAGAATTCCTCTGACTCAGCTAAATCGATGAAAGCTCGACTCTAAGGCTGAGCAGCAGTGGGCGGCACCGCCGCCTTGCCGCTGTAGACGACCGGCCCCTGAACCTCGACCTTCGGGTCCTTGAATAAGATCCAATCGGCGACAAGCCGGAAGTAACCTTCCGAGAACCGCGTGTGCTCGCGCTCGCCGTCTTTCTCCTCGAACTCGATGATGCCGTGGTCGGCGGTCGGGAACATGACGATATCCAAGTTCGTCCGCGTAGTCTGGACCTCGCGCAGAATGCGCAACGTGTTCGTGGCTGGCGCCGAGCTGTCGCGGCCGGCCAAGATCCAAAGATGCGGTTTCTCATACGCCTGCAACGCGGGCACCGGGTCGTACCCCCATGACGTTCCGACATCGAAGAACGGAGCGATCAGCTTGATCAGCCAATTCGGCGTGCTCAAAAAGTCGCCGGTGAACTCGCCCTTGATCTTCGGATACCAGGGTTCGTTCTTGTATTTCGCGCGCACAGCGTCGAGCTGATCGAAGCCGTCCTTGAAGTCCGATGCCATCACACGGCCTGTCGCATCCGTGATCTCGCGCGCTTTGGCGATTACGTCGTCGCCGTAACCTGCCGTGTGGAGATCGTCG
>CAYXQB010000125.1:0-9482 GCA_964466435.1 uncultured Flavobacteriaceae bacterium | reverse complement strand
GGCATCGGCGTCGTTGTCGCCCATGGCGGCGTAGAGGCGCAGCAAAAAGGCCCGCAGTTCTTCGCTCGGAACAATCTCAGCCATCTATCGTCCGTGGTTGCTTCGCCGGACATCGCGTTCGGCGATCGACGTGGGACCTATGACCGCTGATACCCCAAGCACAACGCAAGGACAAATCCCGGTGAAGCCGGCGGGAAGCGAGACGTCGAGCCCCCCGCGCTAGTGCCGCGCGGGGCTCGCTCGCTCGGCCCCTAAGCCTCCCGGAACGCGAAAATCGCCACGATGCCGAAGACGCCGGCGACGATCCAGCTCATCAGAATCGGCACGTGGAAAGTGCCCACGGCCACGTCGATGCCGTAGTATCCCCGATATGCCAGGGCGCCTGCCAAGACGCCCAAGATGATTGCGGCGACCGTGGAGAACAGTTTCGGCACGTGAGCTGGCGGCAGTTGTTTCTTGTCCATAGCGCTTCTTCCCAATAACCGCCCCGACAGCGAAGACGCACCATCACCCGCGCGGAACCGGTTGGTCCGCACGCGCCATATGCGCAAGTTGTCATTGAATTACGGGCCTACGGGCCCCGCTCCAGAGCAAATCGACTATAGCCCGGCGCCTGGCGCTTGGCCAATGCACCCCCCGCCGGGTCGTGCTTGCGCCCGTCGCCCGCTTGCCGATTAACGGAACAAGTCGCCAAGCTCTGCCGCGACCGCCCGCAGCTTGCGTCGGCTAAGCCCTTGCCGCGCCCGCACGGCAAGCGAGAACAAAAGGCTGGTCAGCAGAAGGGCCAGCGCCCGCGGAGACTTGCCCGCGCGCTGCGCATCCTTGGCGAAGCGCTGGGCGATACTCTGCTCGAGCGCCTCTTCAAGACCTGCGATGAAGTGGGTCAGCGTCTGGCGTGGACCTTCGATCACCGTGCACGCGGGCAGTGCCGTTCCGACCAACAGACAGCCCGCCGAGGCGCCGTCCGGCTTCGAATAGACCTCAGCCCCGGCCATCAGCACGGCGCGGCCGGCCTCCGCCAAAGTCGGAGCGCCGGCAAAAGCGCCGAGGATCGCCGCATGCGCGTGCTGAGCGTAGTCCGCGACTGCTCGTTCGAACAGCGCGGCCTTGTCGCCGAACGCGTTGTAGAGACTGGGCTTGGCGAGCCCGACCACCTCCGCCACGTGATCGTACGACGTCGCCTCGAACCCCTGTTCGAGGAAAATCCGTTGCGCGCGCGCCAGCACGACTCCCTCGTCGAACGCGCGCGGCCGCCCGCGCATGGCTTTCTGCATTTTATTCGGCATAGTACAAAATCACTTGACCGCTCATTTCGGGTATTGTACGAAATCGTACAATATTAGCAAGGCGTACGGAGACGAAGCATGCGGACGAAACTCCTGGTAGGCCTCGCCGCTGCCGGCGTCGTGCTTGTTGCAGCGCTATTTCTAGGTCAAAACGCGATCAAGCCGTGGCTGTTCTCGCAAGCCATGCCCGCCGACTACTTCGCGCACTACGAGCGCATCAAACCCGCGCTCTATCAGGTGTCAGGCCCCGTTTATGCGTTCGAGAAAGGCTTCACCCGCTCGTTGGTCTTGCGCACGGCTGAGGGCATCGCCGTCTTCGACACGTTCAACGAAAAGCACGCCACCGCCATGGCGGAGGCGATCGCCAAGCAGTTCCCGGGCGAAAAGGTCCGCTGGGTCGTCCTCTCCCACAACCATCTCGACCATGTCCGCGGATCGACCGTCTTCGCGGGCGCCGAAGTCATCGGCCATGCAGACGTGAACGAACTCGTCGGCGACTGGCAAGACGTCGCCAAGGACGTGGCGCCAATCACCCGCGCCATCGAAGGCGACCAATCGCTCACGCTCGGCGGCATCGACGTTCAGGCGCTTTACATGCCGTTCTCGCACTCCCACACGCTCTACGGCTTCCACGTCCCCTCGGCCGGGGTCGTCTTTGCGCCCGACATGATGTTCGTCAAGCTCGTGCCGCCGTTCGACTTCCCGGACTTCTACTACCCGGGCTACATCCGCGCGCTCGACCGCCTGATCGCTTTGAACGCCGCGCACTACGTGCCGAGCCACGGCGATCGCGGCGACCACGCGGCCCTCGTCGCCTTCCGCAACATGACCGTCGACTTTCAAACCGCGATCCGCGAGGAGTTCGTGAAGCGCGGCACCGAAACCGCTGTCGATGGCGCGCAGATGCGCGAGATCCTGCGCAACACCTACGCCAAACTACAGCCGAAATACGGCGACTGGCACGGCTTCGACGCGATGTTCGTCCCCAAGTTCGGCCGCCATTTCGGTGGCACGTACCTGGGATACTAAGCGAACACTGTCGGGGCCCGTTTCGTCAGCGCTTCACCAATTCGACCCGCCGGTTCTTGGCGCGGCCGTCTTCCGTGCGGTTGTCGGCGACGGGTTTTTCTTGACCGTGGCCCGCGCTTTCCAGGCGGGCGGCGTCGATACCGCCGGACACCAGCGCCTGCATGACCGAACGCGCCCGGTTGGCCGAGAGCGTCTTGTTGGCGGCTGGCTGCCCGACATTGTCGGTGTGCCCTTCGACCGAAATCTTCAGCGTGGAATTGCTTTTCAGCATCGAGACGATCTCGTCGATCGTGCCTTGCGACTCGGGCTTGATATCCCACTTGGCCGTATCGAAGTTGATGTAAAGCGTGACGAAGCCGTCCTTGGCCAACTCGTCGAGCATCTTCTGCGCGGTAACCACTTGCGCCGCTTGATCGACTGCCAGCGTGACCACGCGATAAGTCTGCCAATTGCCTTTGATCACGGCGCTGTCGCTGGTTAGATGAACCCACACGTCGCGTCCCTCGATCGCCACACGCGCGGTAAGCCGGTCGCCCAGTGTCGTCTTGGCGGGATCCAACAGCAGAGTACCGCCGATGCTCCTGATTGCGTTGGCGTAGTTGGCGGCGATGTATTTCGGCGAGGCGCCGTTCTCGATGTTCGCGACGCGGTAGGTCACCTCCGTACGAAGACCCAAGGGTTGCTCGCTCCCGCCGGGCCAACGAAACGTCTCCGTATCGTTCGCCGTTTTGCAGGCTGCGATGACGTAGTTCGGCACGCGTTTGGGAAACATTGCCGGGTCTTTGCAGCCGGCAGCATCCGCCAGCGCACTCGCCGGCACGAAGATGATCGAAACCAACATAGCCACCGCAGCAACACGCAACATGAAGGATTTCCCTTGTGAATCACGCGCGACGCTAACACGACGGAGACCGATTTTCACCGATCGCGAGCCCCAATATCCCAATTTCGGCCGCGTGCCGCCGGAGCCGCGACGTGATACGCGTCACGAGCGCCTGCATTCGCCAGCCAAGGAGCCGCTCGATGCCACGCCTACGCCAAGTACCACGCGCCGACGCCGATCCGTTCGCGCAACAGCTCTACCAGGTCCTGTTCGGCGACCGCGATCCGGTGAAGAACCCGGGCACCGCGACCGGCACCCCTGGCAACTGGTGGACCGTCTTCGCGCTCGTCCCCGACGCGTTCAAGCACACGACCGAAGGCTTCCAATTCTACCGCAGCCCCAAGCGCAAAATCGCGCCGAAGCTGCGCGAACTCGGCCAGATCCGCGCCGGCTGGGCCCGTGGCTCGCAGTTCGTGTTTTCACAGCACTGCAAAGCCTCGCGCGACGTGGGCTTGAGCGAAGACCAAATCAAGGCGATCCCCTATTGGCCGATCGCCGACTGCTATTCGCCGGTCGAACGCGCGGTCCTCGCCTACACCGACTGCCTCGTCCTGATGGGCGGCCGCGTGCCGGAAGAAATCTTCGATGCCTTAAAAAAGCACCTCTCGCATGAAGAGATCCTCGAACTCACCTACATCACCGCGACCTACGACATGCACGCCACGATGTCCCGCGCCCTGCGCCTCGAATACGACGACGTGGACGACCGCGTGGTGGAAGTCGCAGCCCCCGCCGGCGCCAGCACGGACGTCATGAGCATGGTGGACAAGAAGAAGGAGTGAGGCTCCCTACCGGTAACTCACATAAATCGGCGAGGACCATGCGCGTGGCTCCGCAGGCGCCAAGCAATCGTCCTTGCCCGAGCGATAGTCGCCGTAGCAGAGGTTCACCTTCACGCATTTTCCGCTTGCGTCCCGTTCGCACTTCAACGTGTCGCCGTTGATCATCGGCTCGGCCTCTTGGATCGCCTTGACGTAATAGAGCGCGTCGCGTCCGCCGGCGGCATACGACGGATCGCTGAACGTGAAGCTGCACGTGCCATCGGCCGACTCTGCGCAGTCGTGCACGATGAAGCGGTCCTGGATCAGCGCCGCCAGCGCCTCGCCCTTCGTCTTCTGCGGACGGATTTTCACGACCTCGATGCGCGTGATACGGCTGCGCTCGTCCGACGGGTTGTCGCATTCGCCGGAGCAAAGCTTCGTCAGCCGCCCGTCGTCCAAGCCCGCCTTCGCGAAATCCGGACACCCCGGCTTCTGCTTGAACGCTCCGGCAGCTTTCACCGTGAACGTGGGCGAGGCCTTTGCGTCAACGCCGCCGCCCATGCGAACCTTCGCGCCCTTCGCATCGACGGCGTCGAACCAAAGCAAAATCTTCTGCCCGCTCGTCGCGTAAGTCTCGCGCCGTTCGAGTGCGTCCCAGATCGCCTCGCGCGAGCGTCCGGCTGCATGCACGGCGGCAAGCCCCCCGGTGTGCAGGAACGCCGCCTGCCGCTCGCCCTCGACGATCTGCAATCCGGGAAGCTCCAGCGCCTGCTCGCGCGTCAGCGTCTTGGCGGACGGAATCTCATCCTCACCCTCCTCGCGCGGATACATAAGGTTCTTCCACGTCTCGTCGGAGGCACCGCGCGCGTCGGTGTTATGCCGCCGATCCACCTGCTTGTAGCCTGTACCCGGCCGCGCCCGATGATTGTCGCTCGATCCGATGAAGCCCCACGTAAAGCGCGTCGCTTGGCCCTTGTCGTCGAAGTGCGCCTCGGCCAACCCCGCCTGCGCCGACAACTTCGCGCGGTAGTTCAGCGACGGGAAAAAGCAGTCCGTGCACTGCCCCGCGTCGAGCCAATCGGCACCCGTTGCCCCCGGCACCGTCACATGTCCCGCAATCCCAAGATCGACATAGGCCTGCCGCGCCTCAGCCGCGCGCGTCTCGCACGTGGCGGCAGCTTCGCCCGCCTTCAAACAGCGCGCCAAGATCATCTCGCCCGCCCGCCAACAGCTCGGCAGGTAGTCCGCCGTCGGTGCTGGGCACGTGACCTTGCCCTCGGAGGCGATGTTCACATCCGCCCACGAGCGATACTCCTCCGAATTGCCGTGCCCCGAGAAAACCTCGACAAGCCGAAACCGGTCCGGCCGCTCTGCTGGCAGAAGCGCTTTGCGCCAATCCGTACCCGCTGGCGTATAGTACCCCCATGTCATCCCGTGCGGAATGATCAGCGGCGCAAGCTTCTGCTCGTCGAACAGCCGGCGCACGAGTTCGCCGGGCGTCACCGCAAACTCCATGCAGTCCTTGGGCAACGCGTCCGACCGCGACTCGCGATCGCACGGTTTCGCACCGCGCGTTTCGGCCACAAAGCGATTGTAGTCGAAATAGGATTGGCGCTCTGAAAAATCGCGAAGCGGAATCAGCGGCGTGAGTCCGCGCGCCATGCGCCGCATCGCCGTGTCCCCACCCTGCAACATCGCCGCGATCGGCCGTGCCGAAATCTTCTCGTCCTCGAGATCGCGGAAGATCACGTTCTTGTGGCCGAAATGCGTGTCGGGCGTAAGCCCGACCTGTGTCCACTCGAATCCGATGAACGAGACCAGGTCTGGCGCGCCATCTGCGCCCGCCACGTTCTGGCACGCCCGCACGGAATCCTTCACCATTTTCCAGCGCGGCGGCGTCAGCGACTCTGCGTGATCGGTGGACGCCCAAAAATCGAGCGCCGAGCAGTAGCGCGCGAAGTCGCACGCATCGGCAAGCGGATGCACGCCCGTCCCGCTGAACAGCGGCAGCGACGACAAGAACGCGTCCGCCGAAAGCGTCGTGTGCACATGAAGGTCGCCGAACAGGATCAACGTCTCGTCGCCCGAAGGCGCTGCAGCTTTCATCCGCGCCGTGCGCGCCGCAATCACCTCGGCCGGGAGGGCCTTGCCTTGGATCAAACCGGCGTCCGGCGCATCTCCAAACCATCCGCCTTGCGTACCGAACCACCCCAGCGCACCCGCACCGCCGAGAAGAACCAGAACCACGGCCGCGCCAATCAAAATCCGCCGCATCACTACGCCCCGAATTGCCAATGGCGACAACGCTAGCATAACGCCAGCCTGCCGCACCCCAGATTCCCTTGATTGGCGAGGCCCCCCTCGCGTATAGGAAGCCCCTCTTAGCCGCCCCCATCGTCTAGCGGTCTAGGACGTCGCCCTCTCACGGCGAAAACAGGGGTTCGAGTCCCCTTGGGGGCGCCAAGCAAACGGCCTCGCGCGTCGGCGCACTTCACCTCGCTGGACGCACTATGCAAAGCCCCTCTCCTCCCGCAAACATCGTCGATGCGATCGTCATTGGCCTCGTGCAAGTCCTGGCGCCAGGCTTCGAAGCGCTGGCGCAGCTCATCTTCGCCACGCTCATTGCCGGTCCCGCGCTCGCGACGATGATTCTGCTTTGGCTCGAAGGGCGCGTGCAGCTGTTCCGCACCACCAAGGCCGCGACTGGCATCGCCGCCGTGGTTCTCTCGCTCATAGGCGGATACGTTTTCGCGTGGGCGGCAGCGTCGCTGAGCGAGGTCTTCGACGCACAAGACGGCATCTATCAATGGGTGCTGCCCGCCGCCCTAGTGCTCGCCGTATGCGCACTTCTCCTGCAATGGCGTGCATACGCGACGTTTTCCACCACTCGCGCGATAGGCGTGGCATGCGCCGTTCTTACCCCGCTCGCGCTGATCGCCACCGACGCACTGCTCTGACTGGCGAGCGAGCGGCGCTGCAGCTCGTCCATCGCGCGAAACCGCGCATTCGCGCATCTGAATCCTGTGCACACGCCACGAACGCCGCATTGACCCTTGCGCTTCATTTCGCTGCTTTGCGAGGCACAAGATTTACCAGCGAGCGAACCATGGCTCTGCAATCCGATCTGCGCGAACGGCTTCGCAAGATCGAAGCGCTTGTCGAAGCGGCAGGCACGCCTGCCGAACGCGACGCAGCCGCGGCCGCGATGGCGCGCGTACGGGCCAAACTCGACGGCCCCGCGGGCGACGGCGAAACGGAAGAGCTCAGCTTTTCGATTGCCGACGACTGGTCGCGCCATCTGTTCGTCGCATTGTGCCGTCGCAACGGCCTCAAGCCCTATCGTCGCACGAAAGACGACCGGGCAACCGTGGTGGTCCGTGCGCCCCGCAGTCTGATGGATGGCGCACTCTGGCGGCAGTTCCAAAACATAGATGCCGAGATGCGCGCCTACTTGACCGAAGTGACGCTGAAAGTGATCCGCGAGGAAATTCACGCCGACGCCAGCGACGCCCAGGAACTGCACGAAGCCCTGCCCGCGCCCGCAATCGAGCTCACCGCGCCGATGGAGGCCCCGCCGCCCGAACCGCCGCCCGTCGCCGCCAAACCGCGACCGAAAGCGTGGTTCGCGTTCGGCAACTTGATCCGCTTCAACCGCCGCCTCGCCCGCGCCGCAACGCGCACCAAGCACTAGCGCTACTCGTAGCGAAGCGCCTCGATCGGATCGAGCCGGCTGGCGCGAAGCGCCGGGAAAAATCCAAACGCAACCCCGATCGCCGCCGGCCCCGCAAACCCGAACGCCAGCACCTCGACGTTCACGAGCAGCGGGATCCCAATCGCGGCCGAGAGAGCGCCCGAAACACCAAGGCCCAACGCAATGCCCGCAAGTCCGCCGAGCACCGAAAGCGTCACAGCCTCGATCAAGAACTGCATCAAGATGTCGGGCGAGCGCGCACCGACCGCGAGCCGTATCCCGATCTCGCGCGTCCGCTCCGTCACCGAGACCAGCATGATATTCATGATTCCGATCCCGCCGACGACGAGACTGATCGCGGCCAAGCCCGCAACGGCAAGCGCAAGCTTCGTCGCGATCGACTCCGCGCTCTTCATCGCCTCGCGCACGTCGGTCGCGCGAAACGTATCCGGCTCGCCGTCCATCACCTGCCGCCGCTCGCGCATGACCTTCGAAATGCCGTTGATCACGCGCGCCGGTATTGCGCTGTTGGTTAGGCCGACAAACAGCATATCGACGCCCGTATCGCCGGCGAGGCGCCGATGATAGGTCGAAATCGGCATGAGGATCGCTTGATCGACCTCCTCGGTGAAGCTCGAATTGCCCTTCTTCGCCAACACGCCAATGACCCGGCACGTAAAGCGTCCGGACCGGATTGTCGCGCCGATCGGGTTCTGCAATCCGAAGAGATCCCGCCGCGTCGTGTCGCCGAGCATGCACGAGGCCCCGCCGCTCGCTTCCTCCGACGGGTAAAACATCCGCCCCGCCGTCAGCGTCCAGGTCCGGATCGAAAGATAGTCGTTCGTCGTCCCGAACGTCGCCACCTCGATCTCGTATCCGTTGGCCGCGAACGTAATCGATGTCAACGCGACCGGCGCAACCGCACGCACACCCGGCACGTCGCGCGCGATCGCCTCGGCGTCTTCGGTCTCGAGCAGTTTGGTCCGCCCGTCTCGCGTGTCGCGCTTCGGGTGCACCATGACGATGTTCTGCCCAAGCGTCGACACGTCGTCCATGATCTGGCGGCTGACGCTCTGCATCACCGTCACGACCGAGACGACGGCAGACACGCCGATGACGAGCCCGAGCGTCGTCAACGCCGTGCGCAGCTTATTCGCGGCAAGCTCCCTAGCTGCCATGCGGATGCATTGAAAGAACATGGCCGCGAGCTTACGTCGCCGCCGCTCGCCTTGGGAGGTGGTAGCGGACACAACTGCGCCGGATTAAGGACGATTATTTGCCGCCGGCCAATTCCCCGATCAGCACGCGCCAGTGCGTGAGGCCTTTGTAGAACGCGTCCACGGGAACGCGCTCGTTTAGCCCGTGCGCATAGGAATCGCTGTCCTTCAGGAAGAGCTCGCTCGTCCCGTAGGTCGGGATACCCGACGCCCGGTAGAACACGCCATCCGTAGCGCCGGCCGACATTGTCGGCACGATCCGAACGCCCGGATAGCCGGCGTGCACAGCCTTCGTGACGGCCGCAACCACGTCCTTACGCAACGGCGAGGCGTCGCTTGCCCAATACGTGTCGAGTGGCGCGATCTCGATCTTATTGCCCACAACCTTCTGCAGCTGCGCCTGCACCTGCTCGACCTTTACGCCCGGGAAGATACGGCAATTCACCGTCACGCTCGCACGCTGCGGCAGCGCATTGTCGGCGTGCCCACCCGCAAGCATCGTCGGCACGCACGTCGTCCGAATTTGCCCCACACTGAACGGATCGGCCGAGATGACGGCTGCCGCCCGCCGGTCGCCTGGCCGCTTGGCAAACCGCATCATCGCCGCACCAATCT
>CAYXQB010000124.1:0-9552 GCA_964466435.1 uncultured Flavobacteriaceae bacterium | reverse complement strand
GGCGGCATCGGCGTGCAGAACACCGGCCACCGCCATCCAAAGGTGATGAAGGCGATCGAAGCGCAGATGGCGAACGCGCTGCACACCGCGTTCCAAGTCAACGCCTACGAGAGCTACATCGCGCTCGCCGAAAAGCTGAACGCCGCAGCCCCGATCCAAGGCCCCGCGAAGACGATCTTCTTCACGACAGGCGCCGAAGCGGTCGAGAACGCGGTCAAGATCGCGCGCTACGCCACGAAGCGCTCCGGCGTGGTCAGCTTTTCCGGTGCCTTTCACGGCCGCACCTTCATGGGCATGGCGTTGACCGGCAAGGTCGTGCCCTACAAGGCAGGCTTCGGCGAGATGCCAGGCGACGTCTACCGCCTGCCCTTCCCGGTCGTGAGCCACGGCCACACGGCGGCCGAGGCGCTCGCAGCCCTCGAAAACCTGTTCAAATACGATGTCGAGCCCGCGCGCATCGCCGCCATCATCATCGAACCCGTGCAAGGGGAAGGTGGCTTCTATACCGCCCCATTCGACTTCATGCGCTCGCTCCGCGCCGTGTGCGATAAGCACGACATCATGCTGATCGCCGACGAAATCCAATCCGGTTTCGCGCGCACCGGCAAGCTGTTCGCGATCGAGCATTCGGGTATCAAGCCCGATCTGATCACAACCGCCAAAAGCCTCGCCGGCGGCATGCCGCTCTCGGCCGTCATCGGCCGTGCCGCTCTGATGGACGCGCCCGATCCCGGCGGCCTCGGCGGCACCTATGCCGGCAACCCGGTCGCCTGCGCGGCGGGCATCGCCGTGCTCGACGTCATCAAGGAAGAACGCATCCTCGACAAGGCTGTGACCCTCGGCGAAAAACTAATCGCGCGCCTGAAGCAGATGTCCATGCGCAATGATTTGCCCCCGATGGACGACATCCGGGGCCTCGGCGCTATGGTCGCCTTCGACCTCGTGAAAACCCGCGGCAGCCACGAACCCGATGCCGAGCGCACGAAGAAGTTAACCGCCGAAGCGCTGAAACGCGGGCTGATCCTCCTCACCTGCGGCCTTTACGGCAATGGCGTGCGCATCCTGGTCCCGATAACGGTTGAGGACAAAGTACTCGAAGAGGGCTTGTCGATCTTGGAAGAATCGCTGAAAGCAGTGGCATGATCCCACGCTATTCCCGCCCCGAAATGACGGCGATCTGGTCGCCGGAGACGAAGTTCCGCATCTGGTTCGAAATCGAAGCGCACGCGGCCGACGCGTTGGCTGAGCACGGCGTCATCCCGAAATCGGCTGCAAAGACGATTTGGGAAAAAGGCGGCGCCGCGAAGTTCGACGTCGCCAAGATCGACGCGATCGAGCGCGAGGTGAAGCACGACGTCATCGCGTTCTTGACCCACCTCGCCGAATTCGTCGGCCCTGACGCCCGCTTCGTACACCAAGGCATGACGTCGAGCGACGTACTGGACACGTGCCTGAGTGTGCAGTTGAAGCGCGCGACCGACCTGCTGATAGCCGACACCGACAAGCTGCTGGCCGCTCTCAAGAAACGCGCCCTCGAACATAAGAACACACCCACCATCGGGCGCAGCCACGGCATCCACGCCGAACCCACGACATTCGGCGTGAAGCTCGCCGGCTTCTATGTCGAGTTCGAGCGCGCGAAGAAACGCTTGATCGCGGCCCGCGACGAGATCGCGACCTGCGCCATCTCCGGTGCCGTCGGCACATTTGCCCAAATCGATCCGCGCGTCGAAGATCACGTCGCGAAGGCCCTCGGCCTCAAGCCCGAACCCGTCTCCACGCAGGTGATCCCGCGCGACCGGCACGCCGCCTTCTTCGCGGCCCTCGCCGTGGTCGCAAGCTCCGTCGAACACGTCGCCACCGAAATCCGTCACCTGCAGCGCACCGAGGTTCTCGAAGCCGAGGAGTATTTCTCCGAAGGCCAAAAGGGCTCCTCCGCCATGCCGCACAAGCGCAATCCGGTGCTGACGGAAAACCTGACCGGCCTTGCCCGCATGGTGCGCGCCTACGCGCAGCCCGCGATGGAGAACGTCGCGCTCTGGCACGAACGCGACATCTCGCATTCCTCCGTGGAGCGCATGATCGGCCCCGACGCCACGATCACGCTCGACTTCGCCCTGAATCGTCTGGCCGACGTGATCGAAAAACTCGTCGTCTATCCCGAGCGCATGCAGCGCAATCTGGACCTGCTCGGCGGGCTCATCCATTCGCAGCGCGTCATGCTCGCTTTGACCCAAAAAGGCGTCGCCCGCGAAGACGCCTACCGCCTGGTCCAGCGCAACGCGATGCCGGTCTGGCAGAACATGCACCACGGCCGCACGGGCACGTCCTTCCTCGACAACCTGAAAGCGGACGCGGAGGTCACAAAGGCTCTCCCGCCCCGCGACCTTGAAGGCTTGTTCGATCTCGCCTATCACCTGAAACACGTCGACACGATTTTCCGCCGCGTGTTCGGCTAAAGGAGCCGTCACATGGGCATGGGAACGCCGGTCGCGCTGGGCAAGATCTTCGGGGTCATGGTCCGCCTAGACGTGAGCTTATTCCTGCTCGCCGCCTTCTACATCGTCGATGGCCTGCGCGATGCCGGTATCCAAGGCGCGCTCGACTCGGCGACATTTTCTGTCCTCCTTTTCTTCTGCATCTACCTCCACGAGATGGGGCATGCGTTCGGCGGCTGGTTGTTCAACATCAAAACCCTCGACGTGACGCTGACCTTCTTCGGCGGCTACGCCAGACTGCTCGGCAATCCACGCACGCCGTTTCAGCAGGTGGTGGTCTCCTTCGCCGGTCCCGCCGTCAACCTCCTCATCGGTGTTGCACTGTTCTGGTATGCGGCAAACGTTGAAGGCGCGAGCTGGATTGTCAGCAACCTCGCCTACGTGAACATCTTTCTGGGCTTGTTCAACTTGCTACCCGGCTACCCGCTCGACGGCGGCCACATCACCGCAGCCGTCCTTTCGAACTTTATGCCGACCAGCCGCGCGCGCCTGATTACGGCCTACATCGGCGTGGCCATCGGCTTCTTGCTCGTCGCCCTAGGTATCCAGGGCATCTACTTCACCTTCTTCGCGGCCCTGGTCGGATTGCTACTGATCTTGGCAGCCTCTCAGGAAATCCAAATCAATCGCGGCAGTCGATTCTAGCAGCGCGTTTCCGCGCGCATGACGCAACTCCCAACGTTCCGCGAAGCGCTGAAAGTCTGGGCCTATATCGGCTGCGTCAATTTCGGCGGACCAGCCGGCCAGATCGCGCTGATGCACAAGCTCCTTGTCGAGGAGAAGAAGTGGATCAGCGACGCGCGTTACTTCCACGCGCTGAACTACTGCATGCTGCTCCCGGGCCCCGAGGCGCAGCAATTGGCAACCTATGTCGGCTGGCTGATGCACGGCGTGAAGGGCGGCCTCGCCGCGGGCCTCCTCTTCATCCTACCCGGCGCTGCCGTGATGCTCGCCTTGAGCATCCTCTACGTGAACTACGCCGACCTCGCTGCCGTGAACGCAATCTTCTACGGCGTGAAGGCTGCGGTTCTCGCGATCGTCATCGAAGCAATCCTGCGCATCGGACGGCGAGCGTTCACTGGTGCCGCGATGATCTGGGTCGCGGCGGGCGCCTTCATCGCCCTTTTCTTCTTCGACGTCCCCTTCCCGCTCGTGATGCTTGCCGCCGCCATCGCGGGCATCATTGGCGCGAACTTCGCTCCTGAACAGTTCCGCACCAAAGGTCACGCCGCGCAAGGCGGCACGTCGGAACTGTCTTTCGCCGTCGATGAGGCTTTCGCACGCGGCGAACTCGCCCACACGCAATCCGCCTCCAGCCGCACGGCCCTAACCGTCATGGTTTGGCTCGCAATATGGCTCGTACCTGTTGCAGCACTTGCCCTCGCATTGGGACCAAGCAGTGTTTTCACGAAGCTGGCAACGTTCTTCTCGACCATGTCGGTCGTAACCTTCGGCGGCGCCTACGCCGTCCTGGCCTACGTCGCCCAGGAGGCGGTCGCGACCTATAACTGGCTAACCGCACCCGAGATGCTGGAAGGCCTCGCGCTCGCCGAAACGACACCGGGCCCGCTGATCCTGGTGCTACAGCACGTAGGATTCCTCGCAGGCTTCCGCGCCGGCGGCCTGCTACAAGGCGTCGCCGGCGCCGCAATCACGCTCTGGGTGACGTTCGCTCCGTCGTTCCTATGGATCTTTGCGGGCGCCCCCTACGCCGAACGCATCCGCGACAACCTGATAGCCTCGGCCGCGCTTGCCGCCATCACGGCGGCTGTAGTTGGCGTCATCTTGAACCTCGCAATCTGGTTCGCCCTGCACGTCATCTTCGCGAAAGTGAACACGCGCGACATCGGCCCGCTGCATCTGCAAGTCCCCGACGCAGCAACGCTGGACCCCATTGCACTGGCCATTGCCGCGCTCGCGTTGCTCGCGCTGCTGCGCTTCAAGCTCCCGGTCCTTGCGCTGCTCGGCGCGAGCGCCGTTCTGGGCTTGGCGGCGAAGCTCCTACTTGCGTGAGCGCCACCACCGCTTGATGAGCCACCAGCCGCCGAACACGACGACGAACGAGCCCGCCATGACCAGCCCGAGATAGAGCCACATCCGCCCACCCGGCTTGTCGATCCGGCGAGACCAGAACGTGCCCGTCGGCTCGCCTGGCTTCGCCAAAGCGAACGCCACGAAACTGTCGGCGCGCCCGGCAACATCAAGGTCGCCATGGCCGCCTGCCGCGATCACGACATACTGGCGCCCCTTCCACTCGTATGTCATCGGGGTAGCGATCCCGGGAGCGGGCAAGCGACCCTGCCAAAGCTCTTTGCCGTTCGCCGCGTCGAACGCACGCAAATACTTGTCCGCCGCCGCGCCGATGAACACGAGCCCGCTCGCGGTCACCAACGGCCCGCCAAGCGTCGGCGTCCCGGTGTTGAGCGCGATGTTCAGCGGAGCCAGTTCTTCCGTCGTCCCAAGCGTCACTTCCCACACGATCTTGCCAGCCTTCAAATCAACGGCGGCAAGGACACCCCACGGCGGCGGATTGCACGGCAACCCCAGCGGCGACAGCAACGTGTCGCGGATCATGCCGTACGCAGCCCCCTTCTGCGGCGAAACTTCGCGATCGGGAAACTTCTCGTCCAACGTCTCGAAGTCGGCCGCGGGAAACATCGTGATCCGATGCAGCATGCGGCTCGTGTTCGCGTAAACGATCTGCTTCACGGGATCAAACGCAACGCCGCCCCAATTCATGCCGCCGCCCGTGAACGGAAACATCAGCGTTCCCTTCTCCGACGGCGGCGTGTAGAGCCCCTCATTCCGCGTCTCGGCGATCAACTTCCGGCAAGCCTCGCGATCCCACGGCGTCACGCCATAAGCCTCATCCGCCGAAATCTTCTGCGGCGCGAGAACCGGCACATGCGTCGGAAACGGCTGCGTCGGCGACAACACTTCGCCAGCCACACCACCCTGCGGCACCGGCCGCTCTTCGACCGGAAACACGGGCACGCCCGTGTCGCGATCGAGCACGAACAAGAACCCCTGCTTCGTCGGTTGAATCACGACATCGCGTGGGCGACCGTTGACATCGATCGTCGCCAGTGTCGGCTGCGCCGGGTTGTCGTAGTCCCAAACGTCATGATGAACCGTCTGAAACGCCCAAACGAGCTCGCCCGTTTCGGCCTTCAGCGCGACAACCGAGTTCGAGTGCTTGTTGTCCCCCGGCCGCAAACCGCCGAAGAAATCGGGACTCGCGGAAGAGGTCGGCAAGAACACCAGCCCACGCTTCTCATCCACCGACATCGGCGCCCAAACATTGGCGTGTCCGACGTCCTTGTACCCCTCACCCCACGTCTTCGCCGCCGGATCGTTCAGGTCGCGCGGCACCGGATCCCACGACCACTTGGGAGCCCCACTGATGGCATCGAACGCCCGTACCGTTCCGTGCGGCGCCGCAACGCGCGCGTTGTCCCCAATCGCCGATCCGACAATGACAACATCGCCAACGACTACGGGAGCCGACGTGATCTGAAACTCACCAGGCCACTCGAGCTCCATCCCGGCGTCGATCTTCACTTCGCCGTTCGCGCCGAACCTCTCATCAAGCTTGCCGTTGTCGCTAAGCGCGAGCAGCCGACCGTCGTTCGTGGCAAAAAGTATGCGCTGAGTACGATCGTCATAAAGACCATAGCTGTGCACATGCGCCGCCACACCCCGGCAATTGAACTTGTTCGCCGGTCCAACCTTCTCCGTCGGTATCTTCGGATCGAACCGCCAGAGTTCCTTCCCCGTCCCCGGATCGAGTGCGATCACTTCATTGAACGAAGAACACAGCACCAGCTTGTCGCCCACGAGGATCGGCGTCGCCTCGAACTTCGTCCGGCGCATCGTCTTCGCATCGCGCTTGGCGATATCGCCAGTCGAATAGGTCCAAACAGGAATGAGGTCGTCGACATTGGCGGGTGTAATCTGCGCCGCCGTGCTGTGACGCATCCCACCTTGATCGCCACCGTAGTAGCTCCAGCCGGATTCGGCATAAGCGGCTGCCGCTAGAATCAGGCCCGACACGCCACAGGCGAATGCGCGCATCATCGCGTCCCCTCAAATAATCTGGGGAGAACAATAACCCAAAATTCGCCTGGAACGCGCGGTCTATTTCGTCGAGGTAATCTGCTCGACAGCCGTCGCCATCAGCTCGTCCATCTCGCGCCGGATTTGGTGGTCGGAAACCTCCACCTTTTTCGCGTCGAGATCGCCGCGGACCTTGCGGAAAACGTCCTCGTCGCCCGCCTCCTCGAAATCGGCCTTCACGACCTCTTTCGCGTAAGCGTCCGCAGCGTCGCCCGTGAGCCCCATTTTCTCCGCCGCCCACAGGCCCAAAAGCTTGTTCCGGCGCGCCGTCGCCTTGAATTTCAGGTCTTGGTCGTGGGCGAATTTGCTCTCGTAACCTTCGCGGCGCTTGTCGAAACCGGACATTCTTGAAGTCTCCCACTGATTTGGCCGGACACTAGGTCAAGCGCGACACCTCGCGCAACGCCCCGCATTGTGCCAAAGGCCGCATTTGCGCTACTGTCAAATAGCGCTCGCCGAGGGTCATTCAACACCCTTAAGCGGGCGTTTGGCCTTTCTTGGGGCCTGCCAAGAGAACCCGGACATGCAGATGAAAAACCGCAAGCTCGTTTACGAGGGCAAGGCGAAGATCCTCTACGAAGGACCCGAGCCCGATACCCTGATCCAGTACTTCAAGGACGACACCACCGCCTTCGACGCGACGAAGAAAGCCGTGCTGGAGGGCAAGGGGGTCCTGAACAACCGCATCTGCGAGTACTTGATGACGCAGTTGACGCAGATCGGCGTGCCCAATCATTTCATCCGCCGGCTGAATATGCGCGAGCAATTGATCCGCGCGGTCGAGATCATTCCCCTCGAAGTTGTCGTGCGCAACGTCGCCGCCGGTTCCATGGCGAAACGTCTGGGCCTCGACGAAGGAACGATTCTCCCGCGGTCGATCATCGAGCTCTTCTACAAGAACGACAAGTTGCATGACCCGATGGTAACCGAGGAGCACATCACTGCATTCGGTTGGGCAACACCACAGGAACTCGACGACATCGCTGCGCTGGCGATTCGAATCAACGACTTCCTCTCAGGGTTGTTCCTTGGGGTGGGGATCAGACTTGTGGATTTCAAATTAGAGTTCGGAAGGCACTGGGAACAGGATATGATGCGTGTCATTCTGGCTGACGAAATCAGTCCGGATTCGATGCGGCTCTGGGACATCAAGACCAACGAAAAGTTGGACAAGGATCGGTTCCGCAGAGATCTGGGTGGTGTAACGGAAGCCTATAGCGAAGTCGCAAGGCGTTTGGGTATTTTGACCGAAGTACAGAATCCGGAAAGAAAGGGGCCGGTGCTCGTCAAATGAAAGCGCGCGTGACAGTGATGTTGAAATCGGGCGTGCTCGATCCGCAAGGCAAAGCGATCGGACAAGCGCTCGGCCGTCTCGGCTTCGCCGGCGTGAACGACGTTCGTCAAGGCAAAGTGATCGAGCTTGAGCTTGCAGAGACCGACCAATCGCAGGCACGTTCGAAGCTGACCGAGATGTGCGAGAAGCTTCTCGCCAACACCGTGATCGAGAACTACGCGATTGAATTGAAGTAGCGAATTGAAGTGACGTGCATACCGCCGGACGCCGTGGGAAGCGTTCGGTTGGCAGGAAGAATGGGTTAGTAAACATAACTGGGTAGGGCTGATGACGAACTCCATCTTCGTCTTAAGCGTGACGTGCCTTGCGATGCTGGTGTCGCCGTTCGTTGCAACGGCGGCACCCGCCGCCAAGCCGCAAATCGCTCAATCGGAAATGAACGCGCGCCTCACGGCCGCAAAGGATCTCCTCGATGCCATGGGCGGCCGCAAGGCGGTCATGGAGCAAATCGACCGCGTGATCCCGGCACAGATGGCGGCGCTGCAGACGCAGTTCCCTTCGATCACACCGGACACGCGCCGCATGATCGAACGCTCCATGCGCACCGAGATGACGCACGGCGTGAACCAACTGCTGTCGCAAATGGCCGGCGCCTGGTCGCGGCGCTTCACCGCCACCGAAATGCGCGAGATCGCAGCCTTCCACCGCTCGCCGACCGGCAAACGCCTGCGCGAACACCAGGCCGAACTCCAGCGCGAAATCTCCGAGATCGGCCGCAACTGGGGCGCCGACATCAGCCGCAAACTGCAGGAACGGCTGAACGACTACATGAAGCAGCCCCAAGCGCTCACCAGCTAGTCGGCATGGCTGCCGCCGAAATCTATTGGCCCTACGTTGCGCTCGCGACCACGGTCGCGGCCGCTCTGCCTCTCCTTTACTTCGCCGTTCAGCGCCGCTGGTCTTGGATCGCACTCGTCGTCGCCTTGGCCAATCTCGTGATCGTCGCGCTCAACGGCGCGGCGCCGATCAGGGGCGCACTCGACCCGAACTACATCGGTTACGGCTTCGGGTTCCTGGCCGCAGAGAAGGGTCTCGCCGTCACCGCCATCGCGGGCGGCGTCGTTCTGGCGTCTGCCCTCAGCGCGTGGATCGCGATTCGCAACCGTCCTGGCGCCGCCATGCTCTTCGTCGCGGCGACCGCCGCATTCCATGTTGTGAACGTCGGGTTCCCCTTGCTCGACGGTATCTTGGCCAAACCTGAAGACATCACGATCCAGTTTGGGGAATACCTCACGGTCCCGTATGTCGTCGCGATCCCCGCCCTCCTCGGCGTCGTCCTCCTACCGTTCTTGCTCGCCCTTCCCTGGGCAATTCAACGCACCTTCGGGACGGAATAGCGCGGCCTCTACCCTCGCCTTTCGCGCTTCAACTCGCTATGTAACCGGCCTCCAAGGCCCTTGAGGAGAATCACGCCCGTGAAAGCGGCCGTCGTCGTCTTCCCCGCCTCCAATTGCGACCGCGATGTCGCAACCGCCCTCAAACAAGCGACCGGCAAGCCGCCAACCATGGCATGGCACCAGGACGCGAGCTTGCCCGACGATCTCGATCTGATCGTGTTGCCGGGTGGCTTCTCCTACGGCGACT
>CAYXQB010000123.1:6219-9574 GCA_964466435.1 uncultured Flavobacteriaceae bacterium | reverse complement strand
CAAAGCGGAGATGCGGCGTGTCGGCCGTATCCTCTACTGCAACGACGGCGATTGGGTCGAAAGTTGTACCGCTCTTTCCGAAGACCGGAATGGAAATCTCGCCATCGTGTACTGGGCTGACGAAGTGGCTGAGCTTGCGCGCAGGCCGGCTTCGGCTGCCCTGCAAGCCGCAGAATAGGAGGCACGCATGCGCATCCTGATCGCAACGGACGCCTGGGATCCGCAGGTGAACGGCGTCGTGCGCACGCTGAAGGCGACGGCGCGGGAGTTGGAAGCGCGCGGGCATGCCGTGCGCTTCATCACCCCGGATGGCTTCACGACCGTACCGATGCCGACATACCCTGAGGTTCGGCTCGCCCTCTTTGCCAAGGCGCGCATTGCCGATGTGATCTCGACGTTCATGCCCGACGCCATCCATATCGCTACCGAAGGCCCGATCGGGCTTGGCGCGCGGCAGGTTTGCGTCGAGCGCGGATTTCCGTTCACGACGTCGTTTCACACCCGCTTCCCGGAATATATCGAAGCGCGCATCGCCCTGCCGTCGTCTTGGACATACGGGCTTGTGCGCTGGTTTCATCAGGCGGCCACGCGGACGATGGTGGCAACGGCGAGCCTGGAGCACGAATTGCGGGGACGCGGCTTTACCAATCTTTGCGCCTGGTCGCGCGGCGTCGATACGAATTTGTTCAAGCCGGGCGCGAAGTCCCTATTCGATCTGCCGCGCCCGATCAGCCTTTATGTCGGTCGCGTTGCGGTTGAGAAGAATATCGACGCATTCCTGGCGCTCGAGCTGCCAGGAACCAAGGTTGTCGTCGGTGACGGCCCGCAGCTGGCCGAACTCAAAGCCCGATTTCCGGGCGTGCATTTCGCCGGAGCCCGGTTCGGCGAGGATCTTGCGGCACACTATGCAGCAAGCGACGTTTTCGTCTTCCCGTCGCGCACGGATACGTTCGGTCTCGTGATGCTTGAGGCGCTCGCATGCGGCGTCCCTGTGGCGGCGTTCCCGGTGCAGGGCCCGCGTGACGTGCTGGAGCGCGGCGCCGGCGCGGGTGTGCTGGACGAATGCTTGAAGTCGGCGGTCGAAGGGGCCCTGACGTTGAGCCCTCAGCGATGCCGCCAGTATGCGCTCCAGTACTCATGGGGTGCCTGTACCAATCAGTTTCTCGATAACCTCGAGACTTCGCTCCTGTCACGGCAGGAAGTGCGTCCGCTTGGAACGGGTTCGGATCAGGTGCGGCCGGCGGCTTGACGGCATTCGCGCCAAGACCGGGCGGATGCTACCCACCGGCAGGATCGGCCGCAGCGCGCTTTCGGCGCTCCCTTGATCGTAGGCGTTTCATGACTTGCGAGGTAATTGCGGGGCTGCCGGCGCCGCCGTAGCTATGCCGTCGAACTTGAGAGAGGGAAGCCCACATGAACGTTTTGCGTTTGGTCTTGGCCGCGCACTTGGCGGCGCTGACGGTCTATACCGCGATGGTGATCGAGAACCATGGTATGACCCTGATGCCGGTGTTTTTCGGCGATATAGCCGCGATGGCGTGGCCCGGGCAGTTCAACCTCGACTTCATGGGGTTCTTGATCTTGTCGGCGCTCTGGACGGCGTGGCGCAACGCGTTCTCGGGGTTCGGGCTCTTGCTCGCGGTCGTCGCGCTTTTCGGGGGCATGATGTTCCTATCGATCTATCTCCTGATCCTTTCGTTCAGCGCGCGCAGCATTCCCGAGATACTGCTGGGCAACGCCGCGCGGAGCGCATAACGAAAGGAAGTGCCATGTCTGCATCGTCCCAGTCGCCGGCCGACGTCGCCCGGCAGTTCATGAAGCTGATGGAGCCGCTCGACTACGACGCGGCCTTGAAGCTCGTCTCGGCCAAGGTCGAGTACGTCAATCCGCCGCCGATCGGTATGGTGCGGGGACCGGCCGGTATCCGCGCGGTGCTCGAGCCGTTCTTTGCGCCGACGCTCGAGAACGAGTTCAAGATCGTGCGCGTGTCCGCTTCGGGGCCGGTCGTCTTTCTGGAGCGCGTGGACCGTCATCGCCTCGCCGACAAATGGGTCGAGCTGCCGGTGACCGGCGTTTTCGAGGTGCATGACGGGTTGATCACGTACTGGCGCGACTATTTCGACGCCGCCACGATCATGTCGCAGTGGCCTAGGGGCTGAGGATCATCACGTTGACGTCGGTGCGCAGGGCGGCTGCGACTTGAAATGTGGATGCGGCAGATCGCGATCGGACGTTCCGCTTAGCGAATTGGCGCATTCCGGCGGCGTACGGTGGCGGCTGGCTGCGGGATTCGCGTTTGACGCGCGCATGGCCTATGGTCGCGACGATTGTGCCGGGCGAAAGGTCCGGCCAGCTTAACCACTTCAATCCGGCGTGTTCGTAGCGGTTGCATCTTTGGGTGCGGTCGTGCCGACGCCGTCCGCCAAAGCCCCGCGGGTTTGCGTGCGTGCGCGCCCTCCGTGCGCTGCATGCGCGCGCCTTGTCCCGCGGGGCGGCGGCGATCGAGCTCGCTTCGCCTTGCGCGCGTCATGCGCCGGGCCGCCGGCTCGGTCGCCGCCCCCTTTCGATCGCAACCGTCCGAGGAGACCGAGCTTGACCGACATCACCGCCCGCGAGCGCCGCTTCAAGATCGGCGCCGTCGTCAATCTAATCGCCGACAAGTATCATCGCGGCACGCCCGACGGCGTCTACAAAGTCGCAAGCCTGATGCCGGCCGAGGGGCAGGAGTATCAGTACCGCATCAAAGACACGCGCACGGGCAACGTGTTTGTCGTGCGCGAGAGCCAGCTTCGGTAGCCCTTACGTCTCGCGCCGCGCCTCCACTACAAAGCCGTGTGCGTTGCGCAGGTCGCACTCAAAGGTTGAGCGCCGCGCGATTGTGACCAGCTGGCCATCGCGCTAGTTTGTAATTCTTGTTCGTAGAGTCGGACTCGTACTTGCGTCGAGAAGCGTTGCGTCGAGTCGGCTGTGTTTGCGTTGGAGGGTGACATGTTCGGTAAGGCGGGGTCAGCAGCTGCATCGGGAACTCTTTTGCTTGCGCTTGCGAGTGTGCCGGCACTTGCCGACGGACCGAGCGGCGGAAGCCCATGGTACGGAAGTCTGTTCGCTGGTGCTGCGTGGCCGTCGGACTACGGGCCGGGCCTTGACGAAGGTGTAGCCTTTGTCGTCGGCGGTGCGGTTGGCTTTAAGTTCGGAGACAATCTCCGGGGTGAGCTCGAAATCTCGAATATTGGCGATAGCGCCGATTGCGTCGGCAAGTGCCTCGTCAATAGCATCGATGTCGACGTGCTCTCGTTCTTGGGCAACGCATGGCTGGATCTTCCGATCGACGGCACGATTACGCCTTATGTCGGCG
>CAYXQB010000123.1:0-6209 GCA_964466435.1 uncultured Flavobacteriaceae bacterium | reverse complement strand
CTTCGATCTCGGCAACTTCCGCGGCGTGGTGCCTTATGTCGGCGCTGGCGTCGGGTATGCGGAAATCAGCCTCGACGCCGGGGCCTTCGGCGAGGTGTCGGATTGGGACTTCGTTTATCAGGTCGGCGCGGGCTTTCGGGTCGAGATTGCGCAGAACACGATGTTGGACTTCGGCTATCGCTTCCGCGTGCTCGACGACGCCGACTATGACGCACATATCGGGCAAATCGGGCTGACGTTCGGACTCTAGCGCGCAGCAGGCGTTGCAAGCTCGATCTCAAGCTGAACGCGCCGATCCCTTGTATTCATATGCAGGAAGCGCCCCTCCAAGACTGGGGGCGCCTCCGTTGCGGGGCCTAACACAGCGACGAAGCGCTTGACGTGCGCGTTCGGTGGCGCGCCGCTGACTTTCAGCGCGGTCAATTGCGGGATAGTCGCACACAGCCACGCCATCTCCTCAGCGCTTAGCGCCGACGTCAGAATGGCTTCGTGCGGTTTGCGACTGCCTTGCGGCGCCGCCGCGTCCTGCCGCGGCTGCGGCGTGAGCGAGCCGGACAGGAAACGCGGCAGGCTCTGGGTCAAAAGTTCCGTGCCTGCCTTGATCAGGTGCATGTAGTAGGCCGTCACGTTGCGATCCGACGGAAACGCGACCGGCATCCGGTCCAGGATGTCGCCGCAGTCGAACGCGGGAGCCACCAGGTGCAGCGTCATGCCGGAGTGTTTGTCGATCGTACGATCCCACAGCATGTTGAAGATCGGCGCAGCGCCCCGATAGGCGGGCAACAACGAGGGATGCAGGTTGAACACTCGGTTCGGGTAAGCGTCCAGCACCGATGACGGGATCTTATCGAGGAACAGGACGCTCAAGATCACGTCCGGTTTCAGTCGGGCGATTTCCGTCAAGCCGTCCGGCCACGACGCCAACGGCGGGGTGGCCCTGGTCGCGATGCGGCTGCGCGCCGCCAGCCCATGCATCGTGATGCCGGGTGTGCGCCGGGCGAGTTCACGGTCTTGGACGAACGTCTTCGTGCCGGTCAGACGCTCGGGATACCAGATGGCAGCAATCTTGTGGCCCGCCATCGTCCATCCGCGTGCGATGCCCATGCTCACCACACTGGGCTCGCCGAGGAAAAGCGCGTTCAAGGAATGGCCCTGTGACATGTCGGTGCGAGATTCCGTTCAGGCGGGCGCCAGAATCGTGACGTTGATGTGCGTGCGCAGCTCGAAGCCGAGTTGCTCGTAGAGTCTGATCGCCGGCGTGTTGCTGGCATAGGCGTGGAGCATCGGCGTTTCGCCGCGCGCCTTGATCTGCGTGGCGGCGGTGCGGGACAGCAGGGCCGCGTAGCCTTTGCCGCGGTGCGCGGGATCGGTGCAGACGCCGCTGACCTCCGTGTAGCCGGGG
Source organism: uncultured Flavobacteriaceae bacterium (assembly GCA_964466435.1). GTDB lineage: Bacteria > Pseudomonadota > Alphaproteobacteria > Micropepsales > Micropepsaceae > SZUA-430. The sequence continues at coordinate 4,807 of CAYXQB010000123.1, read as the reverse complement.
AGTTTCATGCGCTCGCCAGCCATTGCGACAAGGCGGCCGCCGGCTTTGACGCCCCAGAAGGTTCCCAGTTCGTGGGTGCGGGCAAAGAACGGGCCCGGCTGTGTCGCGGTCGCGAGTGCCAGCATCGCGGGGGCGTCGGCGGCACTCAGACGTTCGACCGGCGGCGCGGGATCGAGAGGCTCCATCCGGTGCCCGGTCATTTGCACGCCAAGCATCGTCGCCTGCGCAGCGGTGCCGGGCGGGATGGGGATCTCACCCTCCTGCAGCAAGACGACGGGACCGTGCGTGCGCACGAGGTTCGCGAGGTCGGCAAGTGACACCGGCGTGTCGTCCCGCGTGGCAGCGAAGACGCCAACTTCACCCACGAAACGGCGAGCGCGGTCGCCGCCGATAGCGTAGCGGGATTGGCGCTGGGTCAGCGCGTGCCAGACGGGTCGGTCGAGCGGGTGGGGGCTGGCGGTCATTGTCGCTGGGAAAGTGCGGGGCTTCTTGCGGTATAACGGATTCGATTTTGTATCTCTGCCGCAAATGTAAGGGGAGCGGAAATTGACGGTCTATGTCGGGTTGTTGCGGGCCGTGAATGTCGGCGGAACCGGCAAGTTGGCGATGGCCGAGCTGGCGGCGATGTGCCAAGCGCTGTCGTTCGTCCGCGTACGCACATATATCGCGAGCGGGAATGTGGTGTTCGAGAGTGGGAAGTCTACGGCTGCCGTGAAGGCGGCACTCGAAAAGAGACTTCAGACTTATGCGGGTAAGCCTGTTGGCGTTGCCGTCCGGACCGCGGCCGAGGTGGCGGCGGTCCTCAAGGCCAATCCGTTTCCCAAGGCGGCGCCAAACCGGACGGTTGCTATCTTTCTCGACAGAGCCCCGCCAAAGGATGCTCTGAAGCAGGCGCATGGCTTGGGGACCGAAGAGATGCGACTGGGTTTGCGCGAAATCTATGTGCATTACGGCGACGGGATGGCCTCATCCAAGCTCAAGATCCCGGCGGCGCGCGAAGGTACCGCGCGCAACATGAATACGATCGCGAAACTGGTTCAAATGGTGGCGGTGTGACCCATGGCGAAGAGCGTGAACATTTACGGCATCAAGAACTGCGACACGATGAAGAAAGCGCGGGCGTGGCTCGACGCGCACAAGGTGGCCTACGCCTTCCACGACTATAAGGCATCGGGAATCGAGCGGACGACGCTGGAGAGCTGGGCGGGTCGGGCCGGGTGGGAAGTCCTACTCAACCGGGCGGGCACGACGTTTCGCGCGTTGCCCGACGCGAAGAAGGAGGGCTTGGACGCCAAAAAGGCGATCGCACTGATGCTCGAACAGCCGTCGATGATTAAGCGGCCGGTTCTCTGCGTGGGAACGAAGCTGCTCGTGGGCTTCAAGCCTGAGACATATGAGGCGGTGCTGGGGTAACGATGCTCTCAATGACGCAGTTGATGCTGGGTGTGGCGCTCGTGCTGTTGGTGCTGTTCGCATTGCGCGTGGCGCGGATGCCGCGATCGCTGCCGTTCGTGGTCGCCTATTTCGTGTTCGTCGTCGTGCTTGTCGGGGGCGGCGTTGCGGTGTTCTTGGGTATGAGTTGGGCTGCCGTTCTGCTCGGGCTCGGCAAAGAGGCGGCGCTGGGCGTTACGTTCGGCGTCACGCTGGTGAGCCTGTTCTTTCTTTGGTGGGTGGCGCAGCGTGCGATCCGCTGAGCCGTACAGTTATCGGACCGATGCGGGCGTGCCCGCTTTTGCGGACGACAAGCCCGTTATCGTCTTCGACGGGATGTGCGTGATGTGCTCGCGGTTTGCGCAGATCGTGATACGGCGGGACACGGGGCGGCGGTTCCGGTTGCTGGCGGCACAGTCGGCGCTCGGTGCGGCGCTCTATCGGCATTACGGGCTCGATCCGGTCGACTACGAGACGAACGTGTTGATCGAGGCGGGCCAGGCGTACTTCAAGTCGGAGGCGTCGATCCGCATTTTGGAACGGCTCGGGATGCCATGGTCGCTCGCAACGGTCGGCCGTGGCTTGCCGCTTGGGGTTCGCGATTGGCTTTACGGCGCCGTTGCCCGCAATCGGCTGCGCTGGTTCGGTGTTCGCGAGCAGTGCTTCGTCCCGCGGCCGGAAGACCGCGACAGGTTCTTGTGACCGGGCACAACAAAAAGGGCCGCGAAATTTGCGGCCCCGATCTTCAAAGGAGGGACTTGACTAGTTCAGCAAGAAGTCGAAGCGCAGCGTCACGCTTTGGTCGCGCTCGTCGTCGCGCGGTAGCGTGCTTTGCGTGAACATCGGATTGTTGAACTGCTCCGAGTAACGGTACTCCAGGCCCAGAGTCATCGACGGCGTGAACGAGTACGTCACACCAGCCATGCCCTGATACGCGAACGTCCCGCGCGGAAACGCTTCGTTCAGCAGCAGCGCTTGGTCGCCCAAGTTCATCTTACCGAAGCCGCCGCCGACATAGGTGTCGAGCGACCAGCCGGTCGAGAAAACGTAGTAGCCGTTTGCGGTGATCGAGTCGGCACCTTCATCGAGCAGCGGAAGCGACAAGCCTGCTGCGATCGGCGCGATACCTGTCTCGGCACCAAGGCCCGAGTGCAGACCAACGAAGAACCCGCCCTTCTTTTGCGGTTCGTCCGCCTTCGCGCTCATGCCGAGGTCGGCGTAGATCGACTTGACGATACGGTCGGCCGTCGACTCATCGGCGAGCGCCGGCGTCGATGCCGTGAAGGCACCCGCCGCTGCAACCGCCAGTATGGTCATCGCACGTGTCACAGTGCTTTAGCCCCGTTGTTTGGCTCTGAGCCCCAAGGACCCACTGGGGTCCACCGCTGTCGAGCCTATCGACACCCCCAATGTCGAATGACTCGGCCTTAATCGCAATTGTGGCGGGGAAAGATTATCGGACCCTTGCAGAGAAGACACATGGTCTTGCGCCGTGGCGTGGGTGACACACCTAGAAGTAGCGGTCCGTCTCGAAATGCATGCCGCGTCTTGGTTGCGAATGCTGTGGAAATGCGAGTGTTTGCGCGAAAAATAGGGTTACCAGGCGGCCCCGACTTTGGCCCCGCCAGTGGTGCCAAAGCGCACGGAATGTCGGTCCATGCACGCGCCAAGTTGGAGGGCGCGTGCGTCAGAATCAGCGGGGCGGGGCGTCTCGTTAAGAAGTTGGTAACGATTGCCGCTTGCCTGAGGGGGCAAATCATCGGGTTGCGGGGGCTGTTTTTGCGAATCGATGATTCGCCAGCCTGTCCGCAGCAACGCAGCGCGCTGAAATCTTCGTCATGCAATTGCGACCCCCGGGCAACATGGCTAATGTCCCGCGCTCCATTCAAGCCGATGGCGGCAGTTTCCGCCTTATCGAAGGCCCCCAGTGAGCGACGTCTTTCAGGAAGTTGAAGAGGAATATCGCCAGCAACAAATGGCGAAATTCTGGGAGAAATACCGCGTACCGATCATCGGGGCGACGACGGCGCTGATTTTGGGCGTGGCGGGCTACCAAGCTTGGTCCTATTGGCACGCCGGGCAGGTCGAGAGGTCATCGCGCGAGCTTGAGGCGGTGAGCGAACTGCTGCGCAAGCCTGGATCTGAAAAGCAGGCGGCCGATCGCCTAGCCAAGCTTTCCGTCGATGGTACCGGCGGATACGCCGTGCTCGCGAAAATTCAGGAAGCGGCGCTTCGTGCCCAGCAGGGCGACATCAGAGCGTCGATTGCGCTCTACGATTCAATCGCCAAGACAGAAAGTTCGCCGCTGTTTCGCGACCTCGCGGTTGTGCGGGCTGGCGTCTTCCTTGTGGAGATGGAACCCTACGACGCCGTCAAGAAGAAGCTTCAGCCGGTCGCCGATGGAAGCGGGCCTTGGGCGGTGCAAGCCAAGGAGCTGCTCGCGTACGCGGCTTGGCGCGCCGGTAAGGCCGACGACGCCACGAAGATCTATCAAGAGATCGAGAAATCGGCGGATGCGACTGCCGGAACGAAACGGCGGACTGTCGAGATGTTGGCGTTGATCCGCACGGGCTTGAAGCACGCGGACATACGGCCGGCCGCGTCGTCGCTGTTGCTGCCACAGCCGGGTACGGAGGGGCCGTTGTTGCTCCCGCCTGCGATGCCTCAGCCGGGGCAGCCTGGGTCGTTGCTCGGACCCGATCCGGTCTTGCCTGCGCCGACGGTCCCCGAACCCACCCCAACACCCTAGTCAAGACGAGAGTCGCACATGACGATCCGCCTTTCCTCCACAAACCTGGCGGCCGCGAGCCTCTTGGTGATCAGCTCGTTTGCGCTCGGCGCATGCGAGACGTTCGATCAATTCTTGACACCCGGCGTGAAAATCGAAGTGAAGGGCGAGCGGGTCGCGGTGTTGCCGACGTCATCGGCCGTCGAAGCCGACCCGAAGCTCAAAAACGAGCCGGTCGTTTTGCCGAAGCCGGTGGCCAATACCGATTGGCCGCAGCCCGGCGGCTATGCTGACAACGTGATGCATCACTTGTCGGCGGTCGGAAAGCTCAATCGCGAATGGGACTCGAGCATCGGCTCGGGCTCGTCGTCGGACACCCGGCTAACGGCATCGCCGGTTATTTCGGGCGGCAAGGTTTTCGTTCTCGATTCTCAAGTCAACGTTTCGGCCTTCGATGCAAAGACGGGCGACCGGCTTTGGCGCGTCGATCTAACGCCGGACGACGAAGACGCAGAAGAGGGCTTCGGCGGCGGCGTTGCGGTCGACGGCGAGCGAGTCTTCGTGTCGACGGGCTTCGGCTTCGTGGCCGCCCTCAATGCGAAGACCGGCAAGGAGATATGGCGGCGCGCGGCGACGGTGCCGTTCCGT
>CAYXQB010000122.1:0-9613 GCA_964466435.1 uncultured Flavobacteriaceae bacterium | reverse complement strand
TCTACGGCGGCATGGACGAGCCGGAGCTCAAGATCATCGACGTCTTCATCTGCAAGCTGCGCAAGAAGCTGCAGGCCGCCGCTGGCCAGCACTACATCGAAACGGTGTGGGGCCGCGGCTACGTGCTGCGCGATCCGAACGAAGCGAACGCCGCATAGGTTAGGACCTGAGGGGGTCTGGCGAGGGGCGCTACCGGCAACGGCGGCGCCCTTCGACGTTTTAGGGCACTCGGCGCAAGCCCGCCTCGGCACCCGCCAGAAGCACGTCGTCGTCTGCGTTCTCGCTGATCTTCGCGTTCAGCCAAACCGCGTAGAGAAACGCCTTCGTATTGTGCCGCTTCGCAAGCCCCCTTTGCGACGCGAACGCATCGTCCCAAGAAGCAAGCGGGGCGGCGTCCGTGACGCGCGCAAACCAAGCGCCCCACTCATCCGCCGCGAAAATCTTGCGCTGCGCCAGAAAGACCACCGGGAACATGAGCCGCTCGGGCTCGCCGTAGATGTAGAAATGCCCCGCCGGTGCCACTTGGCCCGTCACCGCGTCGCGCAAGCGTCCCAAATAGGCACGATCCGCATAGGCCGGATTGCGCGCGATCTGCATCAAGAGGTCCGCGCCGTGCGCCACGCCGTGCCGCCAACCTTCGCGTTCGTCGAAACCGCGATAGTCGCGTACGCCCGCAACGAACGTCACCGCCCCCTCCCCTATCGCTGTGCGCAAATCGCTCGGCAGGTAAGCCTTCACGCGGTCCGCGCGCACAACCTCGGCCAGCACCAGCGCCGCAAACGGCGCTTCGAAGCCAAGCGGCTCGCGGCTCGTCAATCGCCGCAGCAAGTCGCGTGCGATTCGAATCTTGCCCGGATCGCTCAACTGCTCCTTTCGCAACATGTGCGACAGCCCCTCGAACGCAACGCCGTCGCGCAGGAACGGATCGCGCGACGCCACGCAAGCGACGACACTCTCCGCAAACCGCTCCCGCTCACCCGCATCGGCAATCTCGAATGAAGCGGCCTTCAACGCCAGAAGCCGCGCTCTATCCCATCCGTCCGGCGGACAAGCCTGAGCTACGCCTGCTACCCACAGCAGCCACATTGAAACCGCGAAACCACGCCAGCCCATCGCCCCTCCCAATTCCTAACAACTCATTACTAGCGCCTTAGGCCCTGGCCGGCGTTCAATCCTGCGCGAGCGATTGTGCCCAATATGCTCACCCAACCGAAACCAAGCTCGTAGGCTTTCGCTGGAGCCCGGACACTCCCGACCCACCTCTTAACGCTCCCGCCCTACCCTGCCGTGTGGCAAAGGCGGAAACCCGCGTCATGGCGCGCGTCCTGGTACTCGACGACGACAAGCTGTTCGGCGCGCTCATGCGGCGCGCGCTGGAGCATCATGCGCATGCCGTAACGCTGGCCGAGACGGCGGCGGCTGCACGCACATCCCTCGCCGTCGATCCGTTCGACGCCATGGTTTGCGACATCATCCTGCCCGACGAGAACGGCCTGCACCTGATGCGCGACATCCGCGCCGCCTATCCGGCGATGGCGCTGATCGCGGTTTCGGGCGGCAGAAGCGGCGCGGTCGACTTGCTACAGCTTGCGCAGACGGTTGGCGTCGACGACACCGTCAAAAAGCCGATAGAGCTGACGAATTTCGTCGCCACCGTCGAACGCGCGCTCGCAACGAGGCAAGCCCGCCAACAGCAGCATGCACAGTCGTCTTAAGGTCGACGCTCGAACTTCGCGTCGAAACGGACTGTGTCCCCTTCGTGGTGGTGCACGATCGCGCCACCCATCTTCTTCGCGAGCAAGGCGGTCACGAACGGCGCAATTGTGCGTCCGGTGAGATCCTCGGGCGGGGTCGCAAGCGCGAGCCCTTCCTTGATGTCGGGCGCCAAATTGGCTTTCAGCCCCTTGGCTGTGATCGAGATGACGACCGCGTTGCGCGGGGCCTCTACCTTGACGCTCAAGAGGCCGCCGCGCGGAATGCAATCGGCGCCGAGCGCTGCCAGATTCAACAGAACGCGCACGATCTCCTTGTCGACGGCGATTGCGGGCGACTGCCAATCGAGCTTCGCCTTGCCGACGCGGAAGAACTCCTCGGCGACGTTCGCGACCTCGCGCAAATCGATCTCCGCCCCGGCCGAGCCCATCGCCCCAAACGCAAGCCGCGCGAACAACAGCCGCGCCTTGGCCTGACCGACGCTGTGCTCGATCAGCCGCATGGCATGTTCGCGCATTTGCGCGTCCTGCTCATCGGCAAGGATTTCAAGACCGTTGGAGATCGCCGCGACCGGACTGATAAGGTCGTGACAGACGCGGCTGACGAGCAGCGCGCCCAGGTCGGTATCGCTGGCGGGACCGTATGATTTCACTTGCGCATCCGGAATTGGCGAAGGCACCGGAGACAAGTATTCTGAAGCTAGACGTTGCATCAACCTAAACCAACAGATGCCGCTTAAAATTGGCTTAAGCAGCGAGGGTGAACCGGACGAATGCCGAAGCAGCAACCGCTCGCCAGTGAACTCGAACCCGGCCAATATGTCATGCTCGAAGGTGCCGACGATTGGGGATTGGGCCAGATTCAGTCCGTCACCGGCGACCGTGCGACAGTCAATTTCGAGAATATGGGAAAACGCTTGATCAATCTCAAACACGCGGCACTCAAAGTGGTGGACCCGCGGGAGTTGCCGCAGCTGTGAAACCCCTAGAAGCTGAAGCGCGCACCCTCTTGCTCGCGCAAATGGTCGACATCGCACGCAATGCGGGTGCTCTGATCATGCGCCACTATGCCGGGGACAGTGAGCGCCGTTACAAAGACGACAAATCCCCAGTTACCGCGGCAGACGAGGAAGCCGAACAGCTGATCCTCGATGCGCTGCACGTCGCCGCGCCCGGCATCCCCGTTATCGCGGAAGAGAGCGCTGCGGCGGGAAAACTGCCCGACATTGCTGGAGGTGTGTTCTTTCTGGTTGACCCGCTCGACGGGACGAAGGAATTCCTAAACAAGAACGGCGAATTCACGGTCAACATTGCGCTGATCGAACGGGGGACACCGACCGCAGGCGTCGTGTTCGCACCCGCGGTCGGCCGATTGTTCTGGGGAAGCGCCACCGGTGCCTTCGAAGAAAGAGAGGGTCAACAGCTCCAAATCAAAACCCGCGCGACCCCATCGCAGGGCATGACCGCAATCGCCAGCCGCAGCCACCGCGATCGCCTAACCGACGAGTATCTCGCCCACTACCCGATCATGAATCTGATTGCCGCCGGCTCGTCGCTGAAGTTCTGCGTGATCGCCGCCGGCGAAGCCGATCTCTACCCCCGCCACGGACCGACAATGGAATGGGACACCGCCGCAGGAGACGCCGTGCTGCGCGCCGCCGGCGGCCGCGTTACGCGCCTCGACGGCAAAACGCTGCTCACCTACGGCAACGCCCGCGAGAAATATCAAAACCCAAGCTTCGTTGCCTGGGGCCGCTAGGGTTGTCTCAACGAGACTGCTAAGCTGACTGAGACCGGATGGAGTTCTTTATGCTGCGCTTTGCAATCGTTTTGACGTTCCTGTTCGTCGCTATGGCTGCAACTGGGCACGCCCGAACGCTGGGTCAAACCCAAATTGTCAGCGAAGCGGCCCTCGCAAAATTGATAAAGAACAAAGGCGTCACGCTGCAGTGGCTCTGGGGCGCAACTCCTGGAACGCTTCTGGTCAGCGAAACGCCTGAGGGAGTACTGGCGTCGGGCCAACAAGGCCCTCACAACGGCGATCAACTGGTCATGACCGGTGTGATCACCCGCATTGAGGCCAAGACGTTCTGGTTCAAGGGACGCATTGCAATCACCGACAACGAAACCAGCGAAGTCTGCGTACGCGAGGGCACCTACACGTTCCGCATCATCGGCGCGCGCAGGTTCTGGCGAATGAAGGAACAAGAGGCGCGCTGCGCGGGTCGCGCCGTCCTGACGGACTACGTCGACATCCGGTTTTAACGCGACTCAACCGGCACGTTTCACCTTCAGCAGCGTAGACTCCGCCGCCACGACCTCGACCCGCGTCCCTGCGGCAAGATCGCTGCCGTCGACCGACTGCGCCGCCCAGCGCGTGTCGCCGACCGTCACCGCACCTTCGCCGTGGCGGAAGTCTTCCGACACAGTCGCAAACTTGCCCACGATGTGATCCATCCGCTGGTTCAGCGCCGACACATCGCCGGCCGATTGCTTCGGCAAGTAGTGCGAAGCAACGACGAGGACGGTGGACAGAACCGCAAACACCGCAAGCTGCCCAACCCAACCGACATCGACGAACGCGGCGAGCAACCCCGTCACGACCGCCGCAAGGCCCGGCCAAATCAGATACTGCGTCGGCATCACCATCTCGATGGCGATCAACACCGCGCCCAGCGCCAGCCAATGATACGGCCCGACTTCAAGCAGCCACGTCATGTCCATGAGGGCAATCCCCGCTTCCGTTGCACCAACTCGAACGACTTACCGCACCGGCGGCACGGAGCCCTGAGCCCGCACCGCTGTCGCCTGCGCGGCCTTCTCGCCGACGACTTTCGCAAGCTCGCCGATACCCGCAATCGAACCCAACAGGCCGGCCGACTCCATCGGCAAGATGACGAACTTCTGGTTCGGCGCCGTCGCCAGCTCCTTGAAGGCCTCGACGTACTTTTGGCCCAGAAAGTAATTGATGGCCTGCACGTCGCCCTTGGCAATAGCGTCGGAGACGAGCTGCGTCGCCTTCGCTTCCGCTTCGGCCAAACGCTCGCGCGCCTCAGCGTCGCGGTAAGCGGCTTCGCGCCGGCCCTCGGCTTCCAGAATGGCTGCCTGCTTAGAACCCTCGGCGCGCAAAATCTCAGCCTGCTTCTGGCCGTCGGCCGTCAGCACCTCCGCGCGACGTTCGCGCTCGGCCTTCATCTGCCGCGCCATCGAGTCGGTGATGTCGCTAGGCGGCGACAGGTCCTTGATCTCGATACGTGTCGCCTTCACGCCCCACGGCTGAGTCGCGGCATCGACGACGCGCAACAGCTTGACGTTGATCTCGTCGCGCTTCGACAACACCTCGTCGAGGTCCATCGAGCCGATCACCGTACGAACGTTCGTCAGCGCCAGGTTCGCGATCGCTTGCATCAGGTTTTGCACTTCGTACGCCGCGCGCGCCGCATCGACGATCTGAATGAACGCGATCGCGTCCGCCGTCACTTGCGCGTTGTCCTTCGTGATCACTTCTTGGCTCGGAATCTCGAGCACCGTTTCCATCATCGACATCTTGCGGCCGACGCGGTCGAAAATCGGATTGATGAGTCCGAGGCCCGGCTTCAACGTGCGGACGTACTTGCCGAACCGTTCGACCGTCCATTCGTAGCCCTGCGGCACGAATTTGATGGCACGAAAGATCAGAATGATCGCCGCAAAGACGAGCGCGAAGATGAATGTCGTGCCGAAATCCTGGAACATGGGCCCCTCAACAGACTGCGAAAGCGGCAGTCGGCCGCCACGAATCAGCCGAAATCATAGCGAAGCTCACAACCAAACGCCTTGCTTGGCGCTTCGCAACGTCATATGGCCAGGTTAATCTAACCCCGCAAGGGGCTTGAATCTCTGGAGAAGGTACAGATGACCGACAAGAAACTGACCCGCCGTGACACACTCGTGAAGGCCGGCGGCGGCGCGATCTCGCTCGCTGCTGCGATGACGATCGTGAACCAGACGGCAAGCGCCGACGACACCTATTCGAAGAACGAGATCGTCAACGTCGCTTCCGACTTCTTCGGCATGACGACGGCCGCCGTCGCCCAAGCCGTCGAGCGCATCTTCGCCGACCTCGGCCGCCCGAACGCCTACATCACGGGCGAAGAAGGTTCCGGCTCCTTCGTCGTCGGCCTGCGCTACGGCAAGGGCACGATGCACCGGAAGAACTTCAAGAACCTGCGCGTCTACTGGCAGGGCCCGTCGATTGGCTTCGACGTCGGTGCCAACGCGTCAAAGTGCTTCACGCTCGTCTATCAAATCCGCCGCCAGGAAGAGATCTTCCAGCGCTTTCCAGGCGTCGAAGGCACCTACTATTTCATCGCCGGCATCGGCGTGAACTATCAACGGTCGGGCCGCATCTCGCTCGCCCCCATGCGCACGGGCGTGGGCTTGCGCGCCGGCGTCAACGCGGGCTACCTCAGCTACACCCGCGAACGCGACTGGATACCACTTTGACAAGCGCACAAGCGCCGCTGCGATCACGAGGCGGTTGGCCAACCAACATAGTGTTGGGAGCATAGCCCGACCATGCAGATGCTATTTGTTTTCTTAGGTTCTATGCTGAGTCTGATCGTGGCCTTTGCATTGCCGAATCTGGCACCCACCGACACCGGGGCGACCGCTGCGGCCGAGAGCGGTCCCATCGGCAACTGCATTGCAGGCCAGACCACGATCATAAGCCATATCATAACTGCCACATTTTCCGAGGCGAATGACGCATACGCAAACGACGGCTATATCGCCCCTCCTTCGATGATGGTTAGAGTGCAGCGACAGTGCAAACACGAGGGTTCAACCCATCAAATTTTGGTGTCTGCAATTGGTAGCGTTGCTTCCAAGCATTGCAAAAAGGGCGGTTACATTTGGGCAACCGGAACATTGACACTATGGGCACCGATGCCCGGAGCAACAGGAATACCCTTGCTCAAAGCAAATGGAATTCGTTGCGGTGACAGTTGGGAGGATGTTCGATGATCCCCGGGACTTTGAAAAATCCTGCGCAGCGGATCGGTTGAACTTCCGAGTTGGGCAGCAAAGCGCCGACGACCGGTGTTGGCTTGCGCGCCGGCGTCAACGCGGGCTACCTGAGACGCGCGAACGCGACATCCTGCCGTTCTAAGCCTGCCGTTCTAAGAACGAGCGCGGAAGCAAAAAAACAGCCCCGCAAATCGCGGGGCTGTTTCATTTCATGTCAACCGCTCAGGCTCACTCCCAAGTCGTGTAGCCCAGCGCCAGCGTTCTCGGGAAGCCGCTGCCCCAGCCGTTGATACGGAATTGGCTGTAGCGGCCCTCGTTCGTCCGTACACAGACATACGTGCCGACAGGCAACGATGTCGTCGGAACTCTCGTCGTCGTGTACGGCCCACCGGTGGAGCAACCCGCGTGACCACGGTTCGATCCATCGCCAAGCCAGATGCGCGCACCGTTACGCGGCTCGATATACTGTTCCCACGGTGTCACGGCACGGAACCACATATCCGCTTGCGGGTTCGAGGCCACGCCACCTTCATCAAGGTCGAACTCGTACGTTTGCGGAACGCTGAGCGAACCGGTCGAGTACGTCACCGGTCCACCGCCCGGACCACCCGGACCTCCAGGTCCACCTGGACCACCTGGGCCACCACCGTAGTAGCGGCGAACCGACGAGATCATGTCGTTCCATCCGCCAGGGACAAGGTTGGCAACGTCGCCGGACACGACGCGGCAACGGCCGGCGTAGTTCGCGTGCTCGCACACCTCCCACGACGCTCCACCGCTCACGCGCAAGCTTGACGCGACATCGTTCCACCCCATCGGCACCAAGTTTGGCGTGTCGCTGGTGATGACTCGAGCATCGCCGCCGTAGCCGACGTTCTCATAGAGCGTGATACCGCCACCACCGGGACCGCCCGGCCCACCAGGGCCGCCCGGCCCACCAGGGCCACCCGGACCGCCAGGTCCGCCTGGCCCACCAGGCCCACCGGGATCCCAACCGCCGCCAGGCCCACCTGGGCCACCGGGCGGCCAACCACCACCGGGTCCGCCAGGACCCCATCCGCCGAAGTGCTTGCGCAATGTACCGCGCGACACGAACGGACGCCGGCCAGAGCCGTCGGTGAACCGTGTGAAGATCGTGTAGCTCAAGCGGTCGCCGGGGCGATCGGTAAGCACCAGCGTCTTCTCGGCGAAGCCCGGATTGTAGACGACGACCAAGTCGGTCGCAGCGACAGCCGGGTTTGCGGCCGGGCTATACGAGTAAGCGTTCGCGTTACCGAAACCCCAATCGCAATCTGCCGGATGACACTGTCCCCAAACGCGGACGGTCAAACCGCCACCTGTCGCCCACACGCGTACGCGCGTGATGTCTTGGGTCGCCGCGTTGTCGTTTCGCCAATTGCCGGTAAATTCGCCATACCCCGCCGCATACGCGGACGGAGCGGCGGCAAGCATCGTCGCTGCTGCGACGACAAGCGCTTTGAAGCGCATCATTCCTCTCCTTTGGTTACTCAAGTTGCCTCTCAAAGTCCTCTCGGATGGCACGGAATGTAGGCTAACACTGTGACGCGCCTAAGAAACCACCGTCACACACTGAGCCGTTGCCTCCCGTTCATAATCCACAGTCGCAAGGTTGCATATTGCGCATGCGAAAATGATTTGACGCGAGTCCCTGAATCGCGCCATACGACGCGCGGGACACGTCCCCCCAACGGGATGCGCCCATTCTGAGAGGAATGGACAACATGACTACCAAGCCTGCCGAACGGCCCACGCGGCCGCACTTTTCTTCTGGCCCCTGCGCAAAGCGCCCCGGCTGGAGCCCCCAAGCGCTCAATCACGCTCTCGTTGGACGTTCGCACCGTTCGAAGCCTGGCAAAACCAAGCTCGAACAGGCGATCGAACGCACGCGCAAAATTCTAGGCGTGCCCGCCGACTATCGCATCGGCATCGTGCCAGCTTCCGACACAGGCGCCGTCGAAATGGCGCTCTGGTCGATGCTGGGGCCGAAGCCTATCGATGTATTGGTGTGGGAAAGCTTCGGCAACGACTGGGCGACCGACATCACGAAGCAGCTGAAGCTACCGAACGTTCGCGTTCTGAAAGCGGGCTACGGTGAGATACCGAGCCTTGCCGACGTGAACCCCGCGCACGACGTGATCTTCACCTGGAACGGCACGACCTCTGGTGTGCGCGCACCGAACGGCAACTGGATCTCAGACGCACGCGAAGGCCTGACCTTCTGCGACGCGACATCGGCTGCCTTCGCGCAAGATCTGCCGTGGGGCAAGCTCGATGTAACGACGTTCTCTTGGCAGAAAGTGCTGGGCGGCGAAGCCGCACACGGCATGCTGATCCTCTCGCCCAGGGCCGTCGCCCGTCTCGAAAGCTACAAGCCGGCGTGGCCGCTGCCGAAGATCTTCCGCATGACGAAAGACGGCAAGCTGAACGAAGGCATCTTCAAGGGCGAGACGATCAACACGCCTTCGATGCTGTGCGTCGAAGACTATCTCGACGCGCTCACCTGGGCTGAAAGCGTCGGCGGCTTGAAAGGCCTGATGGCGCGCGCAGACGAAAATCTGCACGTCATCGAGCGTTGGACGAAGACGGCGGGCTGGGCCGACTTCCTCAGCAAAGATCCCGCAACGCGCTCGAACACGTCGGTGTGCTTGAAGATCGTCGACCCGTGGTTCACCGCGAAGGACGCCGATGGTCAAGCGGCCGCCGCCAAAAAGATCGCCGACCTTCTCGACAAGGAAGGCGTCGCCCACGATATCGCCGCCTACCGCGACGCCCCGCCGGGCCTGCGCCTCTGGGGCGGCGCGACCGTCGAAAGCGCCGACCTCAAAGCCCTCCCCCCCTGGCTCGATTGGGCCTGGGCGCAGGTCAAGGCGGCG
>CAYXQB010000121.1:0-9615 GCA_964466435.1 uncultured Flavobacteriaceae bacterium | reverse complement strand
GCCCATTGCCACCCACTCCCGGTTGCTACGCCGCACCACGCAAGCGCTACGGTCTCGTCGCACTCGCCGACGATCCGAACGATGCCATCTTCAACATCGACGACGTCGATCCGGGCGATCAGCCGAAGCTTGGCAACGGTCTAACCGTGACATTTCACACGGTCGACGGCCCTGACGGCCTGGCCGCCAAGGACATCCGGATCGATTTCACGACGCTTCCGCCGCTTCCCGCCGAGTCCATGCTGTTGAAGGGCTGGCGCTAGACGTGGCCGTTCGGTTTGCGACGCGCGTATTCCAGATTGCAGGCATCTGGGGCCTCGTCATCATGCCGCTCGCCTACGGCGCGCACTTGCTTGGCCTCGAGAGCGCCACGATCGACACCGACCGCCCTGAGATTGTCCACGGCTTCTTCCTGGTAACGTTGGCCTGGCAGACCGTGTTTCTGTTCATCGCGACCGATCCCATGCGATACCGGCCCCTGATGCTCGCCGCGATGCTTGAGAAGTTTCCGTTCACGTTGGCCGTGCTGATCCTCTACGCCAACGGTCAAGTGCCAGCCACGGTGCTGGCACTTGGCCTCATCGACGGCCTACTGGGCGTGCTGTTCAGCGTCGCCTACCTCTGGACCAGTCCCGGCAGAACCGACTGATCGCAACGGATATGACCTCCGGCACCGACGCGTTGCAACAAGCCGTGCGGCTGCTTCAAGCGGGTCGCCATGACGATGCCGAACGGCTGCTGACGGCCGTGTTGCGCACGACGCCCGGCAACAGCCATGCACTGGCGCTTTTGGGTCTCGCTTTCGCACAGCGCAACGACAACGAAGGCGCCGCCAACCTGATGGCACAAGCGATCGCGCTCAACCCCGACGATCTGACCGCGCAGATCAACCAAACGAAAGTTCTGACCAAACTCGGTCGCTGGGCGGAGGTTGCCGATGCCGCCAGCCGTGTTCTGGCCAAGCGCCCCGACCATGCCGAGACGCGGCGCCTGCGCGGTCAGGCTCTCGCCGAACTCAAACGCGACGCCCAAGCGCTGGCCGACCTCGACCTGGTGGCCACGGACAACGTGGCCGCGCTACTAACCCGCGCAAAGCTCCGCTACGCCGCCGGTCGCGCCGCCGACGCGGTCGCGGACTACGATCGCGTCCTTACGCGCGAGCCCACGCACTGGGAGGCACTTAACAATCGCGGCATCGCGCTTGAGGCTTTGCAGAAATACGAAGAGGCACTCGCGAGCTACGAGCGCGCACTTGCACTAAACCCCACGAACTCAAACGTGCTGCACAACCGCGCGGCCAGCCTCCTAACGCTGCGCCGGCACGAGGAAGCGCTACCGCTTTTCCAACGCCTGATAGAAGCGGAACCGGCGAACGCCGAAAACTGGACCGGTCACGGGGCGGCGTTGGCGAGCCTCGTGCGGTTGGAAGCATCGCTCCCATCGTTCGAGCGCGCTCTCGCGCTGGACCCCACATCCGTGCGGGCCCTCGTCGGCCGAGGCACGGTGCTCGCAGCGCTCGGTCGCAGCGAGGAGGCTGTCGCCACGTACCGCAAAGCCCTCGACATCGATCCCGGCAACGCGACCGCGCACGCCAACCTTGCATTCGCGCTTCTCGCCGACGGCAACTTGAAGGACGGCTTCGCCGAGTACGAATGGCGCCGCAAGGATGGTCCCATTCAACTGCGCGAACGTAGCTTCACAGCACCTGAGTGGCAGGGTGAAGATCTCGCGAAGCGCACGCTGCTCCTCTACCCCGAACAAGGTCTCGGCGACATCATCCAGTTCACCCGTTTCGTACCGCTACTGGCGGCGCGCGGAGCGCACGTTGTTCTGGAGGTCCCCGCCGCACTCGAAGCGCTCATGCACAGCCTAGCTGGCGGCGCCACAATCGTGCGCGCGGGAGCGCCGTTGCCGCCGTTCGATCTTCATGCGCCGCTGATGTCGCTCGGACACAAACTTGGCCTATCGCTTCAAGCCATCCCAGCGAACGTCCCGTACCTCGACGCCCCCGCGAACCGGCAAGCAACATGGACGACACGCGTCTCGCCGCTCAGCCGCCCTCGCGTTGGCCTGTGCTGGTCGGGCAACGCAGCGCATAGCAACGACCGCGCACGCTCCATTCCGCTCGATACATTCGCAGGCGTTGCCGACGTGCCGGGCGTTTCATTCGTCAACCTGCAGCGCGAGCTCAGACCGAGCGACGCGGCTGCGTTTGCCGCGCTACGCAACGTCACCGACTTGATGGGCGACACGCAAGACCTCGCCGATACCGCCGCACTGATTGCCGAGCTCGACCTTGTCGTTTGCGTGGATACTTCCGTCGCGCACTTGGCCGGCGCGTTGGGCAAGCCGGTTTGGATTCTAATTGCGACGAGCGCGGACTGGCGTTGGCTGAAGGACCGCGATGACAGCCCGTGGTACCCGACAGCGCGCCTGTTTCGTCAGTCAGGCCACGGGCAATGGCAAGACGTGATTGAACGCGTTCGCGCCGAGCTTTTCGCGCAGGCCACGCAGATGTGAAGGCGCGCTGCCCGTTATTG
This sequence comes from uncultured Flavobacteriaceae bacterium, assembly GCA_964466435.1. Lineage (GTDB taxonomy): Bacteria > Pseudomonadota > Alphaproteobacteria > Micropepsales > Micropepsaceae > SZUA-430. The sequence continues at coordinate 7,075 of CAYXQB010000121.1, read as the reverse complement.
CTTTGGAGCCTCTTCCGGCCCCTCGGTGATAACCGGGCCGCCTTCACCGCCGAACCCGAAGGCCGAGCCGGTGAATTGCGGCGTCGCCGCCTGCCGCCCCGCAGGCGCAGCCGCCTGCGTCAGCTCGGACTCGCCCGCCTTGACGGGAGCCGCGGCTGGAACAACGTCCGGCGTCGCGCTGGCCGTTGCCGGCGTGTTTAGCGCCGACTGGACAGCACCCGTCACGATGTCCTGAGGCGACACCGCACCGGTCGCAGGCGAAAGCGCAGGTGCCAACGTCTCGGCAACGGCCTGCGTCGCAAGCGGCGCTGCAGCCGAAGCCTCGCGCAACTGAGACGCCTTACGGCAGACGCCCTGCGAACGCAGCGCTTCGATCAGGCTCGGCTCCGGTGAATCGGCGGCTTGGATGACATCGTCGCCCAACTCGTTTGCGACGAGCCCTTGGGCTGTCACGGTCGCGCGCGAGAAAACCTCATCGATATCGTCGTTCGAAGCTTTTACCGCCGCGTCCGCCCCACCCTTGCCAACGCACGCCGCGCGCATACGGCAGTGGTCGAGCATCGCGCGCGCTTCACGCAGCTGCTGCGCGACCGAGGCAACCGTGCCATCGCAACCGGAGGTCATTTTTCCCGCGCGGCGATCGACCAGCGCATGCAGACGGGCCAAATCCAGAAGGCTCGCGCCGAGCGCATCGGCCGCCTGGTTCCAATTCAAAGTGCTCGCGACGGTGCTCTTTCCCAAAATCGCCAAATGGGACGCCAGCGACTTAAGCCGCCACGATGCCTCGAGACGCGGATCGTTCTTGACCTCGCTGACGCCGGCTGCCTGCTCCATCACGACCGCAAGTTCGGCCGCCGACACGGCACGCTGATCGGCAAGCTCTGGCGCCATCTTGGGCAGATCGCCGACCGCGCGCACCTTGCCCATATCGAGCAGCAGCGGCAGCATGTTTGCAACGTAGTTCGTCTCGTCGGCGATACGGGTCACTTCGGCGTTCAGCGTGGATGCGCCGACCGGCAACTGCGCGGGCGACACCGTGCTCATGTTGCCGCCGATCTCGTCGAGCGCGCCTTCGATGCGACCCATGTCGGCGCGCAGCGCGGCCGACGACTTGCAATCCACCGATGGACACGTCGAGCCCGCGCATTGCTGCGCAACCGTCCGCACCGACATCGCGATCAACAGCGCCGCCGCCGAACGCGAACCGTCATCCGAAGCACACGATGCCGCGGCAACCTGCGTCGCCGGCAGTTTGCAGAAATCTTCCGCCGCGCAACGCCCTGCCCAACCCGTCAGAATCGAAGCGGCGGCTTCCGCACGCGAAGCCGCCGTCTTGGCTGCTTGGAGTTCGTCGGTGCGCCGGCCAAAGAGGGCCTTCTCATCGGAGACTTGGGTGAGCGCGGCTTCGAGCGCCGATGCGTGAGCGCGCGCTGTTTGTCCACGGCGTGTAAAGGTCTTCGCGAGCTCGGCCATATCAGCGCAGTACTTGCAACCGCTGGCTGCTGCTTGAATCGTACGCGCTTTTTCTTGTTCTTCGATGCTCGCTACAACTTCAGGTGCTTTGGGTCGAAGCAGATCGAGACCCGGTGGCGTGAGATCAACGCTGAAATAGCCAGCGGTGATGCCCAGACTCAGCGAAAGAATGATAACGCTGGCGACCGCGAACACGTGACGCATGTACGGAATTCCCCAACCTGATCCCCACCGCCGCCCCCCGGCTAGGTGGAGATCCCCCATTTGTTGCGGATAAACATCGCAGAAGTGATTTCGTTTTTCAATTTCTACCTACTTGAAATATTCACCCTGCTATGACTCTGATTCGTCACACCCACTAGATGCAGTGGTTGTGACCAAATCGCCTAGCGAAAGAACCCGGAACCGTTACCATCGGTTCGTTGATTCGAGTTGTGGATCAAGCAGAACTGCATCAGGCCCAGGCGTTGACGGGTCGGAAAACGGCGGTAGTACAATGGTTTTACCCTTTCTCCACAGGTTTCGCGCGTCCCTCAGGGGAAGCAAAATTGAACATCAACTAGAGCGTGCAGAGACGCGCCATTTTTGGCCCTTAAGCATGTTGGGGCCCGATGGCCCGCAGCTCCTGATGTTCCAGATCTTGGGGTTGGGCGAGGCGGCGCCGAAGGGGCCAGGCCTCTTTATCTATGCCCGGCGCCGGGCGGGCGAGTGGCAGGCCCTCTATATCGGCGAGAGCGCGAACCTGCGCGACCGCCTAGCATTCAACGAAATCGCGGCCGACGCACTCTTGTCTGGGGCGACTGACATTCACGTCCTACGCCTCAATGAAGATGCCCCTGCCCGCAGGGATATCGCCGACCGGCTGATCCTAACCAACGCGCCTGCCCTGAATCAGGAGGAGCGCGTTCGGCTGGCGACAGCAATCGGTGAGAAGAAGACCAGGGCCGCTTAAGCCAATAACGAAATTCGTTGGAAGTGTTGCCGCGCCATCCGATAGTGGACCCATTCGGGGAGGCGCATTGCAGTGACACGACCACGACTTAACGCCTTGGCGGTTTCCGCCTCTAGCATCGCCGCCTTGATGCTGAGTTCGACTGGCGCCGCTGCCGCGGACGTCGCGCATGTCAACGGTGCGGAACTCACCGCGCCATGGGCGATCCCGTTCGTGGGCTTGCTGCTTTCGATTGCCGTCCTTCCGCTCGCAGCTCCGCACCTCTGGCACCACCACTACGGGAAAATTTCGGCCGCTTGGGCCGCAGCCTTCCTCGTGCCCTTTGCCACCTTGTACGGCCTCGAACCGGCACTGTTCGAGTTCCTGCACGTGATGTTGCTCGACTACGTCCCGTTCATCGTGTTGCTCTTCGCGCTCTACACGATCTCCGGCGGCGTCTATGTATCGGGACACATCCACGGCACGCCGCTAGCGAACACCGGCCTGCTGGCAACGGGAACGGCAATTGCCAGCGTCACGGGCACAACGGGAGCGTCCGTCCTGTTGATCCGCCCCTTGCTGCGCGCCAACAAGGACCGCAAGAGCAACGTCCATGTCGTAGTCTTCTTTATCTTCCTCGTGTCGAACATCGGCGGCTCGCTGACACCGCTCGGCGACCCGCCGCTCTATCTCGGCTTCCTGAAGGGCATCGACTTTTTCTGGCCGACGACGAACTTGCTCCCGATGATGTTGGTCGTCACGGGTATCTTACTCGCACTGTTCTTCGTTCTGGACAGCGTTCTCTATGCGAGCGATCGCCGAGCGGAGCCCGCGCCGGCCGATGCCGCGCCGGTCAAAATCAACGGCTGGGTCAACGTATTTCTGCTGCTTGCGGTAATTGGCGCAATCCTGGGCTCGGCACTCTGGAAGACTGACGCACTGATCGTCGTGCACGGTGTTCATGTCGGCTTCCCGGACATCGTCCGCGTCATCGCGCTGCTCTTTCTGGCAGCCGTATCGCTGATGCTGACGCCAATGGACTACCGCCGCGGCAACGACTTCACATGGGGCCCGATCGCCGAAGTCGCAAAACTGTTCGCCGCTATCTTTGTTACCATCGTGCCCGTTCTTGCAATGCTGAAAGCTGGCCAAAGCGGCGCCTTCGCGCCCTTGCTCGCACTTGTTGCGAATCCCGACGGCACGCCAAACAACGCCATGTATTTCTGGCTGACCGGCGGGCTCTCAAGCTTCCTCGACAACGCGCCCACCTATCTCGTGTTCTTCAACGCGGCGGGCGGCGACCCTGAGCAACTGATGGGCCCGCTTGCGACGACGCTCGCGGCGATCTCCGCTGGTGCCGTCTTCATGGGCGCCAACACCTATATCGGCAACGCGCCCAACTTCATGGTCAAAGCGATCGCCGAAGAAGCCGGTATCAAGATGCCGAGTTTCTTCGGATACATGCTCTGGTCGGCCGTGATCTTGCTGCCCTGCTTCGTATTGGTGACCTGGTTGTTCTTCACCTGAAGCCAGAACGCCGCACCGAAATCTAAGGTCGCCCGTTTAACACCTCGGCAAGACGCAACACCGCCTGTGCTTGCGTCCGCCGTACCGATCGACATCATCGTTCCAAGCCCACCGGAGAAATGTCCGCATTGCGCGCGTAGGTTCTTGAATTCCCGCGCAGCGCTACGCGCGCAAGCAATACGAATCTGGCACACCGAACGCGTATCAAGCTGTGTTCGTTGCTCGCTTGTGGGCGAGCGTAACCTTACCCGGGTACAGCCCGAAAGTGCCGTTAACCTGCGGGGCGCGGATTTCCTGGGATGGCACCGAAGTTGCGAGACATGAGATACCAACGAAGGAGCCGCCCCATGCAAAACCTCGATCTGGTCCAGGCACTCGGAAACGCCACCTGCGTCCGCAGCTTCTTCGGAACCGATGCATGCACGATCGTCGAGTCGTGGAACTTCGGCGCGCTGATCATCGTCGCCGGCCTTGTCGCGCTGGGCATCGCGTACCTTCGCGTTCGCAGCAACCAACGCCGCGAAAACAACTACTACTGGTAAACGGATATTAACGAGCCCTGCGCCGGAACGGGACGACCACGGACTCGCCCTCGGGCAGCATAGACGGCTCCAGCGGCTTCGCCGCCTCGAGCTTCGGCCGGGCCGCAAAGAGGCCCAGGAAATACCCCGCGGGAACCAAGGCCGCAAAGGCCGCGAACGCGGAAACAAGGGGCTCCGGAGCCGCCGCAATCGCAAGCAGCTGCAGTACGCCGAGCGCAGCCAGCCCGCCGCTCACCGCCAACAACCAATATGATCCACGGATACCCATAGGGGACACCCTAAGCCTTAATGCCTCAAGACCCGGTAAACTGTCCCCACTCAGTCCGTGACTTGCACGCTCGGCGGCGGCGGTTTGTTGAAGTGCCGGATGCGTTTCAGCCAGAGCCGCGCGGCTTGATAGTGAATAAGTCCTAAAACCTTGAACATGAGCAGCGGATTGGCGGCAAGCGCACGTACCAGCCGCCACGACGATGCAGGAACGCGCTTACCCGCCATCGACGTTGTCAGGATGAGCCCCTCGCCATCGTGCAGGTCGATGCGGGCGCCAAAGCCCTCTTGCGTCCATGAGAACGCAAACGCGTAGTGACCTTCGATCGGCATGAAAGGCGATACGTGGAAAACCTTGTCGGCACTCAGAGTATCTTGCGCGCGGATCGCCCGGTGATCTTGATGCCGGCACACGTAGAAATGTCGCTCACCGAAAGTGTTGTTCACCTCCACCACAACGGCACGCAACTGCGACGCGCGGTCCAAGCACAGCCAAAAGCTCACCGGATTGAACGCGAAACCAAGCATGCGCGGGATCGTGACCAACACGATCTCGCCGTTCGCTTCAACGATCTGCCAGCGCGCGAGCACGTCGCGCACGAACGCAACGCCATGCCCGCCTTCGCCGCCGTAGTCGGCTTCGCGCACGCTAAAGAGGTTCGACGCCCCTACCGAAAGCGCGCCCGAGCGGGCACCATCACGCAACACATGATCGGCAAGCGCCAGGTACGGCACCCGGTACGCAAAGCGGTTCGCCTTCGGGCGCAAGCGAGCATGCGTCACCCGCGCCTCGATAAACGATATGCCAGCCAAGGTTGCGCTTGCCGTCATAGCTACTCTTACGACGCCTGTGGGGCCGCGGATCATCGGCCTTGTCCACAGGCCTACCCTGCTCAATAGTCGCCCACCATAGCACCGCTGACGCGAATCACAGTCAGATGGGCAAAACCTCGGTCAGGAGACACAAATGGACTTCGCAGCAATCCTTGGCCGTGTGCAGCGCCTCGTTCTTTCGCCCGCGACAGAATGGGACGTTATCGCCGCCGAAGACGCCGACATGCAGCGCATATACGTCAACTATGTTGGACCGCTGATCATCGCTGCAGCAGTCGCCGGGGCCATCGGCATATCCGTGTTCGGCATCAGCGCTGGGTTTGGCACGTTTCGCGTGTCAGCCGCTTCTGCGCTCAGCCAGGCGGTTATCCAGATCGGCCTTGGCCTCGTTGGTGTCTACGTCACAAGCCTCGTCATCAACGCCCTCGCACCACAGTTCGGCGGCACCGCCGATGCCGGACAGGCGTTCAAGCTCGCCGCGTACGCCCCGACACCAGCTTGGGTCGCCGGCATCCTCACGATCATCCCCCAGCTTGGGATCATCGCGCTGCTCGCCAGTCTCTATGCGCTTTACCTTCTCTTTGTCGGGCTGCCCAAGCTAATGAAACCCGCGGAAGACAAGGCGCTCGTCTACACCCTCGCCGTAATCGGCGTGATGATCGTCATTTCCATCCTGACCGCTGCCGTGAGCGCGGCCATGCTGCCCTCCATGACCCCGATCATGCGGATCAATTGAGGCGAGTTCCCCTCGGACGGGGCGCGTTTTGCAGGCGCGCCTCACCTGTGGTTGACTAGCGGCCGGTCAACAGGAGCCGCCGAAATGAGCGATGTCCCGCTCGGCACCCAATTGGAAGCCGCCTTCAGGACCGCGCGAGATATGGACGTTCCGTTGAGCGTGCAGCTCGACTATGTGGCCAACGCCGTCCGCAGCCTCAGCGAAGAATTCGCACACGGCGTCGACAACCTCGTCACCCGTCTGCACACAGTCGAAGCCGGCGAAGACGCACCCCGCGTGGGCAATGTGATGCCGCCCTTCGCGCTTCCGAACGACAGCAACCGCATTGTCACGCTCGAAGAGGAACTCGAAAGAGGCCCCGTCGCCGTCGTCTTCAACCGTGGTCATTGGTGTCCTTATTGCCGGCTGAACACGCACGCGCTCGGCAAGGCGCAACGCCGGCTGGGCGATCAAGGTGAGATCATCGCGATCACCCCGGAACGCGCGAAGTTCTCGAGCCAGATGAAAGATGAAGCTGGCGCATCATTTCCTGTCCTCACCGACATCGACAACGGCTACGCGATGTCGCTGAACCTTGCTTTCTGGGTGGGCGACGAGATGCGCGACCTCATGACGGCCGGCGGCTTCTCGCCAAGCGAGGGCCAAGGCAACGACGCTTGGCTGCTGCCGATCCCTGCGACATTCGTCGTGGGTCAGGATGGGCGCGTGAAGGCGCGCTTCATTGACCCCGACTACCGCAAGCGCATGGCGATCGAAGATCTCATC
>CAYXQB010000120.1:0-9624 GCA_964466435.1 uncultured Flavobacteriaceae bacterium | reverse complement strand
GCGCGACGGCGCCATCGTGGGGCACGACGACGCCGAACAGAAAGGCGCCGAACAAGCTGTAAGCAAGCCACCGATTCCAGCCCCACAGCCAACGTGCCACGACTGCGGCGAGCAGCCCGTCGATCATCATCGCGCCGGTTACGGCGAGGCCGTAGGCGTGCGTCAGCGCGGACGAACTTTGGAACGACAGAACGATGATCGCGATGCCCACCATCAGAGCGTAGTTGATTTGAGGAATGTAGATCTGACCCATCTCGGTCGCCGAGGTATGGCGGATGTCCATACGCGGCAGGTAGCCCAACTGAATGGCTTGGCGGGTCAAGGAGAAAACGCCGGATATGACGGCCTGCGAAGCGATCACCGTTGCGCATGTTGCCAGTAGCACCATGGGGTAGAGGGCCCAGTCCGGCGCGAGAAAGAAGAAGGGATTCTTGATCGTGGCCGGGTCGTCCAACAGGAGCGCGCCCTGGCCGAAGTAGTTCAACACGAGGCAGATCGAAACGCCGGCCCAGGCGAGACGAATGGGGCCCCGGCCGAAGTGGCCCATGTCAGCGTAAAGCGCCTCGGCGCCGGTGACGCAGAGGACAATCGACCCCAAGGCAACGAATGTCAGCCACGGGCGGTCCATGATCAGATCGATCGCGTAACCCGGCCAGATCGCACCCAAGATCGTGGGGCGCTGGAATACTTCGATCGCGCCCAGAACGCCCAGCGTCAGAAACCACATCAACATGATCGGCGCGAACATGCGGCCGACGCTGGCCGTGCCGCGGCTTTGGAACAAGAAGAGACCTACCAGAATGACTGTGGCGAGCGGGACCACGAAGGGTTCGAACGCATCGGTCGCGACGTTCAACCCTTCGACGGCTGACAGAACCGAAACAGACGGCGTGATCAGAGCGTCGCCGTAGAACAGTGAGAGGCCCAACAAGGCAAGCAACCAGATGATCCGGCGGCGACGCGGTGCCGCGTGTCCTGTGCGCAGCGCGAGCGAGGCTAGCGAGAGAACGCCGCCCTCGCCCTTGTTGTCGGCACTCAACACGAAGACGCAATATTTGATCGAGACGACGATCATCAGCGACCAAAACGCGATCGACAGGATGCCGTAGACGGATTCCGGATTCAGCGGCATGCCGCTCGTGAACGTCTCGCGCATCATGTAGAGCGGACTGGTGCCGATGTCGCCGAAGACGACACCAAGCGCGACCAGCGCCAGTCCCGATTGGCGCGCCGCTTGCGCTTTGGTGTCGTTGCCGTTGGTTTCCATGAGCGCGCTGCGGTTGTTCCCGCGTCAGGCCTTCGTTCGCTCAGCGATCATCTGCATTTGGCGCACGATCACCTCGGCCTGGCGGATCGAGGCCAGGTCGATGAGTTTGCCGTTCAGCGCGACAGCGCCCATTCCTTTGGCAGCACCTTCTTTCATGGCGGCGAGGATCGCTTCGGCGCGTTTGACCTCATCGGCGGGCGGTGTGAACACGCGGTTCGCGAGTGCGACTTGGCTCGGGTGGATGGCCCATTTGCCTTCGCAGCCCAACACGGCCGTGCGCTGCGCCTGGGCGATAAAGCCCGCCTCATCCGAATAGTCGCCGAAAGGGCCGTCGATGGGCCTGAGGCCGTGGGCGCGCGCGGCGGCCACCATGCGGACGGTCGCGTAGTGCCAAAGGTCGGACCAGTGCTGGTCGCGCCGTCCTGCCTCGTCCTTGTCGGTGAGGACAACGTAGTCCTTGTTCGGGCCGCCAATGTTCGTCGTGCGCATGCCGGCAGAGGCCGCATAGTCGGCCGAACCGAAGTGAAGCGATTCCAGACGCTTCGAGGACGCCGCAATCGCGTCGATGTTGTTGAGGCCGAGCACGCTTTCGATGATGACTTCGAGTTTGACCTTTTTCTTGCGGCCTATGCCCGCCTCGATCTGCGAGATCAGCATGTCGATCGCGTAGACGTCGGCAGCGACGCCGACCTTCGGGATCATGATCAGGTCGAGGCGTTCGCCCGCCTGCTCCATGATGTCCACGACATCGCGGTAGCAGTAATGCGTGTCGAGGCCATTGATGCGCACCGAGATCGATTTCGAGCCGAAGTTCACGGTCTTCAACGCTTGGATCACGTTCGCGCGGGCTTGTGGCTTGTCAGCCGGCGCGACGCTGTCTTCGAGATCAAGACAGATCACGTCGGCGTCGCTTGCCGCCGCCTTCTCGAATAGCGCAGGGCGAACGCCCGGCGCAAAGAGCTGCGACCTGTTTAGGCGCGGCGGGACGTTCTCGATCGTGGTGAAGCTCATGCGAATGCCCCGTCCTCAAGAATCGTGACGTGAGGGCCCCCTAAAAAGAGGCCGGGAAGCTATGCCTGAGCCGAGACGCAGTCAAACGGTCAACGCTTGCGGCGGATCGCCAGGGGGTGTTTCTCGGAGACGAGGCGCCTTAACCTTTCGTCCTGGACATGGGTGTAGATTTGTGTCGTCGCGATATCCGCATGCCCCAAGAGCTGCTGAACGCTGCGCAAGTCTGCGCCATGCGCAACGAGGTGGCTTGCAAACGCATGCCGCAAAACATGCGGCGACAGCTTGCGCGGGTCTACGCCTGCCTTAACCGCGAGGTCTTTCAGGAGTTGCGCAACGCGGCGGCGCGTTAAGTGACCTTCTACACCGCGCGACGGGAATAAGAAGCGTTGCGCGCGCTCGGATTGTGGGAGAAAGCGCGGGCGGACTTGGATGTAAGCCTTGATCGCTTCGCGAGCGGGCGCACCGAGCGGCACGAGGCGTTCCTTGCCGCCCTTGCCCTTGACGAGAAGCATGCGCCGTTCGCCGCTGGCGGCGGTCAACGGAAGCGTCACTAACTCGGACACGCGCAGGCCGGACGCGTAGAGCAGTTCGACGATGCAGAGGAGCCGCACGGCTTCCGGGCCTTCGAGTGTGGCTGCGGCATCGATGAGCGATTGGGTCTGCTGCTCGGTGACGACTTTGGGCAGCGGACGGCCGCGTTTGGGCGACTCGATCGCGGAGGTAGGGTCGTCGGCGCGGATATCTTCATCGAGCAGGAACCGGTGTAGCTGGCGCAGCGCGGAGAGGCGGCGGGCCTGCGTGGAAGCTTTCAATCCCGCCGACGATAGCGAGGCGAGATAGTCGCGCACGTCGGCGGCGGAAGAGTTCGTGAATGTGCGCCCCCTTTTGCGCAAGTGACCGGCGAAGTCGAGGAGGTCGCGGCGGTAGGCGTCGAGCGTGTGGACCGCCGCGCCGCGCTCAGCGCTCAGCATTTCGAGAAAGGCTTCGAGAAGGTGGAGACCGATATCCGGTTTGGCCGTCATGGGCTTTTGCGGACCGGCGCGCCGAGGATCGACTCGATCGCGAGCGCGCGGGCTTCGTCGCGCAAGCCGACCCCGATCAGCGCCCGCGCCACGCGCGAGACGGTTTGACCTTGCGCTCGCGAAGGGCCGCCCGGGCCGAGCGCCACAAGGGCGTTGAGGACGGTTTCGCCTAGGCGGTCGTCCATCGCACTACGGCCGATGCCGATCAGCGCCTCGGATGCGGCGCCCGATGGCACGACGCCGGTCGTGTTCGCGGAGACAGCCCACTGCGCGTCGGGCGGGATCGCGTAACCCAACGCTTCGAGCAGCGGGATCTCGCGGGTCGCGCGTTCCATCAACCAGTCCTTGGATGGGCCTGCTTTGAGTGCGTTCTGGCCAAGCCAGGTAAGTGCGTTTTGCATGCGTGCGAGGTTCTCGGCCGAGGGACGCACGAGCCCTAAATGAACGTGCAATGCGTTGACGGCGGCAGCGTCGGTCGGCGAGGTCATCACGGTCAGCCATTGCTCGGCCGCTTTGTCGCGGCGCGCGTAGAGCAGCACGCGGGTGGCGCTGGTTGCGAACCAGGCGGTGTCTTGCGACGGCACCAGTTGCTGCGCGTGAGGCGCGCTCAGCGTTGCGAACAGGGCGAAGCGATTCTGCGACTCGGCGCGCTGTAAGGCGGCGGCGAAGGCAGCGGCCTTTGCCGACGGCACAGTGCGCGCCGCAATTGAGCGGAAATAGAGAGCGTTGCCGCAGGCGGGCGGCAACTTCTTTGCCCATTCCTCCGGATCGTCGAGTTGGTCGGGCGTGAACGTTTCGGCCTGATAGGTTTGGCGCAGTTCGTCGATCGGGATAGCGCTCGCAAGCGCCGCGCGTTCGGTCGCCGCTAGGCGGACGGCGGCATCGCTCGATTGCTGTGCGAGGAGCGCGCTTGCCGGGACCCACCCGGCCACGGGTGCGGGCGGTGCGACACCTGCCGCACGCATCATCGCAAGATGTACACCGGACGGCGCGGGAAGAGCCGCGATGCTTGCTTTCGTTCCGCCGATCATCGCGTCGGCCAGCGCGAAGAACGCCTCGTCGTTGAGGTTGCGTTCGCGCATGACGTTCAGCGTCAGCGTCGCGGCTTGTTCGTCCTTTTGTACGAGGTAGCAGAAGACCCGAAGTTTCAACCAATACGGATCGTTCGATGATTGGCGCAACGATGTGCCGTCGCCGCAAGCGTCGGCATCGCGGCCCTGCAGCAGCAGGACTTCGGCTGCAGCTTGGCGCGCGAAAGAATCCGTGCGCGCGCTTTGCGCGCCGAGCATCGCCGCCTCGTCGATCAATCCGTTTGCGACGAGCTTTTGCAAACGTTGCGCAAGGAAAGACGGCTCGTCGGGCGGCGTTTCGCCCGCGGGTGGATTGCCTTGACTGAGCAGTACGCGCTTCATGAGGTTCTGCATCGCCGGCGAGTTCGGCGCGGCGGGCAGTTGCGCGATGCGCAAAGCTACGGCGGCACGCGCACTGCCCGACCAAAGCGTGGCCGGAAAGCCGCCGGAGCCTTCGCTCAACAACCCCGCGCCTGCCGGATCGATGGCGGCGAGGTCGGCCACGGTGACGCGCGGACCGGACGGCGCGCCGGGTTTATCGGGAACGGTTTGTTCGGCGGGCGGCGCGTCGATTGTCGATGGACCTGGTCCAATCGGTTCAGCCGGTGCGCCCAGCGGCCGCGGCGGAGCTTTCGCGGGACCCGGCGTTTCCGGTTCTGCAGCGGTCGCGACAGAGGTCGAAAGGACGAACGCAGCGAGTAAGGCGTTAACGCGGGAACCGATCATCGGGCAGAACCTTCTCGACCTTGCGCGGTTGTGGGGTCACGGTCGAGCCATAGTAGGCCAGCGCCCCCGCTCCCAGCGCCAGCAATATTAGAGCGGCGCCTACCAGGCGGCCAAGCTGCTGCAAGCCGCCGGGGCCGTCGAAATTGCGTTGGTAGCGTCTACGCCGCACGCGTTTCCCCTATTCCTCTCGCTCTCTGGCAGTGGTCAGACAGTTCATGTACATGCTGATTCCGCCAGGTTAGAACAATATATGCAGGTGCAGGAACACACGGAAAGCCCGGAAGCGGGACCGCCAGTCAATGAACGCTCCATTGTGCTCGTGGGGCTCATGGGGGCTGGCAAAAGCACAATCGGCCGCCGCTTGGCCGCCGCGCTGAAACTTCCATTTCATGATGCGGATGCGGAAATTGAAACCGCAGCGGGCTGTTCCATATCCGACTTTTTCGATCGGTACGGGGAACCAGCGTTTCGCGAAGGCGAGCGCAAGGTGATCGCGCGATTGCTGGCCGGTCCCCGGCACGTGCTTGCGACCGGCGGCGGCGCATTCATGGATCCAACGACGCGTACGGTGATCAAAGGACAAGGGTTTTCGGTGTGGCTGAGAGCCGATATCAGCTTGTTGATGGAGCGGGTGTCGAAGCGCCCTACCCGGCCGCTGCTGAAGAACAGCGATCCGCGCGGGACGATGGAGCGGCTGATGGCCGAGCGCTATCCGGTCTACGCCGAGGCTGATTTAACGGTTGATTCCAACGGCGGACCGCATGATGCGATCGTGCAACGGATTCTCGCACGTCTTGCCGAACTTGGAGTGGCGTCTGGATCATGAGCAGCGAACGTTTGCGCGTCGATCTCGCCGGCCGTGCCTATGACATCGTGGTGGGCGCGGGCGTCCTGCGCCAGGCCGGCAAGGAGATCGCGGCGCTCAAACGGGCGAAGCGCACGTTCATCGTCGCGGACGACCATACGGCGCGATTGCATCTTGGTGCGTTGACGAGATCGCTCGACGCAGCGGGGCTCGCGCACATATCGGCAGTGCTGCCGCCAGGCGAAGCGAGCAAGAGTTTTGGTGTGCTCGAGCAGCTCGTCAGCCAGATGCTCGATGCAAAGGTCGAGCGCGGCGATCTGGTGATTGCCTTAGGCGGAGGCGTCATCGGCGATCTTGCGGGGTTTGCGGCCGGGATCACGAAGCGCGGGCTCGACTACGTGCAAATTCCCACGACGCTGCTTGCGCAGGTGGATTCATCCGTGGGCGGCAAGACGGCGATCGACATGCCGCAGGGAAAAAATCTGGTCGGGCTGTTTCACCAGCCGTGTTTGGTTTTGGCCGACACCGCCGCTCTCGACACGTTGCCGGAGCGCGAGATGCGCGCGGGGTATGCCGAGATTTTGAAATACGGATTGATCGGCGACGCCGCCTTTGCAGAGTGGGTGGGCGCGCACGCGAGCGCGATCCTTACGCAAGCGGGGACCGAGCGCACGAAGGCGATTGTGACCTCGTGCCGGATGAAGGCACGCGTCGTCGAGGCGGACGAGCGCGAATCCGGTCAACGGGCGCTGCTCAATCTCGGGCACACCTTCGCGCATGCGATCGAAGCGTGCGCTGGTTACTCCGGCAAAGTCCTGCATGGCGAAGCCGTTGCAGTCGGGTGCGCGCTTGCCTTCGATCTTTCGGAACAGATGAAGCTGTGCCCGCCGGGACAGGCGAGCCGCGTGCGCGGTTGGCTCGCGGCAGCGGGCTTGCCGAAGTCGTTCGCCGATCTACCGGAACTCGGCGCGTCGGAGGACGACCTCATCGAGATCATGAGACAAGACAAGAAAGCGTCGGATGGCAAGCTGGTGTTCGTGCTCGCCCGCGGTATCGGAAACGCCTTCGTCGCCAACGACGTCGATGCGGCAACGGTGAAGGCGCTGCTGGCACACGCGCTCGACCGCCGATAGCGGCAATAGAAGAGAGAAGCTGAACACTATGGAAGAGACTCTGACCGCCCAGGCCCTTACGGGTTGGGACCTGCTGTTCTCAACCGGCATTACGTTCGTGCTGATGTTGTTTTCGGCGTTCTTTTCGGGCTCGGAAACCGCCCTGACGGCGGCTTCGCGGGCACGTATGCATCAACTGGAGAAAGACGGCGAAGCGGGCGCAAAGCACGTGAACTGGCTCATGCACCATCGCGAGAAGATGGTGGGCGCGCTTCTGCTCGGCAATACCTTCGTGAACGTCGCATCGTCGGCGCTCGTGACGAGCGTATTGCTGGCGATCTTCGGCACCGCCGGCGTTGCGGCCGCAACGTTGATCACGACCGCGCTCGTGCTTGTGTTCTGCGAAGTCCTGCCAAAGACCTACGCGATCACGAACTCGGACTTTGTCGCGCTACGCGTGGCGCGCGCGGTTCGAGTTGCAGTCAGCGTTTTCTCGCCGGTGGTGGCCGCCGTCGCATGGATTGTCGCCCTTATTCTGCGCGCGATGGGCGTTCGATCGCAGGGTCTCGTCGACGACAAGGAAGAGGCTGCGGAAGCGGCGGCAGAAGAGCTGCGCGGGGCGATCGACTTGCACCATATTCAGGGCGCGGTGCAAACGTCCGATCGCAACATGCTGGGCGGCATTCTGGATCTCAAGGATCTGCAAGTCGCGGACGTCATGATCCACCGCAAGGGCATGACCATGCTCGACGGCGATCTGCCGCCCGAAGAGGTGCTCGATCGGGTACTCTCGCAGCCGCACACGCGCTTGCCCGTCTATAGGGGCGATCCCGACAACATCGTTGGCGTGCTGCACGCAAAGGATTTGCTGCGCGCGTTGTCGCGAGCGCAAGGAAATATGAAGGCGATCAATCTGATGTCGCTGGTCGCGAAGCCTTGGTTCATTCCAGACACAACGATGCTGACCGACCAGTTGCGCGCATTCTTGCAGCGGCGGGTGCATTTCTCGCTGGTGGTGGACGAGTATGGTGCGTTGCAGGGACTGATCACGCTTGAAGATATTCTCGAGGAGATCGTCGGCGAGATTCGCGACGAACATGACGTGCCGGTCTCAGGCGTTAGGCAGCAGCCGGATGGCAGCGTCAATGTCGATGGGTGGGTGACGATCCGCGAGTTGAACAGGGTCATGAACTGGAACCTGCCGGACGAGGAAGCAACTACGATTGCGGGGCTGGTGATTCACGAGGCGCAGACGATCCCGGACATCGCCCAGGTGTTCAGCTTCCACGGCTTCAAGTTCGAGGTGCTGCGCCGGCAGAAGAACCAGATCACCGCGTTGCGCATCACGCCGGCCCAGTCGGCCGAGTCTGCCGTCCAGGGGGCGTGACACGTCAATTCGCAGGCAACGGCACTCACATGCGGTGTGACGCCTCAGCGGGCGTCAGGAGCGTCAGTGCGAGGGCGTGGACGCGGCTTTTGAGTTCGGCGTCGAGAACCTCGTGGACGCGGCGGTGGCGGTCGACGCGGCTGAGACCCTCGAAGGCGGCTGACACAATCGCCACACGGAAGTGTGTTTCGCCGCCCTCACGATGACCGGCGTGGCCCCGGTGTTGCTCGGACTCGTCGCGCACGTCGAGGCGCGAGGGCGCAAATGCGGCCTCGAGCTTTGTCCGTATGGTTTCTGCGATCGTCATATCGAAGCGCTCGTGAGTCATTGAGAGAGCAATGTCAATTCTTGTCTTCTTAACCGGGCGTTCCCATACTCGATCTTGCCATGGGCGAAGGAACGAAGCACGCGTCACGCTGGGCACAGGATTTGCGGGTCAAACGCCAGCCTGTGATCAAGCCGGCGCGCGCCTGCGACAAGCCGGGCTGCGAGGCCGGCGGTTCGCACAAGGCGCCGCGGAGCCGTACCACCCTCAACGAGTACTACTGGTTCTGCCTCGACCATGTGCGCGAGTACAATCAGTCGTGGGACTTCTTTAGGGGGATGACCCCTGGCGAGATCGACGCGTACCAACGCGCGACGCTGACCGGCCTCAGGCCGACTTGGAAGCTGGGCGGCGGTGCGCAGGGGCCGAATGAGAAGCTACAATTCTACTTCCGCGGCGCGTATGTCGATCCGTTTCTGATTTTCGACGACGGACCGACCGGCGCTGAGGCTAAGGCGGCGGGTGCGGCAAACCGTAACGGCACCGCGGAGCGGCGGCTCTCGAAGATGCAGCAGTCGAGCCTCGACACACTTGGGCTTGAGGCGTCCGCGACCTTGCAGGACGTGAAGGCGCGCTTTAAGGAATTGGTTAAGCGCTACCACCCCGACGCCAACGGCGGCGATCGCGGCGCCGAAGAGCGGCTAGGTCAAGTCATCAAAGCCTATGGGCAACTGCGCTCGTCGGGCTATTCTTGAAGTGATTTGAGCGAACGCACTCCTCTTCGGGCCGAGCCTAAGAGGCCGCCTCGAGAGGACTCAATTGTCACGGAAGTCTGAAAGTATGAGCACGCCACAAAGCGGTCTGGCGACCGACAGCACGCCCGACACCACGATCGACGCGAAGAAAGTGTTCGGCATCGACGTGTCGATGAAGGTGCCTGCCTTCTCGAAGCCGAACGA
>CAYXQB010000119.1:0-9686 GCA_964466435.1 uncultured Flavobacteriaceae bacterium | reverse complement strand
GAGCGCCCCGCTTTGAACGCGTTCATCGTGGCCACACGTTGGCTTTGGCTCTTGTTGCCGTGGATAGCAGACGAGACGATGCCAGCCGCAGACAGCGCGCGGACGACCTTGTCCGCGCCGTGTTTCGTGCGCGTGAAGACCAGAGCCCGCTGCATGTCCTCGTGATTGCGCAGAAGCTCGATCAGAAGCGCACGCTTCGACGCGTTCTCAACGTGAATCACGCGCTGAGCAATGCGCTCGACGGTGGTCGCAGCCGGCGTCACCGACACGCTCACCGGGTTCTTCAACATGTCGCCCGCGAGCGATCCAATCTCCTCCGGCATCGTCGCCGAGAAGAACAGGTTCTGCCGTTCGCGCGGCAAATAGGTGATCAACCGGCGAATGTCGCGGATGAAGCCCATATCGAGCATGCGGTCGGCTTCGTCGAGCACGAAGATTTCCGTCTTGCTCAAATCGACCGCACGCTGGCTGACGAGATCGAGCAGGCGCCCGGGCGTCGCGATCAGAATGTCGATACCCCTGGCCATCGTCTGCTTCTGCGGGCCTTCGCCCACGCCGCCGAAGATGGTCGTCACGGTTTCGTTCATGTAACGGCCATAGGCGCGGAAGCTGTCGGCGATCTGCGCCGCAAGCTCGCGCGTCGGCGACAAGATCAGCGCGCGCGCCGTCTTCGGTGCCGCCTGGCGCTTGTTTGCGTCCAAGAGCTGCAGAATCGGCAGCGCAAAGCTCGCCGTCTTGCCGGTTCCGGTCTGCGCGATGCCGAGCAGATCTTTGCCGGCAAGAACGTGCGGAATGGCTTGCGCCTGGATTGGGGTCGGCGCCGTGTACCCTTCACTAGCCAGCGCTTTCAGAAGACGCGGCTCTAGTCCCAAAGAAATAAAATCGTTCACTCAAATACACTTTCAAATATGCGAGTCGGCGCGCTGCGGACGCAACGATGGCGCCGGCGCGAAAATTCGCGGGTTGAGGAAGCCCCGCGTGTTACCTGGGCAGTTCCGGATGAATTCGCGCTCAAAAGGTATCGAAGAGAGACCGCTTTCAGATCTCGAGCCGTTCACGCGGCTTGAGCGCATCGCGAGGCGCATTCGGCCTTCGCAAGTGCGATATGCCGGTGCCGCCACGCAAAGTCAATCTAAATCCCTACAGCTGAATAGGGGCTTAACGGCCCGGATTTCCGGCCCGGAGCGTTTGCTTGTGACGCCCGTCACGTGTATACCAAGTTGTCGCACTCGCGTGCACGGAGAAAAGATCGTGCTTGAGGCATTAAGACATTTGGTAGCGCAGCTATCGTCGGCGAAGTCCGGTGACGATATCGGCCAAGCCATGGCCGCGATCGGCGCCCGGTATGGATTTACCTCGGGTCTGATCTTCGACGTTTCGAAGCTGTTCGACGACTTCGGCGAATCGATCATCTACGCCGCAAGGCGCGGCGCGGTTGAGACCCTCAACACCGAAATTCCCGTCGCCGAACATCCGCTCGTCGTCCATGCCAAAACCACAGAGCAGCCGTTCGTGATGTCCGACGTGCGCAAGGCGCAGGGCATTTCCGAGGATCGCTGGTTCGCGATGTTCCCGCCCTATTTCCGGGGTTACGACGGCATCTCGGTGCCGATCCACGACCACGGCAAACTTGTCTGGTACGCCGCCTTTTCCGGCGCGCATCCCGACATCTCGCCGCGCGTGATGGCGCTTCTGGCCACCGCCGCCCATGCAGGCTACGGACGCTTCAACGAACTCATCGATCCGAACAAGAACGATGGTCCGCTGACGGTGCGCGAAGCCGAATGTCTCCAGCTCGTGGCCAAAGGCAAAACCGACTCCGAGATCGGCGGCATCCTCAAGATCAGCCCGCGCACCGTCCGCTTCCACGTCGGCAACGCCAAGGCCAAGCTCGGCGTCACCACGCGGATTCAAGCGATCGCAAAACAGCTCGGCGCCGCCTAGAACGAAGTCCTCACGCCGACATACGCGCCGATCCCCGGCGCGCGGAACGAGAACGCCTCTTCATATTTCTCGTCCAGCACATTCTCCACCCGTCCGAACACCTGCACGTTTTCGCTGACGTCGTATTGCGCGCCCACGTTCACCAGCGTGAAGGCGGGCAGAGTGACATAGTCGGCCGGCGTCGCGAACACGAATTCGTTGTCCCGCTGTTCACCGTTGTGGCGCACCGAAAGCGTCGCCGACAGATCGTCGGAAATCTTGTACGTCACGTTCAACGAAGCGACATGTGGCGCGCGCCGCACCTCGCGAAGCCCGTTCTCCGACGCGTCGATGTAGGTGTAGGCCGCATTGACCGTCCAATCCTCGAACGTGCCGTCGAACGTCAGCTCAAGACCACGCCGTTCGCTCTGCGTCGTGCGGTTCTTCGGCGTCGCGACGAAGAACGGCGGCAGGAAGTCGGTGAAGATCTCGTCGTCCAGCGTTGCCTCGAAATAGGTCGCGCTCACGCGCGCGTTGCCGCCCCAGAACCGGTGATCGATCCCGACGTCCCAGCCGACCGACTTTTCGGGCTTCAGATTTGGGTTACCGCTGAACGAGCCCGGGTCGAAGCCGAACAGCTCGAAATTCGTCGGATTCTTGATCCCCGACCCCGCGCTCGCGCGCAGCCGCGTATCGCCGAGCCAATAGCTCGCCTGAAAGCGATAGGTGTCCGCATCCTCGAACCGGCTGTTGCTGTCGTGTCGGTAGGCCGCACCCGCATTGAAGTCGCCCAACGAAACGTCATAGGCGAGCACATAGCCCGTCGTCTCCAACGCCCGCTCGTCGTTCAACGGCGTCGGCGCCCCAATCGGCAAGTTGCGGTAGGTCTCGCGTTTCCAGTCGATCGCGCCCGTCAGCTTGTGCACGTCGAGCGTATATCCGGACACGAGGCTGAGCTTGTCGCGCCGTCCCGCCGTGAAGAACGAGGGTGCGCCGAAACTGTAGTTCCGCCGCTCCACATCGGCGAACGCATAGCTCGCGCGCGTCTGCCACCGGTCGTCGTCGAGCGAGATCTCCGCCTGCACGTTACCGGCCAAATGGTCCGTCTCCGACGCCTCGTTGCCGTCGATGACAAGTCCCTGCGTCGGCGTCGAAGGAAACGCGAAGTCCTGCGGATCGCCCTCGGCGTAGCTGTCGACGTAACGCAGGAACCCGCGCACCTCGAACACGTGCGAAGGGCGCACGCCCGCGTTCAAAAACAGCGCCGTATCCCGCGCGCCGTCCCGTTCGCTCCCGAACCGCGAGACGTTCGTGCCCGCCGTCGCAAAGTGGCTCGCGCTCGCAAACACATCGAACATGTCGTCGCCGTAGCCGGCATTGGCGCCCGCCGACCAGGTCGCAAACGAACCCGCTTCCGCCACCGCCTCGGCTGCCAAAGGCCCCGACCCGCGGCGCGGAATGATGTTCACCACCCCGCCGATCGCATCCGACCCGTAGAGCGCGCTCTGGCTCCCGCGCAGAATCTCGACGCGCTCGATCTCGCCCGCGCGCAAGCCCGCAAAGTCGAACTCGCCCTGAAACGGATCGCCGATCTCAGCCCCGTCGAACAGAACCAGCGTGTGATTGCCTTCAGCGCCGCGCATGCGGATCTGCGTCACGCCGCCGGCTGCGCCCGCGCGGCTGACCGCAACACCCGGCACATCGCGCAGCGCATCCGACAGAAACACGGTCTGCCGGTCTTCGAGTTGCGCGCGATCAAGCACGGAGACCGCTGTGCCGAGCCGGTCGGCTGAGGTCGAGCCGATCCGGCTCGCCGTAACGACGACTTTTTCGACGGGTTCGTCGGCACGCGCCGGCACCGCCGAAACCGCAACGAACACTGCGCACGAAAGCAGAATAGAACGAAACATAGGATGCACCCCGAGCAACATATGACTTCGGGCGCACGTCATCCCTGCCAAAGCGCCCGATGGCCCCCGTGGTCACCATGACCACGAAGCCCAACGTCACCGCGCCGGAGGGATCCGTCTCTAAAGCGCCCGCCGCGCCGGAGAGGGGTGACTCACGCTGGCAGGTCTCCTGGCTTCGCGACCCTTCACCGGCCGCCTTCCCAATCCCAACGGGATCAGTGGCGTACTGGCCGATGCATCCTGAGCTCTCGCCCAGAAAAGTCGCTTACAGTTGCGGGGGCAGCCCCGGTATCGCACCGGGTTCCCTTGACCAACATGACGGTCGCAACCTGCGCCAACGCGGCCGCTGGCGTCAATCCTCCGAAAGAGAGAACGCCTACAGGCGCCGGTTGTAGGAACGCCGCGAAATCTTCGACTATGATTCGCGGGCGATGGTGGAGTGATTCAGTGGCGGGGATATTCGACAAGCTGCGCGCGTTCGTGGCCGGCGTCGTGCCGTCGGGCTACGACCCGGGCATGGCCGAGCGGCTGCTGACGTCCTTCCACGACACGGAGCGGCGCGGTCTCATGCTCGCCTGCGCCGTGCGCGCCGTGATCGTGATCGCGCTCGTTCTCCTGTTCGCCGTCACCGGCTCTTTCGTCGGCGACGGCTGGGCGTTTCTGTTGTTGATGCCGCTCGGCATTGCCGCCATCGGCCTCGCGCAGTTCGAAACGCTGCGCCGCTGGCCCCACGTCACGTGGGCGAAGTACGTCTTCATCGCGATCGACTGCGCCTACCTCGCGTGGGCGCTCATCGTGCGCAACTCGTTCGCGAGCGACCTGCCGCCCGTGACCCTCGCCGTGAAAGAGGGTGCGCTCATCTTCTTCGTCGCCTTCCTCGTCCACGGCGCCTTCAGCTATTCGCCCCGCTTCATCCTCTGGACCGGCTTCTGCATTTCCCTCGCTTGGGGCGCGGTGGTCGGCACCGCAGCCGCACAACCCGGCACGTTCTTCACGCTGACGGGCGGGCAGGAGATGTGGCGCGAATACGGTGATCCTTCTTATCTACCGGTGATCAAAGTGGTGTACGACTACGTTATCCTCGCATTCCTCGCCCTAGGCCTCGCGGTCGCCGTCTGGCGCTCGCGCCGCCTCGTCCTCGCCGCCGCCACGTCGGAGCGCGCCCGCGCGAACCTGGCGCGTCACTTCTCGCCAAAGGTCGTCGACGAACTCTCAGCCCGCGAGCAGCCGTTCGGCACCACGCGCCGCCAAGCCGTCGCCGTCCTCTTCGCCGACATCCGCGGCTTCACCACGCGCTGCGAGACGATGCCGCCCGAAGAGGCGATGGCCTTCCTGCGCGAGTTCCACGCCCGCATGGAGGAGGTGATCTTCCAGCACGGCGGCACGCTCGACAAAATCCTGGGCGATGGCCTGCTTGCCGTCTTCGGCGCGCCGGACCGTGGCCACGGCGACGCGGGCGACGCGCTCGCCTGCGGCTACGCCATGATCGACGCGATCGCCCGCTGGAACGCGGAACGCGTCGCCGAAGGCAAATTCGACGTGCAAATCGGTGTCGGCCTGCATTACGGCCACGTGATGCTGGGCGACGTCGGCAGCGAGCGCTTGATGACGTTCACCGTCGTCGGCGACACGGTCAACGTCGCAAGCCGCCTCCAATCGCTATCCAAGGAACTCGGCACGCGTCTCGTCGCGAGCGAAGCGCTGGTTAAAGCCGTCGAGCAGGAGATGCGCATCGAACGTGCGTTGGTTGAAAAGCTGACGTTTGTCGGCCCCACGCAGTTGCGCGGGCGCGAGCACGAAACCGTGATTTACGCGCTCGACGGGGCAGCGCACCGCCGCGCGGTCGCGTGACGCAGCACACTTTCGCGCGCGCGGCTCTCCGTCTATAACCCTGTCGTCCCGGACAGGTGATCACCGATGCGCAAAGCGCTTTCGTACGTGTGGTGGCCGTTGTTGTTCGCGGCTCCCGTCGCCGCAGTCACATACGGCTTAGAGATTGGGCAGGCAGTGCTTGTCTTCAACGTCGCCTATGTCGCGTTGGCGGTGGCGATCGCGTTGCTTGAGCGGACCTTCCCGCACGAAGAAGCTTGGCTGAAGAACGACGGCCAGGTCATCCCCGACATTGCCCATACGCTGCTGAACAAGGGTGTTGCCCAAGTCATCGTCATCCTGGTGACGTTCATGGGCATTGCCGAGCTAGCCTCGCCCGACGCGGGCGCGTTGTGGCCCGGACACCTGCCGTTTGCGCTTCAGACGATACTCGGTTTGGTGATCGCCGAGTTCGGCCTCTACTGGAAACATCGCCTGGCACACGAATGGCCCCCGCTCTGGCGCTTCCACGCCGTGCATCACAGCGTCACCAGATTGTGGTTTTTGAACACCGGCCGATTCCATCTTGTGGATACTTTGACAGGTCTAGCCGTCGCGATGCCGGTCCTTCTCCTTCTGGGTGCACCCAAGGACGTGCTGATCATGGTCAGCGCAATCACCGCGATCGTTGGGATCCTCACCCACTCGAACGTCGAGATGCGTTGTGGCGTGTTGAACCTCGTCTTCAACACGCCGCAATTGCATCGCTGGCATCATTCCAAGGATTTGGCCGAGGGCAACCGTAACTACGGCGAGAATCTGGTGCTGTTCGATCAACTGTTTGGCACGTATTTCAATGCCGCTCGTCGCCCGCCGGTTGATATCGGCATCAGCCAACCGATGCCGAAGACCTTCTTGGGTCAGCTGGCGATACCATTTACGCGCGCACCGCTTTAGCCCGTCCAAACGCGCAGGCGAAAAAGCGTCCCGGTTAACGCACGCTCAAGTCGCAATTGGCTCTCGATGCGTCTCTTAACTGACGCCTGAAAGTTGCGTTGTTGAATCGCGCTTCGACCGCCGGTCTGTAGCCCTTCGTGTCGCCGCGATGCATGGTTTGATCGCTATGACGAAACGCCCCCACTTCGATCCCGACCCCGACATCATCCGCTCCGCCTGGCGCCTCATCGAGGGCCATGGCGAGAAAGCTCTGCGCGAAGCCACGCGTTATCAAAACGCGATGATCCGCAAAGGCGACTCGCGCGGCATCACCCTATGGTGGTCCATTGGCGAAGCGATCAAAGAGCTCCGCCGCACGAAGCGCGAGCCGCACGAACCGCTGAACTAGCGCCTGGCAATTCAGGGCGCATGTCCGGTCGCGTCGCGAGACGCCTGAAGACCTACTGGCAGCTTGAGGCACTCAACGTCGTGCTGTTGCCGGCCTTCGTGCTGCTCGTGGTCTGGTCGTCGAACGGCGCGCCGGACCTAACGCTCGCCATGGCTCTCATCGCCAATGCGGTCCTGCTCGTGATCGGCGCCTGTTATTGGCGTATCGTTCTCCTGCGTATCGAGGGCAACCCGCGCCCGTTCGAACAATGGCTCCCGCGCCTCGCCGCCGCCGAGCCGTTCGCCCTGGCGCTTAGCGTGCTCACGGTGATCGTTACCGCTTTCGATGTCGCCACCGGCGACGGGACTTGGTCCGCACAGCGCATTGCCTCCGTCGCGATGACGTCGCTCGCCGTACTCGAATACGTCAACTACTACCGCTTCCAACTCCAATACTTCGACCATGCCCCGGATTTTTCGGCCCTGCTGAAGCGCAAGTCCCTGAAGCGCCCCACATGGCCCGCGACATCGCCGAATGGCGCGCAAAGAAGACCCCGTGAAGCAAACGCCCCGTTGTGCGAGGCTCACCATCGCAACGTGAGTCGGAGCCGCACGTGAGCGAAGGCGATCGCAAACCACCGCCCGAAAACCCGCCGATAGTGCCCGCGGCGCTTTCGCCCGTGACACTCCCGGCGCCGGCGGCGGCACCGACGCCGTTTGACAACGCGATCCCGTCCGCCGCCCTGCGACCGAACCCGGACCTACCGCTTCCGCCGTTGACGCTGCGCCACAAGACCTGGGTTTACGCAGACACCTTCTTGCGTACCGCCTACGACTCGATCGCCAAGCCCGCGTTCTGGGGCGCGGGCGCGGCGGTGACGAGCCTGTTGCTGCTCATGCTTGTGTTTGGCCGGGAAGAAATCGGCGCCGCGCTCACAGGCTTGTCGCCCGCCAACCTTGCTTCGCCGAACACCTTCCGCCTCGTCGCGCTGGCCGCCGCCATTGGCGCGTTCTGCGTCGCCGCGTGGAGCGCCAAGGACTATTCGTTCGACGGAAAGGGCTTCTTGGTGCGAAGCCTTGCGGAACATGTTCCCAAGGCCAAGGCGAGGCTGGGGCGCGCGCCGCTCGCATACTTGCAGTTCTATCACGGCGTACTGCGCTACGCCGGCGCGCTGTCGTTCCTGTGCGAGATCGTCTTCCAGGTGATGGCGTTTGCTATCGTCACCTGGGGAATTGCGAACGCCTGGCCGGCGCTCGAACTTTTCAAACCCGGCGCAGCGGTCACGCTTTCGAACACGGCGCTGTTTTGGGCGAGCCACGTCTTCGGCCTGATCGACGGTCCGGAGGTGTTCGGCGTGGCCGCTCCACTCGAAGCGAACACGAGCATGTGGGGTCTTGGCGTCGCCGTAATCGCCTTCAAGATCGGCGTCATCGGCCTTTGCATCACGCTTTTCCGCAGCTCGCTTGCCCTCGAACCGCGAGACATTTCCGAAGCCTGGGGTCGTGTTCTGGACCGCAAAAAGTAGCGCAGGAGAGGGCGGCGGCTCATCTGTAAAAGATGTTTGACAAGCGAAACGCTGCGCCCTATATGTAAAACATGTTTTACAGCCTCTAGGGACAAGCCCGCACATGTCGCACGCCGAGCGCTACGCCTGGTATTCGCTGTTTGCCTGGATCGCGATCCTCTTCTTCCTGCTCGTGCGCTTCACCGCCGGCGTCGAGATCTTGGGCCAATCCTTCGGTCTGACGATCGTGGAGCAGTCGGCCGGTAAGCTGCTCTGGACCTACGTCACGCTCGCCGTCGTCGCCATCGTCGCCGAAAGCGTGATCGCCTCCGTCCTGGCGGCGCGCGCGGGCGCTGGCAAGGTGGAGCGCGACGAGCGCGACATCGCCATCGAGGCGCGTGCCAACCTCACCTCCTACGGCTTCATGGCTGTCGCGCTGAACGTCATCGTCCTCCACGTGTTGCTGAACGCGGCTTACGGCGGCCACAACCTACCGCAGCTGAACTTGACCAGCGTCACCGGCGTCGCCTTTGCGCTGCTGTTCGTGCTGGCCGCGGCTGAGATCGTCAAGCGCCTCGCCGTGATCTGGAACTACCGAAGGTCGTGAGCCCGAAGCAGCGCCGCATCCGAAATCGAATCCGCGAGCTGCGCACCGCGCGGGGCTTGAGCCAGGGCGAGCTCGCGGACGAGGTCGGCGCCACGCGGCAAACCATCAACGCCATCGAACAAGAAAAATACGCGCCGTCGCTGGAGCTTGCGTTCCGCGTTGCCGAGGCGTTCAAGGTCAACTTCGAAGACGTTTGGACGTTCGAGTAAGCCTGGGAGCGCCGGCTTCCAGCCGGCACTTCGCTGAAGTTCCACTGCCTGCACGTTTGAGATGTGGTCAAGAGCCGGCTGGAAGCCGGCGCTCCCAGGCGTTCATCAGTTAGCTACTTCCCCAACTCCTGCAGCCGCGCATCCAGCACGCACTGCGCATAGGCCGTGGCCAACAACTCGCGCCGCGAGGTCGACTTGTCGCCAGCCTGTCGTTTCTTCAGCGTCTCTTTGTTCTCAGGCCCCGCGATGTCGAGGTAGTTCCGTCCGTCCACCGGACAGGAATTCCAAGTCGCCAGCAGTTCGAGCGCGCGTGTCTTCCCGAACGTTCGCCCCTCGGTCGCCGTGCCGCCGTTGATGACGGCATCGCGAGTCAATTCTGCTTCCTCAAGTTGACAAAACC
>CAYXQB010000118.1:0-9704 GCA_964466435.1 uncultured Flavobacteriaceae bacterium | reverse complement strand
ACCTGCTGCAGCTCGCCGAACATCTGACTACGGCGGACAAGACGATCTTAGGGCTAGCTTGGGCACGCACCCCGCTGAACACACTCTGGGCCATGCGCAGCGACGGCGCATTGTTGAGCATGACCTATAGGCGGGAGGAACAAGTCTACGCCTGGGCCCGTCACCCGCGCGACGGCGCCGTCGAAAGCATCGCCGTCATCCCAGCCCCCGGCGCCGCGGCGGACGAACTGTGGCTGGTGACAAGGCGCGAGGTGAACGGGCAGACGGTGCGCCACGTGGAGTTCATGGACCAACCGTTCGAACCCGCAAACGCGAACGACAAAACGGGGATGCCCTATCTCGACGCCGCGCTCACCTACGCTGGCGCAGGGGCGACGGTGCTCGGGGGCTTAGGCCATCTCGAAGGGCGAACCGTGAAGATCGTCGCAAACGGCGCGCTTCACCCGGACCGCGTCGTCACCGCCGGCGCAGTGACGCTCGACGCGCCGGCTACAACGGCGCGCGTCGGCCTCGCCTACTCATCGCGTCTGAAGACACTGCGGCTAGAGGGCGGCGCCATCGGCACAGCTCAAGGCAAACCCAAACGCATCGCAAGCCTGACGGTGCGCGTGCTCAACAGCCTCGGCGGCAAAACAGGCACGACGGAAGCCCAAATGGAAGACCTCATCCGCCGCGACGCAAGTGACCCAACAGACGCCTCACCACCGCTGCGCTCAGGCGACTTCGACGTGGCGCTGGCCAGCGACTACGACACGGAAGGACAGGTGACGATCGTGCAGAACGAACCGCTGCCGCTGGACATTCTGGCGGTGATGCCACAGACGACGTAAGCGAGGCGCCAGAGCTAGCCGTCAGTGCGGTTCATCGAAAGGTTAGAAGCTTGTGACCGAAGTAACTCGTGAACACGGGTACAAGCACCCCGACCAGATGCGCCAACGCCTCGGCTTGCTCGACAATGCCAAACCACGGCAACACCCAACGGGCCAGAAGCACACTGATCACAACCGTTTGGAGCAAAGCCAGCAAGTTGACGGCAACATACCGGCCGGCCTGGGGAACGATGGGCTTTCCTGTGCCGTCGAAAACAAACACCCGCATTAGAACAAAGCCCGAGAGCAAGCCGACGATGAACGCCAGAACGACGGCGACCTCGAATGCGACAAACGCCGAAAACAGAAAGCGCGATCCCCAGTTCAGGGCGGCCGCGATGGCGCCGCTGATGACGAACGAGCTGAACTGCTTGATCGGCACCTAAGGCTTCTCCGCGATCACAAGGAACTGCTTTCCGAAGAACCGCCAGGCGAACGCAAGCTTGAGATAGAGTCTGACCGCAACAAGCGGCGGGTTCCGGCCGCCCGACATCGTATAGGGGAGAAACCGGTCGATCTTCCGCGTGACCCGAAAGCCCTTGAGCGAAAGCGTCTCTGCCATCGAGGCGTCGGTGATCGGGATGAAATGGTCCCAGTAGTCCCAATACGAACCCGGCACGAACTTGATATTCGGCCCCAGGCAAATGATCTGACCGCCACGCTTCAGGCACCTGAATGCCTCGCGAAGCGTCTTATCTGCGAGCTCCTTACTTGGCAGATGTTCGAGGAAGTTGCTCGTGAAGACGACATCGAGCGCGCCGTCGGCCAAGGGCCAAGGCGTCGAGCAGTCTTGGTGCAGAAAGGTCGAATGGCCCGCGACGCGAGCCCCGCAGTCCGGGTTCAAGTCCATGGCGTACTTCTTGCCGGCCCTGATGTTGCGAGAGAACTCGCCCCACCCGGCGCCCAGATCGAGCAGCACGCTGTCCGATGCGACGTACATCGAAAAGAAATCGTCGCAAAGAATTTTCCAGACGGCATCCCGATACAGATCGGCCCCTTGAAACCGCTGTTGATACTCTTGCTGCAAAGCCGCCGAACGTGAGTCCATATCGTCACCCTATTGAGCAAGGACCATCTTTGCCATGCATCTCATCCGGGCGAATGTCACCTGATCGACGAGGTTAGAGCACGTAAGCGGTACAGCGACCGAACTGTTGGGTTCTCTTGGCGATCGAAGCCGTCTGCGCAATGAACTCGTCTGTGAGGACCTTCAAGTCGCCGCGGTCTTCTGGGAAGACCGGGATACATGCGACCACCGCGCCCAAAGGCATACCAAGCAGCTCGGTTGGATCTTTGATTACCGATTCGAGCGTGTCCTTAGGAACCCAAACAGGCACGGCCAGTCCTTTCATGCCCGAGTAGTAGTGCACCTGCGGGTTCCAATCCACGCCGAACACAATCAGCGCCGTCCCCGGCCTATGGTGTTCCTTGACGAAATAAGCGGCAAGCTGGACTGGCTCGCCACTAACATCGCGTGTCGCGAGCCGATACTGCCGCGTCGCAAACTGCGCCATCTGCCCAACAATCAGCGCGACGCAAAGAAGTGCCGCCGCGCGCGGGTGGCCCTGAACGATGAGACCGCCCAATCCAATCGCCGCAAAAGCAATCAAGAAAAGGCCGTTGGAGGTCTGATAGTAGTCATGAACCAAGTGTAGGTTTGTGAAAATTAGAAGCGGCAACAGAAAGAGGAAGGCGCACCACCAGGCGGCGGCAAAGTAGCGGCCGCGGAGCACTAGGTGAGTGCCCGCGATGAACGGCAGCAGCCATGCGTAGCCAAGCACGTCCGGAAGCATTCTCGTTGGCAACAGGTCGCGCCAGAAACGCGCGCCGAAGCGATCAGCCCACGTTCCGAAGTTCCATCGGCTTAGCGCGGCCGAGGTCTCGTATTTCGTGATTGGGCCCGCCACCTTGATTCCGTCAGCAAAGCTTGTCCAAGCGATCGTCGCGACAAACGCCAACAGAACACCCATGCCGACGGCGGCCGTCAGGCGCACGTCAAGCGTTCGCCGACTGATCGCCCGGTGCAGCCAAATGGCACCGAATGCCACAACAAACGCAGGCCAAGTCGTAGCCTTCGTCAACGCTGCAAGGATACAAAACGGCGCCGCGACCGCGGCGAGCCAAAGACGCTCCTCCAATAGCGCGCGCGTTGCGTAGTAGAGCCACGCTGCGGCGAAGAACAGAGCGGTCGTCTCGATGAGAACGACACGACCCATGTAGAGATAGATCGGTGACGTAAGCATCAATAGAACGAAGATCAGGGAAACCGCCCGATCTGCCGGGAACAACAACCTTAGGGTCAGCGTGCAAAAGAGCAGGGTACCCAAGAAGAAGACGAAGCTTACCGCGCGGCCGGCGGAGTCGATGCTCGCCCCCGTGACGGCAACCACGGATGCGACGATCATTTGATAGAGCGGTGCTTCGAATGGGACCGACCAGGGTCTTCCCAGAACCGGTGTTTGATACTCGACGATCGATCCTTCCTTGAGCATGTAATCGATGCTGATCGCCGTTTGTGTCTGACGAAATGCTTGGTCCTCAATGGCCGGAGTGCTCAGAGTCAGGACAAAGAAGAACACCGCAAAGCACAAGGCGAGCAAACCCGCTGCACCTATGCCGAGTTCAAGAGTGTTCCACGTTCGGAGTCGCTCGATCGCTTGCATGTCCTGCACTTCGTTGTCGCCGAAAACGCGGCTTCTGTGTGACGATGTTTAGAGAAGTGACGCTCCCCCGTCCAGCACGCTGGCCCCTGTAGCATCGATGGGGTGCGACACCGCGGGGAAGGTTAAAGCTTTGCGCAACACGGAGCTGAACACGCGTGTTCCCGTCATGCGCTCAGGTGCTCCACCATATCGCGTCCCAATCGGATGCTCTCCGCGACGCCGCGATCCTCCGGATAGTAGAAACAAGTGTCAGCAATCTGCAAACCGCGCACCTCGGTTTGCACCGGAGGAAGCAGTGCCTTGAAGCCTGGCGGGCAAACAGGTTGGGCGTGCTTGAGCCGGCCGACGTAGGTCGCAATCACGTCGTCACGTTGGACGGCCGGATTGATCGCGCGGATAGCCGCAAGTACCTCATCGACGAACTCATCGTTGGTGCGCCGCCATGCCGGGTTCTGCAGCGGCATATAGTAGGGAACATAGACGACCGTCTCGCCGGTAGGCGCTGGCCTCAGATTGGTGAACTCGATGATGCCCGGGATCGGGAGCGCCGGGTCGACAATGTTCACCCAGAAGTGCGGCGTCACGGAGCGCCGGAGCTTCAATACCACGCACACGACGCCGATGTTCTGTATCGCTTGGTAGCGCGTGCGAAGGCCATCGGGCGCCTCCGCTAGGAGCGACCCGAGGAGTGGCGTCGGCACCGTAGAAACGACCGCATCAGCGGGATAGTCGCCGTTGGGTGTCCGTACCCCGGTGACCTTCCCATCAGTGATCAGAACGCGGTCCGCCGGTTCCTTCAGTTTGACGGTCCCGCCGCGCTTCGCGATCGTCGCAACGAGCGCATCGACCAGGCTCTGCGACCCGCCCTCGATGTAGCCGAGTTCCTCTTGCAGAAGCGACTTCCGCGACCGTCCGACACGCCGGATGCGCGCCCACGTCCATTGCGCCGAGATACCGTCCGCATACTCGTGGAATTTGAGATCCAGAAGGCGCTTCCAGAGCTTCGCGTAAACCGTCTTGCCGCACCACGCCTCGATCCAAGCCCGCGTGCTCACATGCTCAAGCGCCGGCCACGCATTTCGGCGCGTCGAGATGAACATCAAGAGGCCGTACCGAAACTTCTCGACGAGATTGAGGTGCGGAAATCTCAAAAGGGCAAACGGGTCGCCCCACTTATGTAGCGCGCCTTCGACGAAGTAACCCATGGACGTGGACCGCCAACGCATCGCATCGCCCATACCGAGCTCGGCGAGGATATCGAAGGTCGGTGTGTCGGACTTGCAGACGAAGTGATAGAATCGTTCAATTGACAGGCCATCGAAGTCGAAGTGAGCGGCCATCCCACCCGGCTCGCTGGCTGCTTCCAGAAGCGTGACCTCGTGGCCTAGCGTCAGCGCTCGATGGGCGGCTGCAAGCCCCATGATTCCTGCACCCAGCACAACCACCTTCGACACGCTAGAACTCCAATTCGATCTTTGAGTAGACGGGGTGCGCAAAGGTTTCCCGAAGCGCGTCATTGAGCGGAGTGGGCGGAACGCCGAAGATTCGGGGCCAATCCGCAGTGTCGAAGACTTCGGGCGTTACCAACGCTTCCAACTGCTTGGTCGTGAACGGAGGATCTCGATCAAAAAAGGCATAGATCCTCAGCAATATCCAAAAGATCGAGTAGGGAATTGTTGTGATCAGGGTGCGTGCGCCGACGGCCCCGCGGACGGCCTTGATCAGGTCGATGTAGTCGATCTTCTCCAAGCCGGAAATGTCGTAGGCCGCGTTCGCGGGTGGACGGCGTACGCACTCTGCGACGATGCCGCAGAAGTCACCCGCATAAAGAGGTTGGCGTAGAAAACGTCCGTGGCCGGGAATCGGAAAGACGGGGGAGCGTTGCATGAAGCGGGCAAGCCAGCCGAGATGCTTCCGGTCGAACCAGCCGAACATGAGCGTTGGGCGCAATGTTGTGTACGCGAGCCCGGAGTCGGCGACCAACCGCTCCTGAGCGGTCTTACTCTCGGTGTACCAGTCGGTCACCTTCGAGTTCACGACCGACGAGCTTATGTGCACGACATGACACTGCGGCGCGCTCTTTTGCAGCGTTTCGATGATCAAACTGGTCGCGATCTGATTGTTACGTACAAATTCATTCGCATCGGTTCCGCCGATCTGCGCGTGGCCGACGACGATGACGTCGGTGCCCGCCATGGCCGCTCGCCACGGCCCATCCAAAGCCAGATCGCACGCCAAGACCGTGATGTCGGGATGAAGCCGGCGTAACGTGGCTACATTGGCGGGATGCTTGTCGATCGCAACGATCTCCGCTTCGCCAGCCGCTTTGAGGCGTGGAATGAGATTCTGGCCAACCAACCCGGCCGCACCTGTGATGACGATCTTGCGACGCCCAACAGCCATGACGCTCAGAGTGAAGTTCTATGGAAGATGAAATTT
This sequence comes from uncultured Flavobacteriaceae bacterium, assembly GCA_964466435.1. Classification (GTDB taxonomy): domain Bacteria; phylum Pseudomonadota; class Alphaproteobacteria; order Micropepsales; family Micropepsaceae; genus SZUA-430. The sequence continues at coordinate 3,733 of CAYXQB010000118.1, read as the reverse complement.
GGGATGCTGCGGATGAGCAACATGATAGGGCGCCAATACCATGGCGTATAGACGACGGCGGAGCCGCGCTGTATCGCGCGCTGAACGTCGCGCGCGACGTCATCGGCACTAGCCCACAGCAGACCCTTTGCAGGGATATGATGGGTCATTTTGGTATCCACGAAGCCTGGCCGCACGTCGACTATCCTCACGTCACTCTGCGCAAACCGGTGACGCATGCCCTGAAGGAGCCGCTGCAACCCGCCCTTAGCCGCACCATAGAGGTAGTTGCTTCTTCTGCCGCGATCGCCGGCTACAGAAGTGATCACCGCCAGCGTTCCTTTCTTCGTCTCGTCGAAACGCTGCGCCAGCAGTTCGGACAAGATCGAGGGGCTCACAAAGTTGATGCGCAACGCGGCCTCGCTGGACGCGGCATCGGCCGACAAGGGCGATTGGTCCGGCAGCGCCCCGATCGCAATAAGCGCAACGTCCAATCCGCCAAGACCGTTCCACGCGTCATCGACCGCACGACCCAGTCGTGCGGCCTCCAACAGATCGCTCTCGATCGTCACGACACGCCGCGCCCCCCTCACTTGGAGGTCGGCGGCGAGCGCTTTCAACGCCTCGCCGTCGCGAGCGACCAACAAGAGTTGCGCACCCGCTTGCGCATAGCGTCGCGCGACCGCCGTCGCGATGTCGGAGGTTGCGCCAAATATGCCAATTCGATCCTGTGACAACATCAGCCGACAGGTATCAGGCCCACGCGCTGAGCAAACGCGGAGGAGAATTTGGGGTCTATATGCGGCCTGAACGCATCTGCTTTTGGGAAGCTCGTTCGAAAAGTCTGAGGCGACATCAGGCCGTCCTTTGCCGGGTACAGGGCACCGCGCGCTGCGGAGACAATCTGCTCCAACCGCGCGAACAACGCGCGGGTCTTGTGATCGCGGTTGGGAAAATCAAGAGCAAGTGTCGCACCGGGGCGTGGAAATGACAACAGCCCCGGCGATGGGAGCATACCGAAGGTCTTCAGCACGCTGAGCATCGATGCCTGGCCGGAGACCGCGATCTCGCGCAGGATCTCATCAAGTGCCGCCCGCGCCGCGTCGGTCGGAAGCGCGCATTGGAACTGAAAGAACCCTTTGGGTCCGTAGACGCGGTTCCAGTTTGCGATACCGTCCAGCGGATACAAGATCGATGCCAAGCTGGCGGTCGCCTTTCTTGTCTTCGTGCCCAACTGTCGCCAATAAACCGCGTTGAACAGCTTCACGCTCGCTTCATTGATCAACGAGATTGGCGGCGACAACGGAAACGAAAGGTGGGGGCCGCGCGCGACGTCATCGCCGTCATTGCCGGCGGTGTGCCTGGCGCGGGTGAAGATGCCGCGTCCGCGGGACGCCGCGCCCGCGGCGCAGTCGAGCCACGCCGCCGTGTATTCCCAGCCGTCTTCGGACGCGCTCGCGAGCTCAAAGAACTCGTCGAGTGATGCAAACTGAACGTCCTCGCGCTCGATCGACAGGCCGGGGACGCGACGGAGCTGTAACGCCACCCGCACGATCACGCCGGTGAGGCCCAGCCCGCCGATGGTGGCCGCAAAAAGGCTCTCGTTCTCCTGGGGTGAGCACCGGATCAGCCTGCCGTCGCTGCGCGCCAAGTCGAACCACAAGATATGACGTCCGATCGTTCCAAACCCATGATGGTTCTTGCCGTGTACGTCGTTTGCGATCGCGCCGCCAAGCGTCACGTATCGGGTTCCCGGCGAAACCGGCAAGAACCAGGCCGTCGCCGCGTCCAAGCGGCAAATGGTTTGGAGAATACTCGCGAGCTGCACGCCCGCCTCACAGACAAGAACACCGCTTCCGCTATCGAACGCGACGAAGCGATCAAGTCCATTGCAGTCCAACAAGGTCCCGCCAGGGTTCAAGGCCACGTCGCCATACGACCGCCCGCAGCCGAAAGGCAGCACCGGACCTGGAATGGATGGAAGGAGCCGCAAAACGTCACGAACGGTCGCCGGCCTCTCGACAACGTGCTGCGCGGCGAGCGTTCCGCCCCACGATTTGTAGTCGCTTCGTAAGGCTGCTGAAGTCATGTCCAGGCCAAAAACAAGATGACCGCAACGACAACCCCAGAAATCAGCGAGAAGCGGTCCTTCAGCGCGAACGCTACCGGATCTTCGTCCATTCGACCGTGTACTGTCAGGTGCCACATTCGAAGCGTCCATAACAGAATGACCGGCGTAAGAGCCCACAAGAACTCTGGCCTCGTATAGATCGCGCGCGGATAGTGCTCGTTGATCAAGTAGATGACCAAAACGCTAATCGCGACAAAGCCGGAAGCGACGCCGGCCGACAAAAGCAGAGGCAAGTCGCGTGCCGTGTAGCCCCTCGACTGGACGCCGGAGCCGCCATCTCCGACCGTGCGATTAAGCTCGGCATAGCGTTTGATCATCGCCAAGCCGAGGAAGAACATCATGGAGAACGTCAGCAACCAAGGCGACGTCGGCGCCGCTACCAACCAACTGCCCGCCAGCACGCGCAATGTAAACAATCCCGCCAGAAGCACGACATCCACGATCGGCTGACTCTTCAGCAGGAAGGAATAGGCGAGGGTCAGCCCGAGATAGGCCAGTAGCGCAATGAAGCACGACGGTGGCAGCAACAATGCGGCTGCAAACGCGAGCACGATCATTGCTCCCGCAACGGCGACGGCATGTGCCACCGGAATCTTGCCGGCGGCGAGCGCTCGATGCCGCTTTGTAGGATGCTGGCGATCTGCGTTGATATCGAAGATGTCGTTGATCAGATAGGTCGCAGATGCAAGCACGCTTAGAAGCACGAACAGCAACAGGGCCTGCAGGGCAACTGAGAGCGAAAGCTGGCCGCCAAGCACGGGGCCTACAAACACGAGTATGTTTTTCGGCCAGTGCTTGAGCCGCAGCGCCCCTATCCAATCTCTGACACTGGCAGATCGAACGGGAAACTCGGCTTCCACCGCGGCCTCGGGCTTCAAGAACGTTCGCAGGCGCTGAACGGCACCGACGAGGATCACCTGGCGCGATTCGGCGAAGACCGGTTGGTCGCGTGCCTCGTTGCCCGCATACGCAAAGTCCGGCCCCAAAGACTCTTGAATGGCGCGAACCTTTTCAGTCCCGCGAAGATTTGTGCTCCCGTCCGATCCGCGCGCAACGTCGAACAGAGAAAGGTGATCGGCCACCGCGTCGGCAATGGATTGGTCGGCGGCTGTGAACAAGCCAATGCGTCGCCCGGATTGTTTCGCCTCACGAAGGTAGAGAAGGAGTTCGGTATTGTAGGGCAGCGTTTGCGCATCGAACTCACTGCGCTTGGCGACTTCGCGTTTGAACGCCGCCCGCCCGCCGCTAAGAGCTTTCACGATCGCGTGAAAGCCAAACGGGTCGTGCCTGATCCACTGCGCGAATCCTTCGTGCAACGTGTCTGACGGTGTCAGCGTGCCGTCGAGATCGACGGCGAGCGGTACATCGCTTTGGCGTTGCTCGTCGGAGGGCACTGGGCGCATATGGGAACCTGACACTCAGCGATGGACGAGCAACAGCGCGCCCCAAAGGGGCCTGCGCAAATGGAACGACTTCACCCGTTGCGCGTCGCGTAGGATGAGGCCGGACCCAACTCCAATACGACTGATAGTTTGAACCATCGTTAACCAGTTGTCGCCGGAACCGCGCCGGCACCGCCGGATCGGCCAGTTTACTATCCAGACACGCCTGCTCCAACAGGTC
>CAYXQB010000117.1:0-9710 GCA_964466435.1 uncultured Flavobacteriaceae bacterium | reverse complement strand
ATAGTCGAAGCCGTATTCGTTGTTCGTGCCGTACGTCACGTCGGCCGCGTACTGCTCGCGCCGCTGCGGGTCGTTCAGCCCGTGGACGATGCAGCCCACCGAAAGTCCCAAGAACCGGTAGACCTGCCCCATCCACTCCGCGTCGCGGCGGGCGAGGTAGTCGTTCACGGTGACGACGTGCACGCCTTTGCCCGACAGCGCATTCAGATAGACGGGGAGCGTTGCAACCAGCGTCTTGCCTTCGCCTGTCTTCACCTCCGCGATGTCGCCTTCATGCAGCACCAAGCCGCCGATGAGCTGCACGTCGAAGTGCCGCTGACCAAGCGCGCGCTTCGCCGCCTCGCGCACCGTCGCAAACGCCTCCGGCAGCAAGTCGTCGAGCGAGCGCCCGTTCGCGACTTGCTCGCGAAACGTCGCCGTACGTCCGCGCAACGCATCGTCGCTGAGTTTGGCGATGTCAGCTTCGAGTGCGTTGATCCGGGGAACGCGGGCGTAGAAGGGCTTTAGTCTGCGATCGTTGCTGGAGCCGAAAATCTTCTTGGCCAGCGTTGACAAGCCGAGCATTCGAAACCGTCCTTGGAAGAAATAGAGAATTCGGGTCGAGGCGCATGGGCCGCCGAAGACGGCGGGACTCGCCTCCAAGACGTACGGAAACAGGGGTTTCGCGCGAAGCCGCTGGGACAGATAAGGGGGGACCACCCCCCTGTCAACGCGACCCCCGGACAGGCCCGTCCTACTGTGTCTGACGTGTCAGCACCATCGGACGAACCGCGTGCGACAGAGTGATCCGACCGCGGGGGCCTTAACCGTCGGGACGGCTCAAACGACCATCGGCGACAACAGAACTGGGGACTGCCTCAGTCGCAGAATCCTGCCGTTCTTGACCGGTTTTGCGCCGCCCGCTACTGAACAAACCGCGGACACGAGCCGCGAGAGGGATTGAATCAAATGGCCCCGCCTGCGGGCAAGTCTGCCAAAGTTGCGGTGACCGCGAAAGCGGCGCCCGAAACGGCCCCCAAAGCCGTCAAAAGCGCGCCCCCCACATCACCTTTGGCTCCCAAGTCGCTGGCGAAGCTGCAGCCGATCTCAGGCGTGCGTCTGGGCGCGGGGTCGGCGGGCATCCGCTACGAAGGTCGCACCGACGTCTTGATGGCGGTGATGGCCCCGGGCACGACGGTCGCGGGTGTGTTCACGACCTCCAAAACGGCGGCGGCCCCGATCGACTGGTGCCGCGCCGCCCTTCCGCAACGCTCGGCGCGCATGTTGATCGTCAATTCCGGCAACGCGAACGCGTTCACGGGGCGCGCCGGCATCGAAGCGGTGAAGGCGACAGCCGAAACCGCGGCCGCAATCGCAGCCTGTAAGCCCCAAGAAGTCTTCGTCGCATCGACCGGCGTGATCGGCGAGCCGCTGCCCGTCAAGCGCCTGACATCTGCGCTGCCCGACATATACGAGAACACCGGAGCGACCGCCTGGGAGCAGGCCGCGCGTGCCATTATGACGACGGACACGTTTCCGAAGATGGCGACGGCAACGGCCCAGATCGACGGTCAGCTCGTCAAGATCAACGGCATAGCCAAGGGCTCGGGCATGATCGCCCCGGACATGGCGACGATGCTGTCGTTCGTGTTCACCGATGCGGCCATTCCCGGCGACGTCCTGCAACTGCTGCTGACCCAAGGCGTCGAGAACAGCTTCAACGCCATCACCGTCGACAGCGACACGTCGACCAGCGACACTCTGTTGCTGTTCGCGACCGGCAAGGGCGCGCGCCACAACCCTGTAATCCGCGCAAACGACAAGCGGCTCGACGACTTCCGTTTGAAGCTCAACGGTCTGCTGCAGGATCTGGCAACCCAGGTCGTACGCGACGGCGAAGGCGCAACGAAGCTCATCCGGGTCAACGTTTCGGGCGCCGAGACCAACCAAGCGGCGCGCAAGATCGCGCTGAGCGTGGCGAACTCGCCGCTCGTCAAAACCGCGATCGCCGGTGGTGACGCAAATTGGGGCCGCGTGGTGATGGCCGTCGGCAAGTCCGGCGAGGCTGCAAACCGCGACAAGCTGTCGATCAAGTTCGGCGGCCATCGCGTCGCCACGCAGGGCCAACGCGACCCGAACTACTCGGAAGCGCTGATGAGCCGCTACATGCAACGCTCTGAGATCGAAATCGATGTCGATGTTGGCGTCGGCAAGGGTGCGTCCGGCGTGTGGACCTGCGACCTCACCCACGGCTACATTTCGATCAACGGCGACTACCGCAGTTGACCAAGCTCGTTCTTGTTGCCGCCTGCGCGCTCATCGACGCCGACGGCCGCGTCCTGCTCGCGCAGCGCCCCGAAGGCAAGTCGATGGCGGGTCTTTGGGAGTTTCCAGGTGGTAAAGTCGAACCGGGCGAGCGTCCCGAATTGACACTGATCCGCGAACTCGACGAGGAGCTTGGCATCGCCGTGAAGGAGGATTGCCTGGCGCCGTTCGCTTTCGCGTCGCATGGTTACGAAACGTTTCACCTGCTGATGCCGCTCTACCTCTGCCGCCGGTGGGAAGGCATCGTGTCCCCGCGCGAGGGCCAAAAACTTGCCTGGGCAAGGCCCAAAGACATGGGAACCTACGCGATGCCGCCCGCCGATGTGCCGCTTGTCGCACAGTTGCGCGACTTGCTCTAACGCGCTGCCGCACGAAACCGCGATCCCTAAAATTGAAGATGTTACGGCCTGTTAAGACCGCTCGCCGCATTCTCGCGGCGTGAAATGAACCTGCGAGGTGGACGATGAACGCCCTCACTCGAATGCTGCGATTGTTTGCCACCGATGAAAGCGGGGCGACGGCCATTGAATATGGCCTGATCATCTCGCTGATCTTCTTGGCAATTTTGGCCTCGGTGAACTCTGTGGCGACCGGAACAGTCGCTCTGTTCAACCTGCTTGCTTCGGCGATGAGCTAACCGCGCGCCCAGCCGGTCAGGTAAAGCATCTCGAACGTTGCGGGCACACGCGCGTCTTGGGCCGCAAACTTCTCAATGTAAACGTCGCACGCGCGCTGAAGAACCGTCCGCCGTAGAAACGCGCGCCGCCGCTCCGTCAAGACATTCGTCTCCCCCATCCCGCGCAAGTCGGCGAGCAGCTTGAGCGGGTGGTCGTAACGCGCCGTCACGGTCTCCACGTCCGCTACCGGCAGCGCAAACCCAGCCCTCTGCAGCAGGGCGCCCGCATCGCGCACGTCCACGGTTGGCGCGACCCGTGGCGATAGCCCGCCGGCGATCTCGATCTCGGCGTCGGCCAGCGCAAGCTTCAGTTCCCGCAGCGTCTGCCCGCCAAACAGGGCTGCCATGAACAACCCGCCGGGCTTCAAGCAGCGGCGGATTTGCGCGAGCGCACCTGGCAGATCATTCACGGCGTGAAGCATCAAAACGCTCACATAGGCGTCGAGCGTCTCATCGCCGAACGGCACGGCCTCATCGTCGAACACAAGCCCGCCCGCACCCGCCAGCGATGACACGCTATCTGCGCGAAACCACATACCCTCAGGCGGCGCGATTGCGCCGCGCCACACGGCCGCCCGGATCGGCCGGCTAATCGCCGCCAGCCGTTCGGCGATCTCTTCGCGAGCCCTGGTAGCTAGGAACGCGTAGCCGTCAAAGTCTTGCGCCGCGCGTGCCCGCCGCCGCCGCCGCAACTTCGTGTCGAATATCTGTGGAACGCCGTTCATGCCGCATGCGGACACTGGCACAATGGATCGGGGCGCGCCAAGATCGCTTCGCGATGGGTCTAGCTTCCTTCAGCGTCAACAAGTTGACGCGCGCTGCAGCGCGTGCGGCGCTCGATCTCATTTTGCCGCCGCTATGCCTGAAGTGCCGGGAGCCTGTTGGTGAACCGCAATCGGTCTGCGCGCCGTGCTGGAGCGCGTTGCGTTTTGTGACCGCGCCCCAGTGCACCCAGTGCGGCCTGCCGTTTCCCCATGACCTGGGCCAAGGCGTCAAGTGCGCAGCCTGCATCGCCAAGCCGCCGCCGTTTGCGGCCTCCCGGGCGGCGCTCGCCTACGACGACGCCAGCCGTGACTTGATCTTGGGCTTCAAACACGCCGATCGTTTGGAAGCCGTACCGCTCTTTGCAAGGTGGATGCTGACCGCCGGGCGCGACGCGTTGGGCTCGGCCGACGTGTTGATCCCGGTGCCGCTCCATTGGCGCCGCCTCGTTTCGCGCCGGTACAATCAAGCCGCCGTGCTGGCCAACGCACTCGGCACGCTTGCACGCCTGCCGGTGGACACGGCAACGCTGCGCCGCGTCAAACCGACCGCCAGCCAGGGCGAAATGCCTTCAGCGCGTGCGCGCGCGAAAAACGTTGTGCGCGCCTTTGCACTTGCCGAAAACCACAGGGTCAAGATCGCCGGCAAAAATCTCGTGTTGGTTGACGACGTTCTAACGACCGGAGCGACCGTTGGCGCCTGCACAAAGGCTCTTTTGAAGGCGGGCGCGGCGTCTGTATCTGTAATCACACTGGCGCGCGTTCTTCGCCCGTTAAGCCTGTCCCCCTAATGATCGACAGTGGCCTTACGGCCGCGAGCGCCCTATATAATCGACCAGAGTGCAGAGCGATTCCCATGTCCGTTGTCGCGCGATCTGAAGCAACATTGCCAGTCGTCGTTTACTCGACGCTGCTCTGTCCGTATTGCCACCGCGCCAAGGCGCTCTTGCGCAAGAAGGGCGTTCACTTCACGGAAATCGACGTCGGCATGGACGTGGAAAAGCGTGACGAGATGACAAAGCGCGCTGGCCGCCATACGGTTCCGCAAATTTTTGTAGGTGACAGGCACGTCGGCGGCTGCGACGACCTCTATGCGCTTGACGAAGAAGGCAAGCTCGACTCGCTGTTGAACGGCGGCTAACCTCCAACGCATGAGCCAAGTTTTCCGCGCCGCCTGTGTGCAATTGCGCACGGGCCTTGATGTCGACGCCAACATCGCCGCCGCAACCGCGTTGATCCGCGAAGCCAAGTCCAAGGGCGCGCACTTCGCCGCGACCCCGGAAATGACATCGTTGTTCGAGGCGGAATCCGACGCATTGTTTGCGAAGGTCCTCACGCAAGAAGACGACACCGCACTTATCGCTTTCCGCGCGCTCGCCGAGGAGCTCTCGCTCTGGCTCCTGATCGGCTCGCTCCCGATCCGGGTCGCTGAGCGTCAATGCGCAAACCGCTCGTTCCTGATCGACCCGAAGGGGGCGGTCCGCGCGACGTACGATAAGATCCACATGTTCGACGTCGACCTGCCAGGGGGCGAAGTCTATCGCGAGTCGAAGAACTACCGTCCGGGCGAGCGCGCTGTCGTCGCGAACCTGCCATGGGGTAAGCTCGGCATGAGCGTGTGCTACGACCTTAGGTTCCCGCAGCTCTACCGCACACTCGCCAAAGCGGGTGCGTCGTTCCTTTCGATCCCCGCAGCATTCACGTACACGACCGGCCAGGCGCACTGGCACGTCCTCCAACGCGCCCGCGCGATCGAAACCGGCTGCTTCGTGATCGCGCCCGCCCAAGGTGGCAAACATGAAAACGGCCGCCACACCTTCGGCCACAGCGTCATCGTCGATCCCTGGGGCAATATCGTCGCCGAAGCCGGCGACTCGCCCACCGTGATCGTCGCCGACATTGATCCGAACAAAGTCGCCGAAGCGCGAAGCCGCGTCCCTGCGCTCACCCACGATCGTGAGTTCAAACTTGGCTGAGCGTCTGACCCGCGACGATTGCGCCGCGATGGACGCGCGCGATCCGCTGGGCTTTGCTCGTGCCCGCTTCGCGATTCCTGACGGCATAGTCTATCTCGATGGCAATTCGCTGGGTTGCTTGCCGAAGGGCGTCGCCGCGCGTGTCGCGAAGGCCGTCGAGGAGGAATGGGGCAGGGGGCTGATCCGCTCCTGGAACAACGCCGGTTGGTACACCGCGCCGCAGCGCGTGGCTGCCAAGATCGCAAAACTGATCGGCGCCGCGCCCGACGAAGTGATCGTCACCGACTCGACATCCGTCGACTTGTTCAAAGCACTCACCGCAGCGCTTCGTCTGCGTCCGGACCGCAAGACGATTCTGGGCATACACGGCGACTTTCCGACGGACGCCTACATCGCAAGCGGCGTCGCGTCGCTGACCGGCGCGCGCTTCAAGCGGGTGAACAGCGACGATTTGATCCGAGCGGTCGGCGAAGACACGGCGGTCGTCCTCCTCACGCACACGAACTACAAGACCGGCTTCATCTACGACATGCCGGCGATCACGGCGGCGGCGCATGAGAACGGTGCGCTCGTCGTTTGGGACCTGTCACACAGCGCAGGCGTGATGCCGCTCGAACTCGGCAAGCTCAAAGCCGACTTTGCGGTCGGCTGCGGCTACAAGTACCTGAACGGCGGCCCGGGCGCGCCAGCCTACATCTACGCCGCAAGGTGCCACCACGATGCGTTGGACCACCCGCTGACCGGCTGGCTCGGCCATGCCGACCCCTTCGCTTTCGCCGACGACTACGTGCACGCGAACGGCATGGACAAGCTCCTAACGGGAACGCCGCCGATCCTATCGTTGACCGCGCTCGACGCCGCCCTCGATGCGTTTGACGGCATCGATCTGAACGTCTTGCGCACGAAGGTGACCGGCTTAACCGGCCTCTTCGTCGCCCTAGCCGACGAACGTCTGCTGCGTCACGGCTTCGTTCTCGCAAGCCCGCGCGATGCTGCGCGCCGCGGCGGCGTCGTCTCGCTCACACACGCTGAAGGCTACGCGATCATGCAAGCCGTAATCGCCCGCAACGTCATCGGCGACTTTCGCGCCCCAGATGTCGCGCGCTTCGGCTTCTCGCCGTTGACCACGCGCTTCGTAGATGTCTACGACGCAGCAGCGACCATTGAGGACGTAATGTCCGCACGCGCGTGGGACACGCCCGAATTTAAATCGCGCAAAGCCGTAACGTGACGCCCCGCTCAAGTGACAGCGGTTGTGCGACTGCTGGGGATTTACCCTTCATTAAGGCAGAAGGCGTGCCATTGGCGGTCTTGTCGAAACAGCCCATGGCAGTCATCTTAGGCGAGTGCCAATTGCGGGAAGAGAGTTAGGCGTCGCGTCATGATCCGCTATCAGCTGATCTGCCCAAAGGACCACGGCTTTGAAGGTTGGTTCCGCGATTCCGCCGCGTACGACGCGCAGGCGAAGAAGGGACTGCTCGTCTGCCCCACCTGCAATTCGAAGAAGATCAAGAAGGCGCCCATGGCGCCAGCGATTTCGAAGAAAGCCGAACTCGCTGAAGCCGCGTCGAAGGCCAAAGCGATGCGCGAGTGGGTGACGAACATCCGCAAAGATGTCGAAAAGAACGCCGAATACGTCGGCGAAAAATTCCCCGACGAAGCCCGCGCCATCCACTACGGCGACGCTAAGGAACGCCAAATCTACGGCGAAGCGACGCTGGAAGATGCGAAAGAGCTGATCGAAGAAGGCATCCCCGTCGCTCCGATCCCAAGCCTGCCGCGGGCGGATTCATAGTTCAACTCGTACGCCGTCGCGCACCTCATCGTGCGCTCAACGCGGCCGCGACTTGCTCGGCCGAAAACGTCAATGTGTTCGTCGCCCGCGCGAGTTCGTAACCTTCGCGCAAGCCCAATGACAAACATATCGACCGGGGCTCGCGACTGAGGTCGTACGCAGGTTGCGCGGGTATCTGGTACGCCGCTGGATAAGCGGGCCGTGCCACGAACACATAGACGGAATAGATCGGCGGCGCGGAGGCGGGCGACTTGGCCAATGCGGCAGCGACCCTCTGGCGTTCAACAGGGTGGCGGATCGAGGCCTTGCCCAAGAACGGTCCGACGCCCGCGGTCACCCGGATCGTGCCGTCGCCGCAAAATTCTGTCTCATCGAGAACATATCCCGCTTCCGACAGAAGGTCCGGGCTCGAAGTGAAATCGACGCGCAGGGCGTTGCCGAGCGGTATCGTTGATTTCACAGGCTGCGCGGAACCAGGCACTTGCACAATGCCGACCGGCGCGATCGAGACGGCATGGCGAGTGACACCGCACCCCGCCAGCGCGAGCGCAACGATGGCAACGGCAAGTTGGCGCAAGATCATCGGTAGCTCCGGCTCATTTCTTCGCCACCACCATGTAATTCACGTCGGTATCGTTGGCCAGCATGAACCCGCCGCTCAGTGGGTTGAACATGACGCCCGTCTCTTTCGTTACGTCGAGACCGGCTCGCGTCAGCGCCGTGTCGAGTTCAAGGGGCTTCACGAACTTATTCCAATCGTGCGTGCCCCTGGGCAACCAGCCCAGCACGTATTCCGCCCCCACGATCGCCAGCGCGTAAGCCTTCGCCGTGCGATTGATGGTTGCCACGAACATCAACCCGCCGGGCTTCAGCATCGACGTGCAGCTTTTAACGAACAGGTTCAAATCGGCGACGTGCTCGATCACCTCCATATTGAGGATGACGTCGAACCGCTGGCCCGCCTCGGCCAGCGCTTCCGCTGTCGTCGCGCGGTAGTCGATGGCAAGCTCGCACTCGGCCGCATGCGTCGCCGCCGTCTTGATATTCTTCTCCGAGGCGTCGGCGCCCAAGACATCGAACCCGAGTCGCGCCATCGGTTCGCTGAGGAGCCCGCCGCCGCATCCGATGTCGAGAAGGCGCAGACCCGCGAACGGCTTTGGCCCCGTCGCATCGCGGCCGAAATGCGCCGCCGCTTCGTCGCGGATGAAGCCGAGGCGAACCGGATTGAACCGGTGCAGGACGCCGAATTTCCCATGCGGATTCCACCATTCGGCAGCAAGCGCCGAAAAGCGCGCGACCTCGGCCGCATCGACTGTGGATTGCGCTCCTGTGACGGTTGACACTGGCGTCCCTTATCTCGCTGCGTTGCGTGACAAACACTGGGAGTCTAACTATACCCCAGCCGAGCCCAATCAACCCCTTGAAACCACGGACCTAACGCCGCGCCACCATGCCCAGACTCGTAATGAAGTTCGGAGGCACGTCGGTGGCGGACCTCGAGCGTATTCGAAACGTCGCCCTCAAGGTTAAGCGCGAGGTCGATCGCGGCTATGAGGTCGCGGTCGTGGTCTCAGCCATGTCGGGCGAGACGAACAAGCTCGTCAATTGGGCGCGCGAGCTGTCGGCGCTGCACGACGCCCGCGAATACGACACCGTCGTCGCGGCCGGCGAACAGGTGACGGTCGGCCTGCTTTCGATCGCGCTTCAGCATATCGGTGTTCAGGCCCGCTCCTGGCTTGGATGGCAGATTCCGATCCACACGACGGGAATGCACGGCTCGGCCGCGATCACCGGCATCGAAACCAAAGTCTTGGAAGAGCGCCTGGCCCAAGGCCAAGTCGCGGTGATCGCGGGCTTTCAGGGGATAGGTCCCGACAACCGTGTCACGACGCTTGGCCGCGGCGGCTCCGACACGAGCGCCGTGGCGGTTGCCGCCGCCTTGAAGGCCGAACGCTGCGACATCTATACCGACGTGGACGGCGTCTACACGACCGACCCGCGCATCACGCCCAAGGCGCGCAAGCTCGACAAGATCTCCTACGAAGAAATGCTCGAGATGGCCTCGCTCGGCGCCAAGGTGCTGCAGACGCGGTCGGTTGAGCTTGCGATGATTCACCGCGTACCGGTGCAAGTGCTTTCGAGTTTCGAGGGCCTGCCCGGCACGCTTGTGTGCGATGAGGACGAAATCGTGGAACAAC
>CAYXQB010000116.1:0-9769 GCA_964466435.1 uncultured Flavobacteriaceae bacterium | reverse complement strand
TGCGAGCAGCGTCGAGCTCGCTCCCGCGTGGTGGTTGACGGGGCCGGAAGCGGCTGCGGCCGCGACCGCGCGCAACGACGAGTCGCCGCCGCCGAACGACTTCTTCATCGCAAACGACAGTAAGGTGGTGCGCACCATTCCGGTTCCGCCGAACGCAAAGGCACTGCGCGTCACGCACGACAAGGGCGGCAGCATCGCCAACGAGAACACCACCTACGCCGACTTGGTCGCCAACTCGGGCACCTACAACCAATGTCCCGGCGACGGCTGCCCGGTGTGGGTCGCGGTCAACGGCGGAGCCGTGACAGAAGTCAGTATGCAGTACTTGCCTTGAGGCGCGATCGCGCGCCTTAGCACTTCACGTCGAGGACGGCCCACGGTGACGGCACGGGTTCACCGAATGGGTTGACGGCAAGCACGCGGTAGGTGCGTTTGATCGTGCTCGATATGCGCACCGTCGTCTGCAGCACGCCTGCGTACTTCGCATCCGGCATGCGGGTGGCGACATTGACGTAGACCGGTGCACCGAGGACGCCGGGGTTGTCTTGTCTCACGATGTAGACCTTCGCCCTGCCCGGGCCCGGCGAGACGATGCGGATGCTCTGGCGGATATCGACCGGGCAGCCGATTGCGTTGCCGGCGCGCGCGAAGCCGAGGTCCGCGGTGAGCGGCCGGTAGGGCGACAGCGTGCGAATTGGCTCACCGGGCGTTCGTTGCGGTGCGCCGGGTACGCGCTGCGGTGCGCCCGGCGTGCGCTGCGGTTCGGCGACGGATTGCGACGTCGCTATGCAGTGGATCTTTGCCGGGACCGTGCGGTCGAATATGCGCCAACGATCTTCGTCATTCGCGATACCGCGCACGGCTTTGACGCCGACCTGGACGTCCAAATCGAAAGCCAAGTCGAAGTTGCCCGAGCCGCCTCCGCCGTTTGCGTGCGCTTGAGCGCATCGCGCGGCAGCCGTCAGGGCCGGAATGCCTAACTCTGCTGCCGTCAGCCTGCGGACGCTCGGGTCGATGTTCACCTCGCGGCCGGCCCCGCCCGCGTTCGCGGTCTGGTATATTATCCGCGGGTTGGCCCCTATGGTGGGGATACCGAGTACGATCTGTGCGATCCTCGATCCCGCGTTCACCTTGGTCGCGACACGCAGGCGGAACACGATTTCGGCGTTTCCCGCTTGCCAAGTGCCGGTCGCATTCGATGCCGTGATGACTGGGGCCTCGGGACGGCCGCCCTTCTTGCTGAGTGAAACGTCAACCTTCTGAAAGTCGATGTCGCCGATGGCGGCCTGGGCGATCGATGCCGCTGCGAGCGGCGCCAATGCGAGAAGCGTCAGTGTGGAACGCGTGCGCACGGGTTTCCTCCGTTTGAGCTCTTTGCGGGAACGTTGGGTGGGCCGGCCCTATGCGCGAGTGGCGGGCGTCACGGGAGCGGCTTCTTCGGCAGGTTTTACCCCCGTGACTGTGACGCCGCGCACGTTTGGCGAGCCGAACCGGGGGCTTGGCGGCGGAGAGGACACCGAGCTATATGTGTCCCCGAAACTTTCGGGGGCAAGATGCGGCAGAAGAATTGGCGGTTGGTGATCGTGGGCGGGGTGTTGGTGGCGCTGGCGATCGTGTTCTATTTCGTGATGCTGGGGATGGCCGGGCAATCGACCGACCCGCAGGCCTTGATGGCTATCGTCGGGCAGACCTCTGGCGTTGTTATTGGAATCGGCGTTGCGGCGGCCATCATCGGCTATATCGGCAAGAAACCGGCTTGAAGCGGCCGGTGGTGTGGGGTTGCATCCGCTCACGGTTAAGGGCAAAAAGGCGCCCCCGCGTCAGGCGCGGGAGCGTGTGGAGCTGTGGCCGAGAGGCTGAAGGCGGCGGTTTGCTAAACCGTTATACGGTTGAAAAGCCGTATCGAGGGTTCGAATCCCTCCGGCTCCGCCAGTCCCTTTCGGGCTCTTTTGGCTTGCGTTGGGTAACGCGAGCCTACGGATCAATCTCCGAAATCTTCGAGCCTTCGATGGCGAGGCCGGCCATGAGGCCGGTTTGATCGAACGTGAAGGCGTAGACGTCGTCGTTCAGCGTTGTGGTTGTGAGGTTTTTGGCAACGCCCGCGTCCACGACGACGATCGTTGGGCCGACGCCCAGCTCCCAGCCATCGGACTTGTCGAGATACTCAAGCGCGCGGTCGTTCATGAGGAACAGTGCATAGCCATAGCTTTGGATGCCGGCTTGCAGGCCCCAAGAGCCCGAGAGCGAGTTGTAGTATTGGGCGTTCTGGTTCGGATAGAACAACACGCCTTCGCCAAATGAGCCGCCAAAGATGAAGCCTGCTCTCACGATGCTTGGGAAGACCAGGATCGCTTTGGCCTGGCTCGCGATCGTTTCGGCAAACGGTTCGCTGCGGTAGAGCTTCTGTAGCGCGTGTTCGCTTTCGAACGTCAGGTCGGCGCGGGGGCCGCGCTCGCCGTGCGCTTGCGCTGGCAAGCTGAAGGCGACGATTGCAGTGGCGGCAAGCACGATGCTGCGCACGGACATGGGGCTTCTCCTTCGAGGGTTGGCGCTTGCTGTAGGCGCCAATGGCGCCAACGCCAATCACGAACTCGTTCAAGCAGAAGATCGGTGTTGGAAAAACGCCTGATTTGGCGAGTCCGCGTTGCGGTTCGCGTAGAACGGGCGGTGGCGGGGCATTGCGCGGGTCGGCAACCGAAATCCGCCTCCCTGGGTGGGGAGGCGGTCACTCAAGTCACCAAAATTTCCACCAGGGCTTTTTCTTGGCGCTTGCGGCCTGCGGCGTTTGTTTGGCGGCTTGGGGCTTTGCCTTTTGGCCGGGTTTGGCTTTGGCGACGTGTTTCGGCGCCGGCTTTGGCACTTCCGGCTTTGTCGGCACGGTGAATTGTTCGGGCAAGTAGCCGACGATGGCGGCGGTGCCGTTCAATTCGGGGAACTGCACCTTTGAGAGGTCCTTGCCCATTTCGGTGTCGACGTGGGCGAGCAGGTTTCGCCACTGCTTGAGATCGTCGCCGTCGAGCGTGGAGATCAATTGGCGCAGGCTACGTTCCGAGCCGGGTGATGCAAACATGTCCAGGTCGCTGACCACCAGTTGCACATAGGGCAGCGGCGAGGAGCGCACAGCTTTCTCCAAGCCTCCCAGCTGCTCCTGCAAATAGGGCGGCAGGATTTTCGACAGTTTCGCGCGCCGCTTTTGCAACATGTCGATCGCAGCATCTTTCTTGCGTACGAGCGTCGGGCAGCGCGTTATCGTCTCTGGGTCGTAGGTGTGGGACTCGGGCGGTTCTTCGACCAGCTGCACGTCGCGTGGCTCGAACATCGCGAGCCAACCGATCGGAATCCAATCGCTGGCGTGGGCGATTTCGTTCACGCCGTCTGGGCTCGCAAACAGCGGCCGTTTGTCGGGACGGGCAATCAGGAAAGTGTGACTGGTCATGTTACGCATACCTCGCGACTCAACTACGCACCATTGCCGCACGCGATTCCAAGTTGTGCAATCGGAACAGCGCGTCTTTTGTTGCGTGCAAAGAGATGCGCAACGTGGCGGATGGCAGACGCAATCGTTTATTTCGGGGACAGTTTTTTCTGCCGATTGAACAACGTTCAAAGTGCCGCGCCTCTCGTGCGTGGCGAGTTCCAAGCCGTTGGCGCACGTCAGGAAAACCGCCCCTTGCGCTTTTACGTGATCGATACTATTATGATATCATATTGATCGCAAGAGGGAGTGCCATGGCTACTCAAGCCTTGAATCAGACGACGGAACGCACCGCGCAGACGTTGAACGGCGGGCTCATGCTGCTGGTCACGCTGGCCGTGACAGTGGCTGTGATTTGGACGTTCGTAGCCGGTCTCGCGACGCGGGAGCCGGGCAACGCGTGGTTTTTGCTGCTGCCGGGCGTTTTTTTGTTCGGGTGGCTGCTGCTCGTGAGCGGGTTTTATACGCTGCAGCCGAATGAGGCGGCGGCGATCACGTTGTTCGGCAACTATAAGGGCACGGATCGGACGCCAGGATTGCGCTGGGTGCTGCCGTGGTTCATGCGCAAGAAGATCTCGGTGCGCGTCCATAACGTGACCGGCGAGAAGCTGAAGGTGAACGACCGGCGCGGCAATCCGATCGAGATTGCAGCCGTGGTTGTTTGGCGGGTCAACGATACGGCGAGCGCCCTGTTCGACGTGGACGACTACAAGCGGTTCGTCGACATCCAGATCGAAACGGCGGTTCGCGAGATTGCTTCGCACTTCGCCTATGACAACGCAGAGCATGACGAACCGACGTTGCGCGCTGCGTCGGATCAGGTGTCGGCGCTGTTGCAGGAGAAGCTGCAAGAGCGCGTCTCTATTGCAGGCCTTGCCATCGATGGGGCGAAGCTCTCGCACTTGGCTTATGCGCCTGAAATCGCAAGTGCCATGTTGCGCCGCCAGCAGGCGGAGGCAGTGCTTGCCGCACGGCAGACGATCGTGAAGGGTGCGGTTCTAATGGTTGAGCAGGCGCTCACCCAGCTCTCGGAACGCGACGTGGTGAAGCTCGACGACGAGCGCCGTGCGCAGATGGTGTCGAACCTGTTGGTGGTCTTGTGCTCCGACAGCCAGACGCAGCCGGTCGTCAATGCGGGTACGATTTACCAGTAGGTGTCATGTCCGTTGAACGCAAAGCCTTCGCGCTTCGACTCGATCCCGCGCTCTTCAACGCCGTCGCGCGTTTGGCGAGCGCGGATCTGCGCAGCGTGAACGCGGAGATCGAGTTTCTGCTGCGCGAGGCCCTGAAAGCGCGCGGCGTTAAGATCGAGCCCGCCAAACCGGACGAGCAAGATCGTTAACGCGTTGACTGTGTTTGGGCATTTGCATGCTGCAATTGCTTGCATCGCACCGCACGAACGCTCAGATTTCGCGCCATGCGAACGAGCATCCAGGACCTGTTAAAGCTGAAGGCCGACGGCGGGCGCGTCGCGATGGTGACGGCGTACGATTTCGCGTCCGCCAAGCTTGCGGAGCGGGCGGGCTTTCACCTCATTTTGGTCGGCGACTCACTAGGCATGGTCATGCAGGGCCATGACACGACGATCCCGGTCACGCTGGACGATATGGTGCGCCATGCGGCCTCCGTCGTGCGTGGGACGGAGCAAGCGCTTGTCGTGGGCGATCTGCCGTTCCTCACCTATTCGGGCATCGACGACGCAATCAACGCTGCAGGGCGTATGATGCGCGAAGCGGGTGTGCAGGCCGTGAAGGTGGAAGGCGGCGGGCCGGTCGTGAAGGTCGTGCGGCGACTTGTGGAGCTTGGTATTCCGGTGATGGGGCACCTCGGCTACACGCCGCAGGCAACGCACCAGATCGGCATCAAGGTGCAGGGTAAGGACGCAACGGGAGCGCGAGGCATTACGCACGACGCGTTGGCGCTGCAGGCGGCGGGCGCATTTGGGATCGTGTTGGAGTTGGTGCCGACGGAACTCGCCGAGGCGATCACGAAGCGGCTTTCGATCCCCACCATCGGGATCGGCGCTGGCGTCGGTTGCGACGGGCAGGTCCAAGTGTGGCACGACATTTTGGGTTTGTTCGAGAAGTCGCCTCGTCACGCGAAGCGGTTCGCCGAAGTGGGCACCGTGATCGAGGAGGCCCTGCGCACCTATCGCGAAGAGGTCGAAGCGGGTACGTTTCCGACGCGGGCCAACGCCTCGACGATTGCCGCGGGCACGCTCGCAGAAGCGCTAAAGGGTTTCGAAGAACCGTGAAACTCGTCAGGACGATCGGCGAGATGCGTGCAACGCGCGCGCCGCTCGATGCGCCGTTCGGCTTCGTTCCCACGATGGGGGCGTTGCATGAAGGGCATTTGAGCCTGGTTAGGCTTGCGCGAGAACGTTGTCCGCGCGTGGGCGTCAGCGTTTTCGTGAACCCCATGCAGTTCAACGACAAGCGAGACTTGGAGCACTATCCCAGGACGTTGGATCGCGACATGGAGATGTTGCGCGCGGCGGGCTGCGATGTCGTTTTCGCGCCGGAGCCAGGCGAGATTTACCCCGAGGGGTTTTCGACCACCATCGATGTGGGGCCTGTGACGCGGCCGCTCGAGGGCGCGATGCGGCCGGGGCACTTCAACGGTGTCGCGGTGGTGGTGACAAAGCTGCTCAACATCGTGCGTCCCACCCATGCCGTCTTCGGCCAGAAGGACGCGCAGCAGTTGGCCGTCATCCGGCGCATGGTGCGAGATTTGGATTTGGCCGTCGAAGTCTTAGCGGGACCGACGATGCGGGAGGCAGACGGACTCGCCATGAGTAGCCGTAACGCGCTGCTTACCGTGGAAGACCGGGCGGCGGCGCCGGTGCTGTATAGGGCGCTCAACGCTGCGCGCGAGGCATACGCCGCCGGCGAGCGGGAAGGCGAGGTTCTGCGCGTTTGGATGACGGCAATGATAGCTGCCGAGGCGCGCGCGGTTCCGGAGTATGTCAGCGTCGCCGATCCCGTGACGTTGGAGGAGATTGCCCGCGTCGAGAATGCAGGTGCGTTGGTATCGCTGGCCGCGCGCTTTGGCGCAGTCAGGCTCATCGATAACGTGGTGTTGCCGCCCTCCTGACGTTTCGCGCGTTCATCATGAGCGGCCAGGTGCATCACGCCTTTGTGCAGTGCGAAGCAGGGGCATTGCCGGATCGGCGAATTCGGCGCATGCTTGTCGCCTGACAAGAGAGCACTTGTGCCAGTTTGTCTCGTCCTCCGGCGTTTCCCGTGACGTGCTGGCGGCTCTCCTTCGCGAAGGAGGAACTATGACCGTTGCCACCATTCTGAAACACAAAGGGGCGAAGGTTGAGACCGTGCGTCCGACCGCAACGCTGCAGCAGGTGTGCGATCTGCTTGCGACCAGGCGCATTGGCGCTGCCGTCGTGACAGGGGCGGCGGGCGAGGTGATCGGCATTGTCTCGGAGCGCGATATCGTTCAGGCAATCTCGCAAAACGGACCGGCCGCGCTGAACCACACGATCGACGAGGTGATGACGCGCGAGGTCGCGACGTGTCGGCTGACCGACAGTTCGGCCTCGTTGATGGAGACAATGACCGTCGGGCGGTTCCGGCATGTGCCGGTCGTGGAGGGCGGGCGGCTGATCGGGATCGTCTCGATCGGCGACGTCGTGAAGCGCCGGATCGAAGATGCCGACCTCGAGCGGTACGCGATGCGCGACTACATCGCTCAGGCGGGGTAGAGCACCCGCGGAGATTCGCCTTCTGCGCTAGCTTGACGATGCCGCGCTTCCCTTTCAGTTTGTCCTCCTTCGGGGGGATCCATGGAACAGTATGTCGTAGCGGCGATTGGCTTGGGGCTGCTGGTCTTGGGCGCCGAAGGGCTGGTTCACGGGGCAGTTGCCATAGCGCGGCGGTTGCACGTCTCGCCGCTCTTGATAGGCGTCACCATCGTCGCATACGGGACCTCGACGCCCGAGCTCATCGTGAGCACGAACGCCACGATTCAGGGATCCTACGGCATTGCTGTTGGCAATGTAGTCGGCTCAAACACGTTCAACATTCTTTTCATCTTGGGAGTAACCGCCCTGATCGCGCCGATCACGGTTTCGCCGCAGGCGATCGGACGCGACGGCCTCTTTGCGCTGATCGCGGCCGGACTGTTCATCTGGGTTTCACTGCGCATGCCGGTGATGACGTACTACGAAGGGGCGCTCTTTCTCTCGGTCCTGTTGGCGATGCTCTTCATCACCTATGCGCAGGAAGCCGGCAAGGAGGAGCCTGCCGCCGACGGGTCGCGCTTCACAGAACGGGCGCTCACGCATTCGCCGCTGATCGATATTGCGACGATCGCGGTCGGCTTGGGCCTGCTCATCGTGGGGGCCGACATGCTCGTGACCAGTTCGATCGCGATAGCGCGCGCTAGCGGCATATCCGAGACCGTGATTGGGTTGACGCTTGTCGCTGCCGGAACGTCGCTGCCCGAGCTTGCGACCTCCGTGGTCGCGGCGCTACGGCGCAACCCGGACATCGCGCTCGGCAACATCACGGGGTCGAACATCTACAACATCCTGGCGATCCTCGGCGTCTCGTCGCTGATTGGACCGGTTCAAATTGATCCGCAGATCGCGAGTATGGACAACTGGGTTATGCTCGCCGCTACCATAGCGCTCTTGTTGCCGATGCTTTTCGGGAACCGCATCGGGCGGCTCTACGGATTGCTGCTGCTCTTGGGCTATCTCGCCTACGTGGGCTACCTGTTCCAGAAGGCCGGTTTGCTGCATTTGCCGGTGAATTAAGCAATTCACCTTGGGTGCGTTGCGGAGCGAGGCCGCCGGGGTCACACTGGCGGCATGAGCTTGTTCGATTCCGAGTTTGCCGAGCATATCGCGGTGGCCGAGGCGACGAAGGCTGCCTTGCGCGAGCCGTTTGCGCGCGTCGTGGCGGCGTGCGCAGTGTCGCTCAAGGGTGGCGGCAAGCTGCTGTTTTTCGGCAATGGCGGAAGCGCCGCGGACGCGCAGCATCTCGCGACGGAGTTCTCCGTTCGCTACAAGGCGGACCGCCCGGCTATGGCGGCGCTTGCGCTCACCACGGATACGTCGGCGCTGACGGCGGCCGGCAACGACCTCGGATTTGAGCGCATCTTTTCACGGCAGGTTGAGGCACTTGGACGGCGTGGAGACGTCGCAATCGGCATCACCACATCGGGGCGCAGCCCAAACATCATCAAGGCGTTGGAAACCGCACGGGCGATGGGGCTTGTCGCCGTTGCGTTCTCAGGCAGTGGCGGCGGTGAGGCCGCGCGAGTCGCCGATCACGCGCTGGTCGTTCCCTCGGCTGTGACGGCGCGGGTTCAGGAAATGCACATCACGCTTGGCCAAATGCTCTGTGCAGCGCTTGAAATCGAGCTTGGGCTGGTGAAGCCCTGAGTTTAACGGCTGGCGCCGTGTGATCATGGATTGACACTGTGCAGTTGCACAAATAGGGGAGGCGCACCATTTTCCCCGAGTACTTGAGGATTCCCTGCCTTGGCCGCGCTTGCCCCAACACGCACCCGCAGTCCGCACCTGAAGCGGCTTGAGGCCGAGAGCATCTTCATCATGCGCGAGGTCGCGGCGGAGTTCGCGAACCCCGTGATGCTCTATTCGATCGGCAAAGACTCGTCGGTCATGCTGCATCTTGCGATGAAGGCGTTCTATCCAGCCAAGCCGCCGTTTCCGCTGATGCATGTCGATACGACGTGGAAGTTCCGGGAGATGATCACGTTCCGGGACGAGACCGTGAGGCGGCTTGGACTGAAGCTGATCGTGCACATCAACGAGGAGGGCGTGCGCGCGGGGGTCAACCCGTTCGACTCCGGCTCCTCGGTGCACACCCAAGTGATGAAGACGGAAGGTCTGAAGCAGGCGCTGGACAAATACGGGTTCGATGCGGCGTTCGGGGGCGCGCGGCGCGACGAGGAGAAGAGCCGCGCGAAGGAGCGAATCTTCTCCTTCCGTACGGCTGCGCATGGGTGGGATCCGAAGAACCAGCGGCCGGAACTGTGGAACCTGTTCAACGCGCGGATCAAGAAGGGCGAGTCCATCCGCGTCTTTCCGCTGTCGAATTGGACCGAACTCGATATCTGGGAATACATCCTGGCCGAGGACATTCCGATCGTGCCGCTTTACTTCGCGGCGAAGCGGCCGGTGGTTGAGCGCGACGGTGCTCTCATCATGCGGGACGACGAACGGATGAAGTTGCTTCCAGGCGAGAAGGTCGAGGAGCGGTTGGTGCGGTTCCGCACGCTGGGCTGCTATCCGCTGACGGGTGCGATCGAGTC
>CAYXQB010000115.1:0-9808 GCA_964466435.1 uncultured Flavobacteriaceae bacterium | reverse complement strand
GGCATCGCCTACGAGACGGTCACCGACGCACGCGGCGGCCTGCCGCTGCTGGCGCCGATGTCGGAAGTCGCCGGCCGCATGTCGATCCAAGCCGGCGCGCATTGCCTGGAGATGGAGCAGGGCGGCCGCGGCATGTTGCTCGGCGGCGTGCCTGGCGTGCCAGCTGCGAAAGTCGTCATCATCGGCGGCGGCGTCGTCGGCGCGAACGCGGCCCGCATGGCGATGGGCCTCGAAGCACATGTCACGATCATCGACAAAAGCCTGCCGCGCCTTGCCGAGCTCGACGGCCAATTCGGCGCGATGCTGAACACGATCTATTCGACGGTGGACGCGATCGAAGAAAGCGTTCTCGCCGCGGATCTCGTTGTCGGCGCGGTACTGCTGCCCGGCGCCGCAGCCCCGAAACTGATCACCGAGGCGATGATCAAGAAGATGAAGAAAGGTTCCGTCATTGTCGACGTCGCGATCGACCAAGGCGGTTGCGCCGAAACCTCAAAGCCCACGACACACGCCCAACCCACCTACCGCGTCCACGACGTCGTGCACTATTGCGTCGCGAACATGCCGGGCGCGGTCGCCCGCACGTCGACCTTCGCCCTCAACAACGCCACGCTTCCCTTCACGCTGGCCCTCGCCGACAAGGGTTACGTCAAGGCCTGCAAAGATAACCCGCATCTGCTGGCGGGCCTGAACATCCACCGTGGTGCGCTTACCTATCAGGCGGTCGCCGACTTCCAAAAGCGTGAATACACCCCGCCGGAGCGCGCGCTGGGACGCGCCTAGACGCGAGGGGACTGTGCGGAGCGGCCGCTCCGCGCTGCCTCGCTTTGAGTGCTTTGTTATTCCGTCACTGAATTTGCGGCGCGCTGCGTCTAGAGTGCCGGCGCATCGACATGAAGAGACTTGGCGTGCCGCTCTCACTCGACAGGCGAATCCTTCTCATCGGTTCCGTCATGCTGGCGTTGACGCCGCTCGCGCGCGCCGCCGATCCGCTGGGCGCGATCGCACAGGATGTCGCCAATTTGGGCGCCCCGGACGCTGCTCTCGAAGCGAAGATTGCGGCGCTCGCGGCTGAAGCGGGCCTAGCTAAAGTCGGCTTCGCCGCTGTCGACATGAATCGTGGTCGCACCGCATTCGTCCGCGGCGGCGAACTGTTCGCGATGGAAGGCCTGAACAAACTGCCGATTGCCGTCGCTTACTTGAAGCTCGTGCAAGACGGCGCGGCGCGCCTCGACGCGCGCATCTATCTCAAAGCCTCCGACATCGTCCCCGGACGTTCGCCCATCGCCGAGCGTCTGCGCAAACGCCGCACGCGCTTCACAGCGCGCCAATTGATCGAACACATGCTGCTGAACGGCGACACGTCGGCAACGGACGCGTTGATTAGGCACGCCGGAGGCATCAAGGGTATTCAAGCCGCCTTGAAGCGATTGAAGCTCGAGGGCGTGCGCATCGACCGCACGGAGCGTCAGCTTGCGAATGACGTCGCAAAGGTCTCGCTCGACCGCCACCTCGCCGACGCGCGAGACACCACAAGCCCGCGTGCCTTCGCGAGCCTGATCGTGCGCTTGGCTGCCGGCAATCTCGTGCAGCCGCGCCTCACGAAGTTCGTCCTCGATCTCATGCAGCGCACGAAATCCGGCGACGACCGCTTGAAAGCCGGCATGCTCAAGGGTTGGACGTTTGCGCACCGCGCAGGTCTCGCGCGCACCATGGAGGGCGTCGTGCCCGGCTTCCACGACGCGGGCCTCGCCACCTCGAAGGGCGCCGCAAAGATCGCACTCGTTCTCTGCGTCGAACGCGCAAGCGTTTCGGCTGCTGGGCTCACACAGTTTCACCACGCTGCCGCCCGTGCTGTGCTAGAAGCTTGGGGCTGAATGAGACGCATCGTCCGCACATGGCATATGGACAGCCGCCTTTGGGACGCCTATCGCCCGCGGCCCGGCGATATCGTGATCGCGACCTATCCGAAATGCGGTACGACGTGGACGCAGCGCATAGTCGGCCTGCTCGTCTTCCAATCGACCGAACCGAAGCCGATTTCCCTTTCGCCCTGGATCGACAATCGCTTCACGCAGGCGCCCGCTGAAACGCAAGCCCGCATCGAAGCCCAAACGCATCGCCGCTATCTGAAGAGCCATCTGCCGTTCGACGCGCTACCGCACCACGCGCAAGTCAAGTACATCCACGTCGCCCGCGACGGCCTCGACGCGATGATGTCGTGGCACAATCATCAGGTGAAGTATCAGCGCATGGACTTGCTCGACCGGGCGGGCGTTGCCGACGAAACTATTGCGCGCTCGTACCCGCGGCCGTCGGAGAACCCGCGCGACTTCTTCCGCGACTGGATGGGCCTGAACGGCGAGGGCAGGGTGAGCGACGTCTCCGCCGCTGCCTTCTTCGACACCGAGCGCACGTACTGGGCCGCGCGCCGCCAGTCTAACATGTTGATGGTTCACTATGCCGACCTTCTAGCCGATCTCAACGGCGAAATGCGCCGCATCGCCGACTTCCTCACGATCGCCGCAGCCCCAGCGCTTTGGCCCGAACTCGTACACGCCGCGACGTTCGAGCAAATGCGCCGCGACGGCGACGCGCTGATGCCGGCAGCGAAAGGCGGGTGGCCCGGTGGTGCGGCGGACTTCCTTCATGCCGGCAAAAACGAGCGCTGGCGCGAAGCGTTGACGGACGCGGACGTGGCAGCCTACCGTGCCCAAGCAGAGCATGAAATGAGCCCCGCCTTGAACCGCTGGCTGCGCGAAGGCCGGCGCGGGGCTGGGGACCCCGCAACGTCACCGGAGTGACAAGGCATGCGCTTCCGTCCCGCGACGCTCCTTGTCGCCCTCGTGCTCGCCGCCTGTTCACCCGCCGAGCCTTCCGACCCGCGCGCTGCCGCAGGCACCTGGCCGCCGAAGGACTACAACGACTTCGCCGCCCGCCCGCCGATGAGCGTGGGCGCCGAACTCGACGATGAATGGAACATGGCGATCGAAGCCGAGCGCTGGTCCTACCAAATCGGCGTAGCCATCGTCGCCGCCGGCGGCGCGCCGCCACCGGATGTCGAGATAGCCGCCGCGACGCCACATCTCACGCGCACCGCGCGAGGCCTCCGCGAAGCCGCTCAGCGCTTGATCGTGCTGCACAACCTCACCTGCCGCACACCGCTGATAGCCAAGCCCGCCGACTGCGCCGCGTTTGCAGCGCCGTCCTGGACGAATGCGACAGGGCCTGCGCCGAAGGACGAACTGCAGGCGCGCCTTCAGTGGTTCGAAGCGAACGCCTACAAATTCGTCCACCCGGCCTGCGACATCGCAATCAAGCGCACCGGTGACGAACGGTACTGCGCCGTCGAGTAGCCTTGCCCTTTCGCTCATGGAGGAACCAACGCCGGGTTGACGCGTTAAGCGACGGGTGATGCTGCACCAACACCGGAGCGATCCCATGCGTCAGATGACCAAAGCCCTTTTCATCTCCCTCGCGCTTGCCGCGTATGCGCCAACGAGTGTCGCCGCAACATCCGACGACGAATGGAGCATGACGATCGAAGCTGAGCGTTGGTCGCACTTGATAGGGGTCGCAATCGTGGCCGCGGGCGGTAGGCCGCCGCACGAAGTGGATGCGCCGGACTCGGCGCCACATCTTACACGCACGGCGTTGGGAATTCAGGAAGCAACCGCACGCCTCGTTACGTTGCACCACCTTACCTGTCGCGTGAAACCGATCGCCAAACCCACCGACTGCGCCGTCTTCGCCCGTCCGCACTGGGCAGCCGCTGTGATGCAAGCGACCAGGGACGAACTGCGAGCGCGATTGCAATGGTTGTCGTCGACCGCGCACAAGTTCGTTCAGCCCGCATGTGAAATTGCGATAAGACGTACCGGCGATGAACGTTTCTGCGCAGTAGAGTGACAATGACTCCCATGCCAGTTCAGAGCAAAATCGACGGTCAAGTCGGTGTTTGCCGCCCTGCGTAGCCGGGTCAAGCCCGGCCCAGCGAATTTTGTCGGCGCAGGGGTTTTGACGAAGGGAAGCTATGTCCCCATAATACTATCCGCATCAAACGGAAGTATTCACATGTGCCGCAACATCAAGACGCTGTTCAACTTTGACCCGCCGGCGACCGACGAAGAGATCCGCGCCGCATCGCTGCAATTTGTTCGCAAGCTGTCCGGCTTCAACGCACCATCTAAGGCAAACGCCGTCGCATTCGACGCCGCCGTGGAAGAGACGTTTGCGGTTGCCCACCGTCTCGTCCACGCGCTGGTCACCGACGCCACGCCGCGCGACCGCGCTGTCGAAGCAGCAAAGGCAAGAGCGCGATCGATGCGGCGCTTCGCACGCCCGGTTCGAACTTAGCCTCGCGCCTGCGCGCTAAGGGCAGCGCTGTGCGACTAACCCTGAAACTTCCGGTTCAACTTCCGCATCCCGCCGATCCAACGATTGTAGTCTTGGGTCTTGCGCCGCATGTACTCGAGAACCTCAGGATGCGGCAGGATCAAGAAATCTTCCGCCTCGATCGCGCGCACGCAGGCTTCGGCCACGACCTCCGGCTCCATCATCCCGTCGATCGACGCGACGCCGTCCGGATTATCCTTCGTCATCGCCGTGCGCACCGCTTGCGGGCACAGCACCGAGACCTTGATCCCTTGATCGCCGTGCGTGATCGCAAGCCACTCGGCGAGGCCCACCGCCGCATGCTTCGTCACCGCATAGGGCGCCGAGCCGATCTGCGACAACAACCCGGCCGCTGACGACGTGTTCAACAGATACCCGCCGCCGCGCGCGATCATAAGCGGCACCAAATGGCGCGCCGCCCACACATGCGCCATCACATTGATGTCCCATATGCGTTGCCAGTCTGCGGTCGACGCCTCCGCGCCACCGCGCACACCGATCCCCGCATTCGAGCAGAAGAGATCGATCGGCCCGTGATCGCGCTCGACCGTCTCGATCAAATGCTGAATGTCGTTCTCCCGCGCGACGTTGGTCTCGAACGCGACCCCTTTGATCGCGGCGGCCACCGCGCGTGCGCCTGCACCGTTCAAGTCCGAGCAAACGACAAGCTTCGCCCCCTCGCGGTGAAACCGTTCCGCCATGGCCTTGCCGATTCCGCTCGCCGCGCCCGTTACGACGATGATCTTGTCCTTCAGTTGCATGTACTGATCCTCAATGCTGACCCACTCCGCTCCCGCGGATTCTATTTCCGCAAAATGCTCCCCATCGCCTTCCCCTTGGCGAGCTCGTCGATCAGCTTGTCCAAATAGCGGATCTCCCGCATCGTCGGTTCTTTGATCTCTTCCACGCGCACGCCGCAAACCACACCTGTGATCGACTTGCGCGAAGGATTGAGCTTGGGCGCTTTGGCGAAAAAGGTCTCGAAGTCGGTCTTCTTCTCGCAGTGCGCCTCAAGGCCCTTTTGGGTATAGCCCGTCAGCCAGCGAATGATCTTGTCGACCTCTTCCTTGGTGCGCCCCTTCTTTTCCGCCTTGGCGACATAAAGCGGATAAACGCTACCAAAGCTGATGCCGTAGATTCGGTGTTTGGTTGCGGTCCCTTTCGGAGCGGAAAGAGCTCGGGCCATTTCGACTAACCTCCAGCTTTAGCCTTCGACTCGTTCGCGGCACTCCCGAAGATGCCTTTCGCCATCAGCGAGGTCTCGCTGTCGCGCCGCTTTTGGAACACCTCTGCACGCAGGGCATGCGCGTGCGCATTCTCGGGTTCCGCCTGAACGGCAAGTTCCGCCAGATGGCAGGCAAGCCGCATGTCGCTGGCGCACAGGTCCAGTGCTCGCGCGGCAAGCTTTCCCGCGCCACCCGCGAGCGAGGCAAGCTCCCTCGCCAGCACCGCATCGCGCGCTGGTTTCAGGTTCGCCGGATTCCCGTCATACCAACCGCCATACATGCGCCAGATATTGCGTACGACGAACTCGGGCTCGTCGTACATTGGCTTCAGGTACGGCTTTTCGAGCACGCTCTGGTCGATCTTCACAGTGTGAATGATGTCGTTGAGCCGCGCGCCGTCGTTCATCAAGACAAGCGTCTCGCGCACGAGATACTCAAGGGCGTCCGCAACCTCGGTCAGCACCGCCTTGATGCGCGCCGCCCCGCCGATCGGAAGCCCGTGCGCCGGCAGGAACAGCTCCGCCCCTTTGTTCGCCATCGTCCGCATCGCAACCGCCCATTCGCGCGGATAGCGCTGAACCTTCTGCGGATTACCCGCATTTGGAAAGTTCCAGATGAAGAAGTCGCCCGCGCAAATTGCCTTGTGCTTCGGGATCCACGCCCAGGTGTGATCGTCCGTCTCGCCCTTCGCGTGGTTGAGCTGAATCTCGAGCCCGCCGGGCGCGAGCATCATCGTGTCCCGGTAAACCGTATCCGGCTTCGGCGCATCGGCAGGCAGAAATCGCGCCTCCCCGGAGATGTCGTAACCGCGCCGGCGAAACTGCCCGAACTGTCGCTCGTTGATGATCCTGTTGTAGCCGTTCGTCAGATTGTAGCGGTCGAACCGCGCGGGTACGTTCTCGTGCCCCACTATGCAAGGCCGTGCGTGTCCGCAAGTTTCCGCGTCATGCACGAAGGCTCCGCACCCGCCGACATGGTCGATGTGTCCGTGCGTATACACGATCGTGTTGAACCGAGCCGGCCGCCACTTCCGGACGGCATCGACGACCTTGCGGCCGCCGCTTTCGTTCGACGTGTCGAACGCAACGAGGCCGTCGTCCGTCTCGAACAGCACGCAATGCGAAAACGCCTCGACCATCGCGACGCCGCTGCCGATCTCCGACAGCTGATGATTGATCCGGTTCAGCGGCCCGGTCTCATCCGTTCCCTTACCCTCGTCGATAGCAGCCCGCGACAGCGCCAACAGATCGGCCATACGTTGCCTCCATGAGTGAGCTTGTCGTCACCTTTCGCCGTCCTTCAAGTGATTGCAACCCCCGGAGAAACCATCTTGCAATCCTCGGCCGGTCACAAGGTTGACCCATCGACATCGCGATCGCGCGCGCAGATGCTCCAGTCGGCCGCATGCCGGAGGCCGCCGACTTCTCTGGTTTATCTACATTTCGGCAAGGACGACGCGGACCTTGGTCCGCGCGGTTCGAAACCCTCATCACCCACCCGCATGAAAGGTTCGAGCGCAAGGGCGCCTCGCGCGCTGGCCGGCCGTCTAAGCACGGCGGGTCTCCCGGTCGCAAATTCGGGCGCCCGCACCGCCGCCGATCTGATGGATCAGCGGCGCGCGTTAGTGGCCCAAGAGTAACAAGATATCACGCCGCACCACCCGCGCGGCCATAGGTACTTCGGCGACGCGCCGTTAGCCGGTTGCCGGCACTTTCTGCTTCTTCACGGACGGCTTGCGCGCGGCGGCTGCGGCCTTCTTCGCCGCTTGTGCCTCCGCCTTCGCGGCGTCGCGCGCGGCCTGCTCCGCTTCAAGCACGGGGATCAGGCCCGCCGCGCTGCTCTGCTGCTGCTTCGATCCGGACTCGATGAGGCGCCGTGCGTTGCCCAATATTGTAGCCAGCGCGTCGTCGCTCATCTGGGGCACGCGTTCGCGCAAATCCACGATGTGCGGCCCGGCGCCGGACTGTTCCTTTGCTGCCTTTTCCGTTTCTCTGTTCACGCCAGCTCTCCCATGAATTCGCGATCGGCGAGGGAAGGTGAGGGCGGCACGTCCTGCACCGCCCTTCGCAATCCGGGCTTATGCCTCGGACAAATTGACGGCCTTCAAGCCGCGCGGATCGTTTTCCGTCTCGAAGGAAACGCGTTGTCCTTCCATCAGGCCGCGCCATCCCGCACGCTCGACTGCCGTCGCGTGGACGAAAACGTCCTTGCCGCCGCCGTCGGGGGAGATAAAGCCGAAGCCTTTCGTGGTGTTGAAAAATTTGACCGTGCCTTTGGCCATGCAAGTCATTCCTCAAAGCAATGTTGCCGCCGGGGCGACATGCCCGCGACGGTGTGAAAAGCGTTGCATTGTCTGAGGTATTGAACCGCTCTTGCGCGCTGTTTCGCGCACATCTTCGATCCGCACTTCAAAAAAATGTGCAGCCGTCACGCCAGCTTTGTAGGCGCAAAGCGCCCAGAAAGCAAGGAAATCGCGGTTTCGGTGCTATTGCGCCACAGTCGCCGCGGCGACTTCTTGGATAATCGCGCCGAAATGTAGCCCCGCCGCCGTCAGCACCAGCCAATGCCAGAGTGCGTTCTGAAACGGTAGCCGCTCCCACAAATGAAAGATAATGCCGACCAGATAGACCACGCATCCAGCCACCAACAACACCAAACTGGACGGTGCGATCGCTCGCGCGAGTTGTTCACTCACCAGGAGGATCGACAACCCCAAGCCGACATAAAGCACAATGCTAAGCCGCTCCCACCGCCGCGGAAACATGACCTTCATACCGACGCCCAAGAGCGCAACAACCCAAACGCCTGCCAGCAAACCCAAACCCCAAGCGCCGCCCACCCGGTTCAACACGAACGGCGTCAACGTGCCAGCGATCATCACGAAGATCGCAGCGTGGTCGAACCGGCGCAGAATCTCCTTCGTCGGCGACGGCGGCCAGAGATTGTACGCGGCCGAAAAGCTCAGCATCGATAGCAGACCGATCGCGTAGAGCATCGCGCCAACGATGACGAGCGCGCCGCCCGGCGCCGCAGTCACCATCAACGCGGTCGCACCCGCGAGACCGCAGGTGACGCCCGCGATATGCGCCGCGACATCGGCCAGTTGTTCGCCTCGCGTGTAGGCCTTGTAGGGCGTCGAACCTGTCAAGCAGTCGCCTCGCGTAATTGCTGCCCGGCAGCGCAACGACCAAACATGGTCATACCGATCGAACCAAGCGCTTCGGCACGGCACGGCTCCTTCATTGGTCGACGAAGCGCAACCCGCACCCGAACCGAACGTCGGAAAGGAATTGGCGGTTGACGCGACAGGGAGCATCAAGCCCCCTGTTACCCAAGCAATATCATGCTGCTGCGGCTCGCACCAGCGGCACGCACAACCGCCGGTGATGCCGGATTGAGGGTGCTCGCGTGGCCGGTTGGGTGCGCCGGGGTGTCGATAATTATTATGTCACTGAATCAACATAAGGGCTTGCGGCCCGCCAAGAGTGCAACATGGCCTCTTGGCGGGCATTCGCTAAAATGTGAACGTCGAGCGGATGGTGCCGATGAACAGATCCTGATCTTGGAACTCGATCTGCGTGCGGTCGCCGGTTTCGCCCGAGCGGTTGGCGACCGGATGAATGTCGTCCTGGCCGTAAGCGGCACCCAGTGACACCGTGAGTGCGCGCACGCTTGGCGGCGTATATTTCAAGTCCACGCTCAGACGATAGTTGAACGTCGTGTCGTCCTTCGAGACGCCGATGCTCTGCGGCGCGAAGCCTGTGAAGTCGAGCCGGTCGGTCCCGTCGGTCGAGAGGAAGTCGATGCCGATCCGCGCACCGGCCGCAACGCGAAAGCCCGAGAACTCGCCCGCATAGCGCACCGCGCTGTCCCACGCGTTGTCGAGAGACACTTCTGCCTCCGTCGCGACGAAAAGGCCCCAAATCGCGGTTTCAAGATCGGTCTGATACGCGAAGTCTCTGGCATAGCCGGGGATCGACCCTTGAAAACGATCCGACGTTTCAAGACGGCCGGCGCGCCCGCCGATCGCCAATGTTCCAGTCCAACACCGGTAGTGCTGCTCCTGTGCGATCGCGAGATGGAGACTATCCAAACGGGACTCGAACCGTTGCTCGATCCCGATCACATCGTTGAACGCCGGGTCGCCCAGGAAGTAACCCGCGGGGCTTGGATGGCCGGGATCGCCG
>CAYXQB010000114.1:0-9908 GCA_964466435.1 uncultured Flavobacteriaceae bacterium | reverse complement strand
CACCGGCGGCGCCTGCGGTCGCGCGCGTGGGCAGATTCAAGCCCCGACCGTGAGGCAGGGTTAGAACTTCAATCGCGACTTCCTTCACGCGCGCGCTCCTTTGAGGTGGGCGGCGATCTTGGCGGCGAGACGGTGCGCGACCTCACCCTTCGCGAGCTTCGGCCAGGTGTCGGTCGCGGATGCGGAGATGATGTGCACGGTGTTGTCGTCGCCGCCCATCACGCCGGTTTCGGGCGAGACGTCGTTCGCCACGATCCAGTCGCAGCCCTTTTTCGCGCGTTTGGCCTTTGCGTGCTCGATGACCTTTTCGGTTTCGGCGGCGAAGCCCACGACGAGGCGCGGGCGCCCGCTCGCGCGCGATGAGAGCGTCGCCAGAATGTCTGGGTTTTCGACGAGGTTCAGCGCGGGCAAGCCGCCGGCGCCCTTCTTGATCTTCTGGTTCGCGGCGTGATCGACGCGCCAGTCGGCGACGGCGGCAGCGCAGACGGCAACGTCGGCGGGCAGTGCGCTTTCGCAGGCGGCGAGCATTTGGTGCGCGGTCTCGACCTTCACGAACTTCACGCCGCGCGGGGCGGCCAAGTTCGTCGGGCCGGAGACGAGTGTCGTCGTCGCGCCGAGATCGGCGAGGGCGCCCGCGATTGCGTAGCCTTGCTTGCCGGACGAGCGGTTCGCGATGTAGCGCACGGGGTCGATCGGCTCGTGCGTCGGGCCTGCGGTGACGAGTGCGTGGAGTCCTTTGAGCTCTTGGCTGCGCGAAAAATGCGCTTCGACGGCGGCCAGGATTTCGGCGGGTTCCGCCATGCGGCCGGGGCCGAACTCGCCACACGCCATGTCGCCGTCATTCGGGCCGATTGTGGTGACACCGTCGGCTTTGAGTTGCGCGAGGTTTCGTTGCGTTGCTGCGTGCAGCCACATGCGCACGTTCATCGCAGGCGCGATCAGCACGGGCTTGTCGGTGGCGAGCAGCGCGGTGGAGGCCAGATCGTCGGCGCGGCCGCTCGCCATCTTCGCCATCAGATCGGCAGTCGCGGGCGCGACGACGAGCAGGTCGGCGTCGCGCGAGAGTTGGATGTGGCCCATGTCGGCTTCGTCGGTCAGGCTGAAGAGGTCTTGATAGACCTTGTCGCCGGAGAGGCTCGCGACGGAGAGCGGGGTCACGAATTCGGTGCCCGCCTTCGTCAAGATCGCGCGCACTTTCGCGCCGCGCTCGCGCAGGCGGCGGATCAGTTCGAGGCTCTTGTAGGCGGCGATGCCGCCGCCGATGACGAGTAGGATGCGTTTGCCGGTGAGCACGCGGGGGCTCCGATTTGTGCAGAGAATATGGAAATTAGCTCAAACTACGACAAGGGGCGTAGAAATTTATTGTGATGGTGAGGATGGGGGTAATTGGCTGAATTTGTTGAGTTTCTCTTGAGGCTTCGGCGCCGCCCCCCTCCCGTGCAGCCCTGCTTCGCTAAGCTTCGCAGGGCGCACGTACTCCCCCAACGCTTCGCATTGGGGGAGACAAGTCGTGTTTCTTGTCTCCCCCAAAACTTCGTTTTGGGGGAGTACGTGCGCCGCAAAGCGGCTGCACGGGAGGGGGGCGGCACAAGCGCCTCGGAAATTGCGCCACCCGAGAGCCCCGCGCAGGCGGGGAGGGGATACCCCCGGCAAATTTTCAGCGAACAACCCCATGTACCCGAGAGTTAGCGGTATTCGCATTGGCGCATGAGAGTTTCCGGATAGAGCCGCCGATGTTCTCATCGTCGCGCCTTTGCCATCGAAATAAGTCAAGAATATATAGAACGGATCGAGAACTTGTAAAGTTGCCATATCCGTCGACTCTGACCATATGTCGGGACCATGCGCATGCTTCGCCTCCCCGAACCGCTTCGCCGTTTGGCAAATAACCTTCGGCCATACGTTACCTACATTCAGGCGGCTGCACTCGCTTGGGCCTGGTGGCCAGCGGCTTCGAGCGCGGTAGTCGGGTGGTTGGCTGTGCTGACTGATGTTCCACCAGTGCTCGTTGTCATTACTGTTGTCGTGACGTTCGCCGCTGTGGCGGCCTCAAACTACTATTGGCAACGGTCCTTGGCGCTGTCGGCGACCGCGAGGAGCGCACAACTTCCGCCGCCCGCACTAAGTGCTCATCAGGGCGTTGGCCCGCCGACAAGGAAGTATACGCAAATCGAGAAGGAAAAGCTGCTTGAGTTGCTATTTCAGCTATCTGAGTTGTTCAACAACGACGGGCTAAAGATTCGTGACAGCAACGTCAGTTTGGTGAACGATTGGATCACGGTCGAGCAAGCGGTGAGGAGAGGAACTACGACCCTTCGTGAGGACCTCAAATTCGCGTTTCTGGAGATAGAAGCTAAGAGAACCGTTGATATGGTGAAGAAGTTCAACACGACGCTGTTCGAGCCGAGTATGGCGCGAAGGTTCTCTAGCTTTACGCCGGAGATCGAGTTTGTTTTTGGTGGGTTGACCGAGAAGACTGTCTCACGCGTGCACGATGCGCTTGAAGGGTTCGCGACCGCACTAAATTGGCTAAAGGCAGCCGTTCTAAGGGGCGATGACAATGCCGCCATCATGCCTGTTATTCAATTGGTTCATGACCGTCGCGCGGCTCTAGCGACAGCAGGCGGCGCGCTCCGGAATTCTCTGCTAGTAGCGATAGAACGTTGCGAGTTATTGCGAGCCCGCCTGTCGGGGGCATAAGGCCTTCCGAGCATCAAGCCGTAATTCTGCTCTCACCGGCAATCAGCGCTTGTCGAAGAGGGACGGTCTCGCCGGACCGGCGCTTATCCTGGGAGCATCGGCCTCCGGCTGCCTCTCGCCGCCGCGAAGCATCCGTCTATTTCTCGGTTGAAATGGTATCGTGCGGCTCGACTCCTTGGCCGGACTCACCTAGCGGAGGCCAAATTGGCAATTGATCCTCTTCATGTTCTGACATTCAACATGCGCTCTCAGCCGGGAGCATATGCTCTTCTCCTTGGGTCCGGAATCAGTCGCAGCGCGGACATTCCAACCGGTTGGGAAGTCACGCTCGATCTTATTCGCAAGCTCGCAAAGGTTGAAGGGACCGAAGCGGGAGAAGATCCCGAGGATTGGTTCAGGCGAATCCACGGCGAAGAACCCACCTACACGGATGTCGTGTCGCGACTAGCGCCAACTGCTAACATGCAGCAGCAATTGCTTCGCTCCTACTTCGAGCCAAGCATGGAGGAACGTGAGCGTGGCTTAAAACGCCCAACCAATGCTCACCGCGCAATCGCTCGCCTCGTCCAGCAGGGGCACTTTCGGGTCATTGTGACGACCAATTTCGACCGTCTTATGGAGATGGCACTACAGGCCGAAGGTATCGAACCTGCAATCATACAACATGCCGATGAAATCGACGGGGCTCCTTCATTTGCTCACTCACCTTGCACGATCATAAAGGTTCACGGCGACTATCGTGACACCAGAATCAGAAATTCACCGTCCGAGCTGGATGCGTACGACGGAAGGATGAATGATCTACTTGATCGTATTTTCAGCGACTACGGTCTCGTCGTTTGTGGCTGGTCCGCCGAGTACGATACAGCGCTCCGTAACGCGATCAGACGAGCCAGATCGCGTCGATATCTTATGGTTTGGGTAGCTAACTCGACCCCCAAACAAGCTGCTGAAGAACTGATTGCCGCTCGCAATGCAAATGTCGCGAATACGGTCGGCGCCGACGACTTCTTCTCGCGTCTTGCAGACATGCTTGAATCGCTGGGCCAGTACGATCAGGCTCATCCGATCTCCAAGGGGATGCTTGTCTCGCTGGTGAAAAAGTACTTGTCGGAAGATAGTCACCGAATCCGGTTGCGCGAGCTTTTCCTGGACGAGACGGAGAAAACTCTCCGTGCCCTAGAACGCGCGTGGCAGGCGTTGGGCGGAACGCAACCATCCGCGGAAAGCGTTTCGGCGCACCTAAAGCGTCTTGAAGGTGCATCCGATACGCTGTGTTCAATGTTCGCGGTTGCTTCATACTATGGCCGGGCGGAGGACGCGGGCGCGATTTCAGACGCTATCAAGTTGCTTGCAGGCCACGAGTGGCAGATCGGCGGGTGGCGTATTTGGGAGGGCATCGGCAACTACCCGTTGTTGCGCATACTGTACGCCATTGGTGTTTCAGCAGTTGCAGCCGACCATTTCCATTTGCTTGCGAAGTTCGCCGGCGTACCTGCGTACCGGACGCGCACACGATCTGGGGCGTCGCCAATTGGGCTGACGCTTGACACGCATAGCGTTCTCGACATCAGCGACGGGAGAAAGTTTCTGCCCGGGCGGGACCGTCACTATTTCCCGCTGAGTGATTACCTGCAGCGTTCGATGTTTCCGGCTTTGTTGGAGATAGTACGCGATGCAAATTCGATAAAGGAGGCGTTTGACAAGTTCGAGTACCTTTGGACTCACGTCCAGTACGACCTCCGTTCGCATGCTGGCGAAAAAATGGATTGGGTTCCCGTGGGGCCCTTCGTCGTGGATAGTTGGGGGAAGCGGGAAGGGGCACACGGACTCGACTGTTGTCGAGAATTGGAGGAAGCCATGAAGCTGGGAGCTGATATGCCCCAGATTAGGGGTCACTTATTTGCGGGATCGTTCGAGCGCCTCAGCAAAGCTCATATTGGTGCGGAGGAAATTCTAAAGAGTATGGAGGGCCGTCGCTCTCGATAATTGCAGAGAGATGAAGGGGGTAGTGAAAATAGCGGGACAGTATACATGTTCCCTCTGCTTTAGTCTGCGAGCTGTCTGAAAGTGCGGGCTGGAAGCCCGCGCTCCCGGGTTTTGGTTGGCTTAGGCGGTGCGTCGGTGTTGCGTCAGCAAGAGCCGGTTGGTAGCCGGCGCTCCCAAGCGATTCGCTCATGCGTTCTTGTGGCGTGGTTTGTGGCGTTCTACTTGGCTTCGGGGTGAAATTTCGGGCGGCTTTTCGCGGTATTCGTTAACCGATCCGGCTTTTCCTGCATGGCAGGTTTGCGCGGCCGGCATTGGTGCTGCCGCATTCGCATCCCATATTTGCGCGCCAGAAGCGGCACGTGGGCCATCGCTCGCGCCGGTTCTTTAGAGGGGCATCACGCTCGTTCTCACGCCCGCGTTTTCGGGGCCACGCGCCGCTTGTTCTTGCGGCCTCCATGACCTTTCCCGACGTTTGGGCCTTTTCCAACCGGGGTCACAATGACTGCGGCTCAAACCGTTTCTGCGGGGCGTCGCCCCGTGGCTTTGCTTGCGCTTGGCGCGCTCGGCGTCGTTTACGGCGACATCGGTACCAGTCCGCTCTATGCGGTGAAGGAGTCGCTTGCGGCCGCCAAGGCGTCGGGCGCGGATTTGCAGACGGTCGTCTACGGCGTTCTCTCGCTCGTGTTTTGGGCGGTGACGATCGTCGTGTCGGCGAAGTACGTGCTGTTCATCATGCAGGCTGACAACCGGGGCGAAGGCGGCGTGCTGGCGCTGATGGCCAAGGCGCTACAGGTAAAGCCCGAAGATCGCGTGCGGCGCGGCATCATCGTGGCGGCGGCCATGGCGGGTGCGGCGCTGTTCTATGGCGATGCGATGATTACGCCTGCGATCTCCGTTCTGTCGGCGGTCGAAGGATTGGAGGTGCTTGCGCCGCAGCTTGAGACGATCGTCGTGCCGATTGCGCTGATCATTCTGATCGGGCTCTTCGCCATCCAATCGCGCGGTACGGGTGCGATCGGCTTGATCGCGGGGCCGATCACCGGGGTCTATTTTTTGTCGATCGCGGCGCTTGGGGTCGTGCAGATCCTCGATCGTCCCGACGTGGTGCTTGCCGCGCTCAATCCGCTGAACGGTGCGGCGTTTGTCGCCGCGCATCCGCATGTCGGGTTCGTGACGCTGGGCGCTGTCTTTTTGGCGGTGACGGGTGCGGAGGCGAGCTATGCCGATATGGGCCATTTCGGGGCGAAGCCGATCCGGTGGGCTGGGTTCTTGCTCGACTTTCCGGCGCTGTTCCTGAACTACGCGGGGCAGGGCGCGCTCGTTCTTCTGCATCCGGAGAAGGCCGAGAACCCGTTCTATCTGATGGTGCCGGGTTGGGCGCTCGTGCCGATGATCATTCTGGCGACGCTGGCGGCCATCATCGCTTCGCAGGCCGTGATCTCGGGCGCGTTTTCGATCACGCGGCAGGCAATTCAGCTGGGGCTTTTGCCGCGCATGCGCGTGCTGCACACGTCGGACCGCGAGAGCGGGCAGATCTATATGCCGGCGGTGAACTGGCTGCTGCTTGCGGCGGTTGCCTGGCTTGTGCTCGCGTTCAAGTCGTCGTCGGCGCTTGCAAACGCTTACGGCATCGCCGTGACGGGCACGATGGTTGCGACCAGCGTCATCGCGTTCTTCGTGATGCGCGACGTTTGGCATTGGCGGGCGTGGCAGGCAGCGGCGTTGACGCTGGTGTTCCTGGCGATCGACGTGACGTTTCTTTCGGCGAATATGCTGAAGTTCGTCGAAGGCGGGTGGCTGCCGGTTGCGACCGGGCTTGCATTGGTATTGGCGATTTGGACGTGGCGCGAGGGGCGGGAGATTCTCTTCGCGTTGCGCACCAAGGGATCGATTCCGCTCGACGACTTTATCGGCACGCTGAACGTCGGCTCCGTGCAACGCGTCGGCGGTACGGCCGTCTACATGACGCCGGTGACCGATGCGGTGCCCAGCGCGTTGCTGCACAACCTCAAGCACAATCGCGTGCTGCATGAGCGGGTCGTCATGCTCACCGTGCGAACGGAGGAAATTCCGCATGTCGAGGAGAGCCAGCGCGTGACGGTGGAGGCGCTGCCGAAGAAGTTCTATCGGGTGATCTTGCGCTATGGCTTTATGGAAAAGCCTGACGTGACCGACGGCCTTTCGCGCTGCGACCCGTTGGGTCTTCCCATCGACATGATGCAGACGTCCTTCTTCCTCGGGCGCGAGAATCTGGTGCCGTCGGTGCATCCGCGCATGGCGCTGTGGCGGGAGAATTTGTTCATCGCGCTCAACAAGCTGTCGCAAAGCGCGCCGGACTTCTTTCGTATTCCGGCCGATCGTGTGATCGAGGTGGGCACGAAGGTGGAAATTTAGTGCGTCTGGGCTTGGGGCGCGCGCGATGCCGGGCGCGCTCCAGGCTCAGAACTGCGCGATCGCGAGCGCGGCCAACGCTAGCGCGCCGATCCAAATCGCGACGCGGGCGTGGGCGGTTTGGCGGGTTTGGGCGTCGGCGATGGCGCGCGTCGAGTCCGGGTGGAGTTTGACCCCGCCTTGCGAGAGTTGGGCGGCGATTTGTTCGGCGTTCTTCAGGACTTCGGGGAAGGCGGCGATCGCGCGGCCCAACGTGTTCATGCCTTCGGCGGCTTGGTTGAGGCGGGCTTGCGGGCCGACCTGGTCGATCATCCATTGCTCGACGACGGGTTTGGCGGAGTCCCAGATCGAGTGGTTTGGGTCGAGTTGGCGGGCGACGCCTTCGACGACGACCATGGTCTTTTGCAGCATCGCGAGTTGCGGCTGCATTTGCATGTCGAACATGCGGGTGACTTCGAAGAGCTGCGTCAGCAGGCGCGCCATCGACATGTTGCTGGCAGGTCTTCCGAAGATCGGCTCGCCGATGGCGCGGAGCGCTTGGGCGAAGTCTTCGACGCTGTGGCGCGGGGGGACGAAGCCGACCGCCAGATGGATGTCGGCAACGCGGCGGTAGTCGCGGCTTAAAAAGCCGGCCAGCGTTTCGGCCATGAAGCGGCGCGAGAGCGTGTCGAGACGGCCCATGATGCCGAAGTCGACGGCGACGAGCTTGCCTTGTCCGTCCACGAACAGGTTTCCGGGATGCATGTCGGCGTGGAAGAAGCCGTCGCGCAGCGCGTGGCGCAGGAAGCTTTGGATGACGTTCGTCGCGATGCGCTTCAGGTCGTGGCCCTTGGCGCGCAGCGTTTCGATGTCTTTGAGCGGTGTTGCGTCGATCCACTCGGTGGCGAGCACGCGGCGCGTTGTGAGGTCCCAGTCGACTTCGGGGACGCGGAAGTCCGGGTCGTTCTTGATGTTGCCGGCGAATTCGGCTGCGGCGGCCGCTTCGAGGCGCAGGTCCATCTCGATGGCGACGGAACGGGCGAGCGTGTCGACGCCGGCTGTCGGCTTCATGCGGCGGCCTTCCTCGCCGCCGAAATACTCGGCTTGGCGGGCGGCCCAGGCGAAGGCTTCGAGTTCGCGGGCGAAGTCGCGCTCGATATTGGGGCGCAGGATTTTGATGGCGCGGAATTGTTTCGGCTCACCGTCCTTGGTGCGCAGTTCGACTTTGTGAACTTGTGCGATTGAGGCGGCGGCGATCGCCTCGCCGATGTCGCCGAGGCGCTGCACGTTGTCGCCGAGTTCCGCGCTAAGAATTGCGCGCGCTTGGTCGGCGGGGAACGGCGGCAGGCGATCTTGCAGTTCCGACAGGTCACGCGCGATGTCGGTGCCGATGACGTCGGGGCGGGTGGCCAGGAACTGGCCCATCTTGATGTAAGAGGGCCCGAGCTTGCCGAGCGCGCGCGCGAGCCGCTCACCGCTGCGGCCGTGGGCTTCGGCCTTCGATCGCGGGAAGATGAATTTCAGCAGCTTCGCTTGCGGCGGGGCGAGGTCTTCCCACTCCGGCGGCGGCAGCACGCCATGGCTGCCCAGCACGCGGCCTGCGCGCATCAGGCGGCCGATCATGGCGAGGCTTTTCAGCATCAGC
This sequence comes from uncultured Flavobacteriaceae bacterium, assembly GCA_964466435.1. Classification (GTDB taxonomy): domain Bacteria; phylum Pseudomonadota; class Alphaproteobacteria; order Micropepsales; family Micropepsaceae; genus SZUA-430. The sequence goes on along the minus strand of CAYXQB010000114.1, from coordinate 1,204 downwards.
GCTTCCAGCCCGAATGCATCGCGACGATGCCGCCGGTCATGTCGCGCCACTTCACTTGGCTGAAGCCGGCGGCCGTGATCATGTCCGCGAAATCTTTTTGCGGCGGGAAGCGGCGGATGCTTTCGACGAGGTATTGGTAGGACGCGCGATCGTTCGTGACGGCTTGGCCGATGAGCGGGATCGCGTTGAACGACCAGAGATCGTAGAGCCGGCTCAAAATCGGGTTGTCGACTTTCGAGAACTCGAGGCAGAGGAAGTGGCCGCCGGGTTTGAGCACGCGATGTGCTTCGGCCAGCGCCTTGTCGATGTGGGTAACGTTTCTGATGCCGAAGGCGATGGTATAGGCGTCGAAGCTTGCGTCCGGCATCGGCAGCTTTTCGGCGTCGCCGCAAGAAAAGGTGATGCGCTCGCCAAAGCCGCGGTCGCGCGCGCGTTCGCGGCCGACGGACAGCATGTCCGGATTGATGTCGCAGACGACGGCTTCGCCCGGTTTGCTGCCTAAGCGCTCCAGGAAGCGGAAGGCGATGTCGGCGGTGCCGCCGGCGACGTCGAGCAGGCGCATGCCGGGCTCCGGCGAGAGCCAGTCGATCAGCTCGTCTTTCCAAAGACGGTGCACGCCCATCGACATCAGGTCGTTCATGACGTCGTAACGGCGGGCGACGCTGGTGAACACTTCGCCGACCAGGCGCGATTTCTCATCTTCCGCCACGGTGCGGAAGCCGAAGGAAACGGTGGGCTTTTCGTCGGCTGTCATTTGTCGTCTTTGGGGCTCACCGTTACATAGTGCTCGTAAATTCCTTGAGCTAGGTTACACAGCGTCCCATGCCGGAATTGCCCGAAGTCGAAACCGTGCGCCAGGGGCTCGTGCCCGTGCTTGAAGGGCGCAAATTCGCCCGCGTGATCCAGCGGCGTGGCGATTTGCGCTTCCCGCTGCCGGCAAAGTTTGCCGAACGGTTAACAGGGCGGCGGGTCGAGAAGCTAACGCGGCGGGCGAAATACATCCTCGCGCATCTCGACGGCGGTGAGGTTCTGATCATGCATCTGGGCATGTCGGGGCGGTTCTCGATCGAGGGCGCCAAGGTCGGGCGCTTCGTTCATGCAACGCCGGAGCCCGGCAAGCACGATCACATCGTGTTCGAGACGGACAAGGGCGCGCGGGTGACGTTCACCGATCATCGGCGCTGTGGGATGATGGATCTGTTCA
>CAYXQB010000113.1:0-9910 GCA_964466435.1 uncultured Flavobacteriaceae bacterium | reverse complement strand
CTGGGAGACGTAGTAGAGTTCTTCGAGGGTCATGGGTGGACCTGTGCCTCCTTCTGTGCGTCGCGAATGAGGCCGTCGATGAAGGCGCGGAACTCGTCGCTAAGCGAAATCGGGTTGACGGGCCACCAGGCCAGAAAGCCGGGCAAGGTGACTACCCACCTCAGCGTCTTCAGCTCGGCATCGAACAGCTTCTTGTCCAAGGTGCCGTTCTTGTATTGGTAATAAAGCGTCTCGAAGATGCGCATGTTGGCCAGAAGCATGTAGTTGGCGGATACGCGTTCGTCTTCGTCCATCTCCTCCGATCCCGCCAAGGTGAGCCGCATAATGCGCGCCACCTTCGGATCGCTGAGGACGAGGTTGTTGATCGCGTTGAAGCTGTCGGTGATGGCATGATGCGATGACGCTTTGAGCGCCTTCGTGTTCTGGCGAAGCTGCACGCCGACGAAGATCAAAGATGCGAAGATCGCGATCACGGCAACGATCTGGGAGATGTAGTAGATGCCTTCGAGGGTCATGGGCGCGCGTCCGTCTCTTTCTCTGCTTCACGAATGAGGTCGTCGATGAAGGTGCGGAACTCGGCGCTCAGCGAGATCGGATTGTTGACCCACCAAGCGCGAAAGCCCGGGTGCTCGGTAGCCGTCCATTTCAGCGTTGTCAGCTCTGCGTCAAACAACTTCTTGTCCAAGGTGCCGTTTTTGTATTGGTAGTAAATCGTCTCGAAGATGCGCATGTAGGCCAGCCTCATGAAGCTGACGGATACGCGCTCGTCCTCGTCGAGCCCCTCGTCCCCCGTCAAGCTGAGCCGCCAACGCCGCGCGTACTTCGGATCGTTGGCGATCATATTGTTGATCGCGTTGAAGCTGTCGGTGACGGCATGATGCGACGTCGCCTTGAGCGCCTTCGTGTTCTGGCGCACTTGGACACCAACGAAGATCAGCGAGGCGAAGATCGCGATCACGGCGACGATCTGGGAGACGTAGTAGAGGGTTTCGAGGGTCATGGCGGCGTGCTCTGGGTTTCTGCGCTGCTCGCGTAGAACGTCCGGGGGAAGGCAATGGGTTGGTTCCGCTCCATTTCCTTGTCGACATAGGCGACGAAGGCAGGTGAGAAGAAGGCCTTGCGGGACTGCCAATATTCTTTGAAGCTCTTGCCCGCCGTCGCAGGCTCCACCCCTCGGTGGATCGCCTCCCACGCGTCGTCTCCCAGCCGCCCGGCCTCGCGTTGAATGTAGGCTCGTTCGTACAAGCGCAACAAACGGGATACCAGAAAGATGTGCGCCGCACGGCGTTCCAGAGGTACCGCCTCCAAGCCCCCGTTGACGCCGCCGAAGTAGTCTTGCGCGGCCAACGGGTCATTCGACCACGCGCTCAGAATCTGGTCGTAGTCCGTCAGAATCTGGTTCATGGTGCCGTAGCGCGTCTCGCGCGTCTGAGCGCGCATCTGAAGGCCGACGAAGATGAGCGATCCGAAAACCGCGATAACGCCGATGATCTGGCTGAGATAGGCAAATTCTTCGAGGGTCATGCAGACGGGCTCCGCGGATCGCGGGCGCGACCGTGGTTCGAGGGCCGGGCGCGAGCGGCCTGAACGAGGCCACCGCTTCCGTTTCTCTAGCGCTACCGTCTCGGCGGGCGGAGCGTCAACGGCTTGCGACCTGCAGCGGGTGGAGACGGCATACCTTCCCCATGCTGCGGATGGCCTCTATAGCTGCAGCGCGCCGAGCTTTGAAAACGTTGACGGAGCCAAAGACCGGTAGGCATCCTCATACGCGGCATGCAGATCCGCATATCGCCCCGTTTGATCGGCCTGCGGTTCGATCGTGTCGGCGATCGCGACCATGGCTGTGACGCCTTCGCCGATATTCGCAAACACGCCCGCGCCCACGCCTGCGAGCACGGCTGCACCCAAGGCCGTCGTCTCGCCTTCCTTCAGGCGTTCGACGGGCCGGTTGTAGATGTTCGCCTGAATTTGCGTCCAGAGCGCCGATCGTGCGGCGCCGCCGCCGAGCCTGATGCGGTCGATGCTCAGGTTATACTGTGCGAAGCGCTTCAGCATGTCTTGGTTTTCCAGCGCCACGCCTTCCATGACGGCGCGGGCGAAGTGATGGCGCCCGTGATCTTGCGCGATGCCGAGAAAGGCGCCGCGCGCTTGCGGGTTCCAATGCGGCGTGCCGGCGGAGTTCAAATAGGGCAGGAAGATGAGGCCATTCGATCCCGGCGGCGCCTTCGCGCACAGCGCGTTCAGGTTCTCGAAGACATTCGTGCCGTCCTTCTGCGCCGCGTCTTGTTCGGCTTGGCCGAAGACATCGCGGAACCACCGATACGCGCTCGCCGCGGCGAGACTGATGCCCGATGCGGACCAGACGCCCGGCACCGGGTGACCAAAGACGAAGAACTCGGCCAGTTCCGTTCGCGGCGCGTCGATCGTGAGCGCTGCGATGCCCGCCGTGCCGACCGTGATCGACGCCGTGCCGGGACTCGTCGCCCCCATCCCGACGAGGCTGCAGGCCGCATCCCCCGCGCCGACGCAGAGCGAGGCGCCGCGCGGCAACCCGGTTCGCTCCGATGCCGTGATGGAGATTTGACCGACCTTCGTTCCGGCCGGAACAACATGCCCGAAGGCGCTCTGCGCGACGCCCGCGAATTCAAGCAGCTCCGGATGCCAGCCGCGCGCGGCCACGTCCCATAGGCCGTAGTAGCCGGCCTCGCATTCGTCCACGAAATCGTCGTCCGCCCCCAGGTGCCGAAGGGCGATGTGGTGCGGCTGCAGCCACTTTGCCGTCCGCGCGAACGTGTCGGGCTCGTGCGTTTTGAACCACAACATCTTCGAGACGACCGTGTTTGGCGCGACCGGCCCGCCCGCGATGGCTTTGAAACGCTCCATCGTGAAGCGCTCGACGATCGCGCCGGCTTCCGCTGTGGCGCGCACGTCTTGCCATGACAGCATCGGGCGGACCAGGTTGCCGTCCTTGTCGACCGGGCAGGTGCCGCATTGCTGCGTCGAAAGCCCGACGCTTGCGATTCTCGATGCGTCGATCCCGGGCGCCCTGGTCGCGCGCCGGCAAGCGCGGTCGGTCGCTGCGAGCAAATCGGGGACGGATTGCTCCACCCAACCCGTTTTGATGTGAACGAGACCGTATTCCTCATAAGCGCTGCTGAGGCATCGTCCCGACATGTCGAAGATCATGCAGCGCGCGCCAGTCGTGCCGATGTCGATTGCGGCTATCAAGCTCATGGAAGACCACTTGTTTGTGAGTGGCGACACTCTGCACAGCCGGAGCCCGGGCGTCGAGAGCTACCCGCTTGATATTGCATCGGCGGGTGCGCCGGGCCATTGTGGCGGCCCATCATTCAACGCCTTCGAGGACCCTCCCCATGCCTGTGCTGCAGTATCTGACGACCACGCATTTCGATTTCGGTGCCGTAAAGGTGTTGGCGGGCGAGCTCGCGCGGCTTGGCGTCAAGAAGCCGCTGATCGCGACCGACAAGGGCGTCGTTGCGGCGGGGTTGATCGAGCAGGTGCTGCATCCGATCACGCCGAAGCCCAACTGGCCCGTGTTCGACGAGACGCCGGGCAACCCGACCGAAGAGGCGACGCTGAAGGCGTTTGCGCTCTACAAGTCCGAAGGCTGCGACGGCGTCGTGTGCGTCGGCGGCGGCTCGGCGATGGATTTGGGTAAGGCGGTGGCGCTGCTGGCCGTTTCGGGCGAGCCGCTCGCGCAATTCGATCCGATGAAAGGCGGCGCGAAGAACATCAAGGGTGTGGCGCCGGTGATCGCGATCCCGACGACGGCAGGTACGGGCTCGGAAGTCTCCGTCGGCTTCGTCATCATCATGAACTCAGGTCAGAAGATGACGTTCGCCAATCCGCAGATCATTCCGAAGGTCGCGATCTGCGATCCGGAGCTGACGCTGGGCTTGCCGCCGCTGCTCACCGCCGCCACCGGCATGGACGCGATGACCCATTGCATCGAGGCTGTGCTGACGCCGACCGTCAATCCGCCGGCTGAAGGCGTGGGCTACGACGGGCTGTGGCGTTCATGGCGCTGGATCCGCCAAGCGGTGCAGAACCCGAAGGATCGCGACGCGCGCTGGCACATGATGATGGCCTCGACAGAAGGCGCGATGGCTTTCGTGAAGGGCTTGGGCGCCGTGCACGCGATGAGCCACGCGGCGGGGCGTCTGCCCGACCTCAAACTGCATCACGGCACGCTGAACGCGGTGTTCCTGCCGACGGTGCTGCGCTATCACGACGGGCACGCGGCGGAGAAGTACGAGCGCCTGCGCTCGGCCATGGGCCTCAACCCGAACGCGGATTTGGCGAAGGCGATCGAAGGCCTGAACGCGGAGATCGGACTGCCAAAGGGCTTGGGCGCGATGGGACTAACCCAGAGCCGTATTCCCGACCTCATCCCCTACGCGATCGGCGACCTCGCAAACTTCGGCAATCCGCGCAAGGCAGGCCCGGACGACTACGCAGCGATGTTCATGGCGGCGATGTAGCCAGCATTCGCAGAGGGCGCTTATCCTGTGAGCGCGGGCGTCTCGCCCGCTCTCGCGCGGCGAGGCCGCGTCGCCGAGAATCCAATTCAATGCACTGAAGGCCATCATGACCAACCACCCTGTCCCGCCCGGATCGCTGCAGCATACGCTTGGCCAGCATCGCGTTGTGCTGATGGAGGGCGGGCGCGCGACGATCGAATACGATGCGGGCATGCACATGTGCCACTCGGGCGGCGTCGTTCAGGGCGGCTTTATCAGCGGCTGGATCGACGCGGCGATGGCGCATGCCGTGATCAGCCTAACCGGCCGCGAAATGTCGCCGATGTCGCTCGAGATAAAGGTCAGCTATTTCGCGCCCGCGCGGCCCGGCCGGCTGATCGCCGAAGGGTGGGTCGAGCGGCGGGGCAAGTCGACCTGCTTTACCGAGGGCGTGCTTAAGGACGCCAAAGGTGCGGTGCTCGCCAAAGCGAGTTCGACGATCCGTCTCGTGCCGCTGACCAAGGTCGAAGCGGACGCTCGCGCTGCTCTGACGTAGTGGGTCGCCGCACGCGACTGCGGCCGCTCAACAGCGGCTGACTACTTCGGAAACCCGCACAAAAGCAGGCGCGGACGAGGGGGCGTCAATGCGTGCGGCAGGCCGCGCCTTGCGTATTCACCAGGGAACGCCTATATATCTGCGCAGTGACGGCTGCACGGTTGTGAAGTGTGGGCCTAAGATACGGCAATGCGCATCAAGCGCGGTCGCCGCAATCCCGGTTCGAAAACCTTCTTTCAAGCGTTGTTCATGCTTTTCATCGCGTCTTGGCATGTCGCCCGGGCGCAAAACTGCTTTGTGACAAGGAATGATAGAATGGCTTCGAATACAGGTACTGTGAAGTTCTTCAACGCGACCAAGGGCTTCGGCTTCATCTCGCCGGACGGCGGCGGTAAGGACGTCTTCGTCCACGCCACCGCGGTCGAGCAGGCCGGGATGCGCACACTGACCGAAGGTCAGCGCGTGAACTTCAACACGGAAGCCGACGCGCGCGGCGCGAAGGCTGTGAACCTCAGCGCTGCGTAAGCAAGCGTTGACGTGAACTCAGCGGGCGGCCAGGCGCGAGCTTGGCCGCCCGTTTTTTGTTTGCTTGCCGCCGCACATCGTTGGGGTGAGGTCAGTCGGTCCTGCGTTTCGTCAGAGCCGCTTCAAGTTGCGCGCGCGCCATCCACTTGCCGTGAACGAAGACGCCTTGCACCGTTTGCGTTGCGCTGATCCGCTCCAGCGGATTGGCCGAAAGGAGGACTAAGTTCGCCTCCGCGCCAATCGCGATGACCCCGCGCTTACCTTCTGCGCCTGCCCAGCGAGCGGGATTAACGGTCGCGGCTCTTAGAGCTTCGTAAGGCGAGAGGCCTGCCGACACCAGCGACTCCAATTCCTGATGAACAGAGAATCCAGGCGCGAGAAGACCGACGGCGTCCGTGCCGAGGAGGAGCGGGACGCCGGCATCGTGCAATTGTCGCGTCAATGTGCGAAGGCGCTTTGATTGCTCCGTGAAGTGAGTGATCCGATCTCTGAATTTGTCACCGAACAGCCGCCGAAAATAGTTTCTGTCGGCTGCCATGTTTTTCCGCCAGTAAGCTGACACGTAAGCGGTTGCGGGCTCCGCGTAGAGCCCCGCAAGGGTGTCGTCGTCGAGGTACTTGGCAATCGTGTCGAACACGGCGAGCGTCGGGGTCACATATGTTCCACTGCGGACGATCATGTCCAGGGCATCGGGGGCCGCAGAAAAGTCCGCTTTCGTTCCGAGGAGTTTTGCAATCTCTTCAGCGTGCTCGATCGAGGCTAACCGCGCATTCTCTGCGGCATTCTTGTCAAGTTGAACGTGACCCGCGACGGGCACGCGCATGGCCGCCGCCGTTTGGATGACGGCGTTGAATGCGGGCTGAGGGAGCGATGCGTGTATCTTGATGAGGTCATAGCCGACGCTCACCTGCCGGCGCACTTCAGACTCTGCTTCCTGGGCCGTCGCTATCCGTGCACCGAACGTAACCGACAGTGTCGCATGCAAAGAAGGCCCTGCGAGAATGAGAGCCGGTCCCGTGATGGCGCCCCGTCGAAGGTCTTCCCGCACCCGTAGGTCGCCCGGCATTCCGCGCATGTTGCGGACCGTCGTCACACCGTTCGGCAGGTAGAGACTGAGATCACTTTCCAATTCATCGCGTGCCGGATCGCCGTCGGGGGGAAGCTTGAGCCCCAGATGGACGTGCATGTCCGAGAGGCCCGGAATAAGGTATCCGCCGGCGCCGTCGATCTCGCGCGCTGCAGAGCCCTTCGGCCGTAGCCTGTCCGGCACGATGGCCTTAATTCTTCCGTTTTCGATTGTCACGGCTTGGTCGGCAAGAACTTCCTCGCGGACCATCGTCACCACATTAACGTTGCGAACGACGAAATCGGCGCCCGCGTAGCTTTGACGTGAGCCGATTGCCGCCAGCGCCAGCAGCATTGTCACGATCCGCGCAACATTCGTCACAGTCTGACCTCGAACAGCAAAGAGCCCGGATTACACTTGGCGAATTGTCCGACTGTGTCGTCCGGAATCATGAATCCGGACGTCCAGTTTGCGGTTTGGACGCATTTTGACGCCGGTATTCGGTGGGCGTCATTCCCGTTTCGCGCTTGAATGCAGCATTGAAGCTCGACTTCGATGTGAACCCAGCATCAAAGGCGACTTCAAGAACCGTGGCCGTGCCGCCAGCGGCGAGGGTACCGCAGACGTCACGCACGCGGCGCGCGTTGACGTAGTCGCAGAAAGAAACCCTCGCGGCGCCGTTGATCGCGCTGCTCACTTCGCGCTCGGTGAGGCTCGTTGCCGATGCAAGGTCGGAAAGGGTCAGGTGGGGCCGCCGGTGAAGCCGCCCCGAGAGCATTGCCTGTTCGATACGCAGTAAATGTGCGGCGGCGTCGGCGGAGGCGTTGGGAAGAGAAGGTGGGGGGCTTCCCGGCGGATGCGATAGCCCCTTAAAATACTCAGGCCGCGTTACTGCACGCCAGACGAGCGTTCCTAGGAGCCCTCCGCCAGCCAGCAAAATCGAAGCGTAAGCGGCGGCGGCGATCTTCGGACTCTGCCAGGGTTGCGTGAGTATTCGCACCGCATCAACGACCGTCAGCGCGGCAAATCCCGCGAAAACCTGGAAAACCCACAAGAGCCTAAGCGATACAGCGTCCGACCGAAATGAGGCGGTCTCGGCATGGTAGCGGTTGATCAACCGCACGGTGAGCAGCCCATAACCAACGAAACTGACAAGCGCCGCAGTCCGGATGAAACCGATCCATGGCGTCAAGAAGAGCGCGACCAGTGGGGGCGTGAAGTGGAATGCGATTTGTCGTCCGTCCAACGGCGGAGCGATCACAAGCCGGCGAACGAAGAGATACACGAGCGGTCCATAAGCGAAGCCCAAGGCCGGCGTAACCAGAACGCCGGCGGGCAAGACGTGGGTCTCCTCAAGAGCGTTGAAGGCCATGTGGATCGCGAAAAGGACTAGAAGTGCGGCAAGCGGGCGCAACCGCGGGCGGAGCATCAACATGAGGCCGGCCGTCAGGCAGGCCGACGCCAGCAGCGCTTGAAGCAAATTTACGATTTCGACCGTCAATTGCGCTCCACGAGAATTGGGGCCGGCGGACAGAGGCTCCTGACTCTAGAGCGAACGCGCTCGCGGGTCCACAGATTGCGGGGACACATCGTGAACTTTGAGGCGGCTGCGATGCCGCTGGAGCGGGCGGGACGGCTGCACTCCCGGACTGCGGTGCGGACAGCCGCTTCGCGCGCGTCTCAGTCCAGCTTGAATTCGATCTCGACGACGGTCGTGCTGATGCGGCCGGAGGATTCATAGCGCCAGCGTCTCACCGCCGAGAGAGCGGCCGTTTCGAACCAGCCTTCCGGGCGCGCCGCGACGACGGCGGCTTCGCTCACCGCGCCGTTCGGCTGAATGGTAATGCGCACTTGCACGACGCCTTCCTTGTCAGCGTCCACCGCGCGGTCCGGATAGGTGGGCGGCGGCTTTGACGCCGCGCGCGGGGGTATGTTCGACACGGCCGGCGGCGTTTGGGGCGGCGCGGGCTTATCGGCGACGATCGTTGTCGCGTCCGCAGTGCTCTTGGCCGGCGGCTGGGGTTTGAGCGGTATGGGCTTCACCTGCTTGATCCGAACGGGCGGCGGCGGAACGGGGCGCGGGCGGAAGCGCGGCTTTTGAATCGTTACGTCCGTCACTTCGGGAGGTGGAGGCGGCGGCGGTGGTGGCGGCGGTGGTGGCGGCGGTGGTGGCACCATGGCCATCACCTCGACCTCCGGCTCCTCCAGGATCGCCGGCACAATGCCCCAGCTCGTCACGACATAGGCCATAACGCCCGCGTGCAACAGCACGGAGGCGACGATCGTCATGTACAGCGTGTGCCGGTCCATGGGGGCAGAGAACCTTGCAGCGGAGCAACGCCACTACCACGGAACGCGCACAAAGCGCGACTGTCAGTCCGGCGCAAAGTCATGCCGACTCCCGTCCAACGCGAGTGGTTGCGGGACGGCCTTATCCGGCTATTGTGACCCATCGCCATCCAACAAAAGCACCGGAGTGAACCCATGAGCCATGCGCAGAAGCACAGCCCAACCGAACCTGACTACCTCGACCCACGGTTGAACCATCTTGCGATGTCGGAAGAGGCGCTGCCGCTGTTTAGCGCCGTGAAGAAGCACATTGTGGAAAATGTGGCGCCGATCGAGGCTGAGTTTCATCGACTCGGCGAAGGGCGCAAGGACCGTTGGTCTTGGGCGCCGGGGCAGCTTGAGTTGCTTGAGACGGCGAAGAACAAGGCGAAAGCGTCCGGGCTTTGGAACTTCTTCCTGCCGCATGCGGAAATCGGGCGCGGGCTGACCAACCTCGACTACGCCTACATCGCGGCGGAACTCGGCAAGCATCCGCTGGCGTCGGAGTCGCTGAACTGTTCGGCGCCCGATACCGGGAACATGGAAGTGCTTGAGCGTGTCGGCACGCCTGAGCAGAAAGAACGCTGGCTGAAGCCTTTGCTGAACGGCGAGATCCGCTCGGCCTATGCGATGACGGAGCCGGGCGTGGCGTCGTCGGATGCGAAGAACATTTCGATGCGCGCGGAACTCGTGGGCAACGAGTGGGTCCTGAACGGCGAGAAGTATTACATCTCCGGTGCGGGCGATCCGCGCTGCAAGATCATGATCGTGATGGTGAAATCGAGTCCGAACGCCGCCGCGCAGTTCCAGCACTCGCAGATTTTGGTGCCGATGGAGACGCCGGGCGTGAAGATCTTGGGCGCGATGTCGGTGTTCGGCGAGGATCATGCGCCGCGCGGCCACATGCACTTGAAGTTCGACAATGTGCGCGTACCGGCGTCGAACATGCTGCTC
>CAYXQB010000112.1:0-10029 GCA_964466435.1 uncultured Flavobacteriaceae bacterium | reverse complement strand
CGAACGCGGCGGCGTCTATGTCTACGCCAACATCCGCGGCGGCGGCGAGTTCGGTCCCGCCTGGCACCAAGCCGGTCTGAAGACGAAGCGCCAAGTCATCTACGACGACTTCGCTGCCGTCGCCGAAGACTTGATCGCACGCAAAATCACGAGCACGCGCCGGCTCGGCATCATGGGCGGCTCGAACGGAGGGCTGCTCATGGGCGTGCAACTGACGCAACGCCCCGAACTGTGGAACGCCCTCGTGGTGCAGGTGCCGCTGCTCGACATGCTGCGTTACGACAAGCTCCTGGCTGGCGCCTCATGGGTCGGCGAATATGGCGACCCCGACGACGCGGAAGAGGGTGCGTTTCTCAGGAAAATCTCGCCCTATCACAATCTCAAAAAGGGCGTCGCCTATCCCGAGCCGTTCTTCGTCACGTCGTCGAAGGACGATCGGGTGCACCCCGGTCACGCGCGCAAGATGGCGGCGCGGATGGAACAGATGGGCCTGCCGTTCCTCTATTACGAAAACATCGACGGCGGTCACGCTGCGGCAGCAAACCAGCGCGAGCGCGCCAAGCGCGTCGCGTTGGAATTCACCTACCTCAGCCGCAAGTTGATGGATTGAATGCCCGGGGCTTGATCATGCGCGGCAGAAAGTGTCTCTGTCGCGCATGAGTCCGGCGGCACTGCATGCTCTCAACGCTTGAACTGAAACGAACGCCCTTCCACGAGCGCACGTCGCGCTTGAGCATCGCGCAGAACTGGCGGCGCTGGGCCGGGCACATCGTCGTGGGCTCCTACGACCTCTCGCTCGACCACGAGTACTGGGCGATCCGCGACGGTGCGGCATTGATCGACGTTTCGCCGCTGATGAAATACGTGATCGAAGGGCCCGACGCCGCGCGGCTGCTCCATCGGGTCACGACGCGCGACATCCTGAAAATGCAGACAGGACAGGTCTTCTACACGGGCTGGTGCGACGACGACGGCAAGCTGATCGACGACGGTACTGTCTCGCGGTTGGGCCCAAACCTCTTCCGCATGACATCCGCCGAACCGTCGCTTCGGTGGCTCGCGATGAACGCGGTTGGCATGAATGTGAAGGTCACCGAGTTGACCGATCACGTTGCCGCGCTGAGCTTGCAGGGTCCGAAGTCGCGCGCGGTGTTGAACCGGTGCTGCAAAGACAAGGTCGATCAGCTGAAATACTTCCGCTGGATGAACACAAGCATCGGCAACGTGCCGGTCAGCGTCTCGCGCACGGGCTATACGGGCGACTTGGGTTACGAGATCTGGGTGGCAGCCGATCAAGCGCTTCCGATTTGGGACGCGCTCATGTCGGCGGGCGACGACTACGGCATCACGCCATGCGGTATTCTCGCGATGGACATGGCGCGCGTCGAAGCGGGCCTCTTCATGCTCGACGTCGACTACACTGCGTCGACGCATGCTTGGATCGAGGGTCAAAAATCCTCGCCGTTCGAAATGGGGCTCGATTGGGCCGTCAATCTCGACAAGAAGGGCTACTTCGTCGGTCGACGCGCGCTTGAGCGCGAGAAGCGCGTGGGCTCGGCCTGGAAGATGATGGGCCTCGACATCGAATGGCAAGGCCTCGAGCGCCTCTTTGCTGAGGTCGGTCTTCCGCCGCAAGTTCCCGCGATGGCCGTGCGCGCCAGTCTGCCTGTGATGTGCCAGGGCAAACAGGTCGGCTACGCGGCGACCAGCACCTGGTCGCCGGTCCTAAAGAAGTACATCGCCCTCGCGCACATCCAGCGGCCGTACTATGCGCCCGGGACGGCCGTGACGGTCGAGGTCACGGTGGAACATCACCGCAAGCAGGCACCCGCCAAAGTCGTGAAGCTCCCGTTCTACGAACCAGCGTGGAAGAAGAAATAGCTCCATGACCGCGAACCAATACGACGCCATCGTCATCGGCGCGGGTCACAACGGCCTGATCGCAGGCGCCTATCTCGCGCGCGCGGGCAAGAAAGTCGTCATCCTCGAGCGCCGCGAGATCGTGGGCGGCGCTGCGGTGACCGAGGAAATTTTCCCGGGCTATCGCTTCACGGAGTTCTCCTACGTCGTAAGCCTGCTCAGGCCTGAGATCATTCGCGATCTGAACTTGCCGCGGCATGGCCTCAAGATCCTGCCGCTACCCAGCACCGTGACCCCAATGGACAACGGCGACTATCTGGCCGGTTGGAGCGATCACGACCAAACACGCCGCGAAATCTACCGCCACTCTCCGCGCGACGCCGAAGCCGCCGACGAGTACAGCCGCGTCATGGCGCGCGCGGCCAAAGCGATCAAGCCCGTGCTCTCGCTCGTGCCTCCCGATCCGTCGTCGATGTCGTGGCGCGACATGCGCGGCCTGCTGAAGCTCGGCGCATACGCGAGAAGCTTGAGCGAGAAGGAGCTCTATCGGATCGCGAAGCTCGTCACGCAATCGTCGGCCGATCTCCTGAACGAGTGGTTCGAATTCGATCCGCTCAAAGGCACAAAGTCGGCAAGCGGCATTATCGGCACGTTCCTAGGCCCCCATTCGCCCGGTACGGCCTACGTGCTACTGCACCACTATATGGGCGAGATCGACGGCGCGTTCCGCGCCTGGGGCTTCGCCAAGAACGGCACCGGCGGTGTCACAGCGGCGATCGCCTCGTCGGCGCGCGCGCTCGGCGCCGAAATCCGCACGGGCGCTGCGGTCAGCCAAGTCATCGTCAAAGGCGGCCGCGCCGCCGGCGTCGCGCTCGAAAACGGCGACGAGTTGCGCGCAAAAGTCGTGCTTGCCGCTGCCGATCCGAAGCGCAGCTTCCTGCAATTCGTGGAGGCCAAACACTTCCCCGACGAATTCGTCGAGCAAATTCGGAACTTCCGCGTGCGCGGCTCCTCCGGCAAGGTCAACATCGCGCTCAGCGAACTGCCGCAGTTCACCTGCCTGCCCGGCGAGAGCCCACTGCACAAAGGCGCGATCTCGATCAGCCCATCGATCGACTACATCGAGCGCGCCTACGACGAAGCGAAGTACGGGCAGTTCTCGAAGAACCCCTACATCGACATGATCATCCCTTCGATGATCGATCGCGATATGGCCCCGCCCGGCCACCACGTGATGTCCTGCTTCGTGCAATACGCGCCCTACGACATCGAAGGCGGTTGGGACGATGCAAAGCGCGATGCTTTCGGCGAAACCGTGATCCGCACGATCGAGCGCTACGCACCGAATATTCGCCGCGCAATCGTCGGCAAGCAGGTCATCACGCCTAAGGACATCGAACGCATCGCGGGCATCACCGGCGGCAACATCTTCCACGGCGAGCTGCTGCTGCATCAGCTCTTTTTCTTGCGCCCGTCGCCCCAGTGGGCCGACTTCCGCACGCCCTTGCCAGGCTACTACTTCGGTGCGTCCGGCGCGCATCCTGGCGGCGGCGTCATGGGCGCGGCGGGCAAGCTCGCCGCCGACGAAGTGTTGAAGGATTGGCGCTGATGGCTGAGTACGACATCATCGTCATTGGCGCAGGCCTGAACAGTCTCGTCGCGGCCAACTATCTCGCGAAGGCCGGCAAGCGCGTGCTCGTGCTCGAACGTCGCGCAGTGGCCGGCGGCCAAGCGGCAACCGAAACCTTTGCCGACGGCTTCACGGTCGACGCGCTTCACGCAGGCGGCACTCTGCGGCCCGACATCGTGGACGATCTCGCCCTCGTGCCGCATGGCCTGCCGCCCGCGGTCAACGAACCACTCGTTTCGGCCTTGCCCGATGGTCGACAGCTGCGCCTAACGGCGGACTCCGACGCGCGGACGCTCTCCTCCATTGCGGCGTTCTCAAAGCGTGACGCCGATCGTTGGCCTGCCTTTGTCGCTTTCATGACCGAAGCAACCGCGTTCCTCGACGTCGCCTACCGCACGCCGATGCCGCGTCTTCCGCGCGTCTCGCTCGCCGAAGGCTTGCCGCTCGCCAAGCTCGGGCTGCACCTGCGCCGGCTGGGCCCGCGCGACATGTTCCGCGTGATCCGCGCCCTGCCGATGTCGGCGCTGGAACTGACCGAAGAGTGGTTCGAGTCCGATGTCGTACGCGCCGCAATCGCTTCCGTTGCGATCCACGGCGCGACCCTCGGCCCCATGTCGGCCGGCAGCGGCTACACGCTGATGCACAATTGGCTGAACCGCGGCGGCCCCGGCCACCGGCGCACAGAGGGCGGCATTGGCGGCATCGCCGCCACGCTCATCGCGGTGTTCAACGCGCGTGGTGGCACGCTCCGCTTATCGGCGGCTGTTCAGTCCATTATGGTCGACGATCAGCGCGCACAGGGTGTGCGCCTCGCAAGCGGCGAAGAAATTCGCGCACCGATCGTGATATCCGGCGCCGACCCTCGGCACACGCTGCTCGACCTCGTCGGTGCGCCCGAGCTTCCGCCCGAATTCGTGTGGGCAACGCAGTCGATCAAGATGCGCGGAGCCGTCGCCAAGGTGCATGTGCTGACCGACGGCAACCATGGCCTCCCGGCGGGTACGCTCGCGATGGCGCCTGGCATCCGCTATCTCGAACGCGCCTACGATGCTGCGAAGTACGGCCAGATTTCGACGAACCCATATCTTGAGATCACGACCGCTGGCCGCACGGTTTCGGTCCATTTCCAGTTCGCGCCCTACGCTCTGCGCGGTCGCGACTGGGGCCAAGAGCGAACCGTGCTCGAACGCTGCGCGATCGACACGGCCGCTGCCGCATTCCCGCAACTCAAGCCCTCGATCCGTGCGGTCAAAACGTTGACGCCGCTCGACCTCGAAAGAACCTACGGGCTGACTGAGGGCGATCTGAATCACGGTCAGCTCATCCTCGACCAGATGTTCTTCATGCGCCCGGTGCCGGGCTGGTCCACGCACAAGACACCGATCGATGAACTCTTTTTGTGCGGTAACGGCGTACACGGCGGCGGCGGCATCAGCGGTGCGGCCGGCCGCAACGCTGCGCGCGCGATCCTAAAAGCCAGGTAGCTAGAACAACAGTTTTCGCAGCGCCACCGGGTAGAGCTTGTGCTCGGCCTCAAGAATGCGCGCGCTTAGAGTCTCTTCCGTGTCGCCCTCGAGCACCGGCACCTCCGCCTGGGCGATCGCGGGGCCAGCATCAAGCTCCGGCACCACATAGTGCACCGTGCACCCGCTCACCTTGACGCCGGCCGCGAGCGCTTGGCGCTGTGGTTTCAATCCGCGAAACGCCGGCAGCAGGGACGGGTGGATGTTGACGATGCGTCCTTCCCACTTGCGCACGAAGTCCGCGGACAGAATGCGCATGAAGCCGGCAAGGCAAACAAACTCGACATTCGCTCGTGTAAGAACATGGTGCAGTTCTGCGTCGTAGGCCTCGCGGTCCCGGTTTTCGCGCCGGTAGCGAACTTGATCGACGAGCGCGGTTTCGATCCCCAGTTCGTGCGCAATGCTAAGCCCGTCGGCTTCCATGCGGCTTGCGACAACAAGCACGATCTCGCCCGGATAGTCGGGCGCACGCGCGGCCTCGATCAGCGCCCGCATATTGCTGCCGCGCCCGGAGATCAGGATAGCCACGCGCTTGCGCGTCATAGAGCGAGACGGCCCTTGTACCGTACCGTCGGCTCGCCGTTACCCTTGACCAAACGGCCGAGGCGAAACACCTGCTCGCCCGCATCGCTGAGCACCCGCGCGGCCTCATCCGCACGCGCCTCTGGCACGACGGCGATCATGCCTATCCCGCAGTTGAACGTACGCAGCATCTCGCGTTCCTCGACGCCGCCGGACCGTGCCAACCACTGGAACACCGGCAGCGGCGTCCAAGCACCCAGATCGACCTCGATGTCGAGGTCGTCCGGCACGACGCGGGGCATGTTCTCGGTCAGGCCGCCGCCGGTGATATGGGCAAAGCCCTTCACGTCGCTCTTGCGGATCGCCGCAAGCGCACTCTTCACGTAGATGCGGGTCGGCGCGAGCAGCGCGCGGCCGAGGCTCTCACCCTTCGCGAACGGCGCAAGCGCTTCGTACTTCAGACCCTGGTCGGCGACAATCCGGCGAACCAGCGAGTAGCCGTTCGAGTGTACGCCGGACGACTGCAACCCGAGCACGACGTCGCCTTCGTCCATATCGCGGCGCGGCAGAACCTGATCGCGCTCAACGGCGCCGATCGCAAATCCGGCAAGATCGTAATCGCCGCGCGCATACATGCCGGGCATTTCGGCGGTCTCTCCGCCGACGAGCGCGCAACCTGCTTGACGGCAGCCTTCAGCGACACCCTTCACGACCGCCGTGCCGATCGTCACATCGAGCTTGCCGGTTGCGAAGTAGTCGAGAAACAACAGAGGCTCCGCACCCTGCACGACGATGTCGTTGACGGACATCGCAACGAGGTCGATTCCGACCGTGTCGTGAATACCGGATTCGATCGCGACCTTCAGTTTCGTGCCCACGCCGTCTGTACCTGCGACCAACAAAGGATCCTTGAACCCGGCGGCCTTCAAGTCGAACAGCCCGCCGAACCCGCCGAGCGCCGCATCTGCGCCCGGCCGCGCGGTCGATTTGGCGAGCGGCTTGATCGCTTCAACCAGCGCATCGCCGGCGTCGATGTCGACACCCGCTTGGGCGTAGGTAAGGCCGTTTTTCTTGTCGGTCATGGGCAGCGCGGGGTCCAAGCAGTTGCAGCGCGCGGGTTTAAGCAGAACTTGCGCGTGCGCGGAAGACGACGTGCACGTGTGTTCCCCTGCCTTGACGCCGCTCTCTCGGTATCGGTCACTGTACTTACACGAATCTCTGGGGTCGCGATGGATCAGAAAGCGCTCATTCGCGCCGTGGACGCGCTGCTTGATGCCCAAGCTGACAACAGGCGCCTCCGCGACAATTTCGAAGGAATCGCGCGCGACCCGGCGTTCCCTGGCCTGACCTGGTACTGGGGCCCGCGCCTGTACGCCCGCAGCCGCCCGATCTTTCGCCCCTTCATCTTCAACCAGTTTTCGGATTGGGCGACCGACGGAAAGCGCTGGACGCGAATCCATTGGAAGGACCACGAAAAGGACCTCGAAGGGTGGCTCAACGCCGCGCGCCAGGCGCGAGACACGAACCTCGTCCGCCGCTTGATCCGGTGGAAATTCGCGAAGGTCAAAGGCTGGGGAATCGATGAGCCGCGCTTCACCGCGGCCCTCCTGGAATCCTATCGCGCAGCAACGGGTCCCGCCGCTCGCGCCATTGTCCTTGACGAATTCAATGACTGGTTCTCGCTCGATGAGCCGACAGCGCTCGCGCTCTACGACACGGACCGCGGCGCATCGAAATTCATCCTCGATCACGTGCCGCGCGGCTATTGGGACGAAAAAAAGCGCGCGATGTGGGACAAGCTCGCAGTCCGCGCCGAAGCGAAGGGCGACATCGCGCTCAGCCGCGCGCTGTACCGTCGCCTGGTGCCGATTGCTCGCTGGCGCGAGGACACGCTGGCGCTTGCCGCGTCCGAGAGCGAGCCCAAGCGGTTGAACGACGCGCTGCTCGAACGCCACCCCGAGGGTTACAACGTCGATGCGATGCCGACGCTCATCGCGCTGCTCGAAAAACGCGGCAAAGATGTATTTCCCTACATCCGTAGCAAACTTGAAAGCGCGATCGGCGGCTGGGGTCGCGACAAAGAAGCGAAGCGCCTGATCGACTTTGCGGCCGCGCGGGGCTGGTGGGATTTGTGGACCGCAGCCGTCCGGCTTGGCCCCGACAACCACTATCGGGCCGGCCTGGCGGCGATCTTGGACGATCCCGCGCTGAACGACGAAGTGAAGCGCGAAAGGCTGCGCGCGCTAGCCGGTGTGAGTCAGGAGTGGAACTGGCCCGGCATGGGTCTGGCGCGCGTTCACACGCTGGACGACAGCCTGGCCTCGCTGATCTACCGCCGCTATCCCGATCTGGTTCGGGGCCCGTTCCGCGCGCAGGTGACGCCACGCTGGTGGGGGCAGGGTTACGCGAAGCTCGTGCGCCTTGCTCAGGACGCAAACGACACCGAGCTCATGGACACACTCGCAGCCCGCTACGCGACACAGGTGTCGTGGGAACAGCGCGCAGGTCGCACGCCCTCCAAAGCCGATCCGTTGCAGGCAACGGCGTCGGAACTGGCGAAGTACTACCAGGCAATTCGCGACCGCGACGAACAAGAGTTCGCGCGCCGCGCCGCGGGCGTCTTGACCCGCATTCCCGCCTACACGCTCTTTGCCTATCAGGCTCTGCTTCGGCACAATGATCTCGCGCGCCTATTGTTCTCGCGTTCGCTGCGGTCGTTCCTGTCTTCGCCGCTTGCCGTGCAGGATCTGGTGGAAGGATCGGACATCCACGTGATGGGATTGGCCTATCGCATCCTCGCGCAAGGCGACCCGCGCGCTGTGACCCTCGCCGGTGCCAACCTCGACATTCTGCTGGGGACCCTGTTGCGACCAATCCACCGCAAGACGAGGCTCGCGGCTTTTTCGGCCCTGGCGAATGCGGCACGTTCGAGTCCGGATGCCGCCAAGCGAGTGCTTTCGCGGGCAAGGGATGCCCTGAAGCTGCCCGACAAGAAGTATCCGAAATCCGAGTTGATCGGCCTGATAGGTGCGGTCCTCGAAGCAGCGCCTGATCTCGCAAGCGCACGCGAAAAACCGGTGATCTACCGCCGTGCCGTCCAGCAAAAGAGCGCTGCATGATCATCTACGTCGACTACGCCTCGCCCTCCCTGCTGGACTCGACTGCGGACACGACGAACGTCGCTGTCGCGGCAAACATGCGCCGCCCGGTCCGCTTTCACGGCCGCGTGCGCGACCACGGTTTCATCCTGCGCATCGCGTTGCGTGCACTTGGCGAGCTGATCTGGTCAAACGACATGTGGTACGGCGAGGCGGCCATCCTCGACCCCGTCATCACCGTGCACCCGGACCGCGTGTTCTTCGAGGCGTTCAGCCAAGACCAGTCCGTCTACGGCGCGCTCATCGTAGATCCAAATCTGTTCGAGACGATGGGCGAGGTGATAACCGGCACGACGAACATCGATTTCTCCGCCTGGCTCTGGGGCGCGCTGGGTGAAATGCGCACGAGCCGCTCGACGACGTTCCGTATCGGCCCCGAAGGCTTTGAAGTGAAGACTTCTAGCGCCGGCGGCCGCTTTGAAAAGAAGGTGGACCTCCCGGAAAGCTGGGTGCGCGGCTTTCTGCAGGTGCAAGCGGCGATGGGCTTGCCGGGCACGCGCGTGAACGTGAAACCGATCGACCTGCTCGCGGCCCTGCGGATGCTGCGCCACACGAAAGCAAAGGTCTCGCCGCGCGGCCTTCGCTACGAGTTCGAGCCGGGCCAAGACGTGAAGCTCGTGCTTGAGCCGTGGGAACACACGGTCACGTTCGAGGGTGCAACGCACAACTACACCGAACACAAGACGACACGCGTATGGGGCCGCCGCCCGCTCAAACTGATCGAAGGGCTGTTACCGTTTGCGGACGGCGTCGACATTTACCTGAAGGGCCGCGCACTGCCGAGCTTCTACGCCGTGAAGCTGCCAGGCATGACGTTCCTGCTTGGTCTGACGGGTTGGTCCGGCAGCGGCTTCACCGGCACGGGTGGCTTCGATCTTCTGGCCACGGGCGCCGCAGAGGATGAGCCGAAGCTGCCGGTCGCTGTGGAACTTCTGAAGAAGAACTTTCACCTTTCGATCGACCAGCTTGCCGATGCGTTGGGCGTCGACAAGACCGCTGCCTCACGCATTCTCGTGCGCCTGTGCCGGCAGGGCAGGGCGATGTTCGACGTGGAAGCGCGCAACTACCGCCACCGCGAATTGTTCGAAACGCCGGCCGACGAGGCGACCTACTTTCCGCCCGACCTCAGGCAGGAGCGCGCGCACGCGATCTTGGAAAAGGGCGACGCGAAGGTGACATCGTGCTCGGTCGAGGAAACACGCAAGGTCCGCAATCTGCGTGACCCCGCAGGCGACAGCAAAAAAGAGAAGATTGCGCGCGAGATCGTCTATCGCGACTGGCGCGTCATCGGTGAGGTCGAGAGTAGGGCGTTGGAGCGCTTCGTGGAGACGTTTGC
>CAYXQB010000111.1:0-10084 GCA_964466435.1 uncultured Flavobacteriaceae bacterium | reverse complement strand
CGAGGAACGCCCAGAGGGCTGCTTCCGGTCCGCCGGTCATGGCGATGGAAGAGCCGTAAGCCTTCGGGATGAAGAACGCGCCGTAGGCTGCGATCGCGGATGTGAAGCCGATGATCGCAGCCGATTCCTTGTCGCCTTGGCGCAAGCGCGCTTCGGGGTCGGCGTTGGGCATCAGCCGCACCATTTCCTGGCGCATGATTGCAGGGATCATCTGGAACGTTGACGCATTGCCCACGCCCGTCACGAAGAACAAGAACAGGAAACTGCCGAAAAAGCCCCAGAACGCGCCGGGTTGATCTTTGATGCCGACGAAGAACAGCACTGCGGCGACGCCGAGGATGAGCCCTGCGAATACCCACAGCGTCACGCGCCCGCCGCCGAACTTATCGGACACCCAGCCGGTCATCGATCGGGAAACCGCGCCCACGAGCGGCCCCAAGAACGCGTACTGTAGCGCGTTGACGTCGGGGAACAGCAGCTTCGAGAGCAGCGGGAAGCCCGCCGAGTAGCCGATGAACGAACCGAAGGTCCCCGTGTAGAGCCAGCACATAATCCAATTGTGTTTGCGCTGGAAGATCACGGACTGCTCGGCGAACGAGGCTTTGGCCGAGGCGATGTCGTTCATGCCGAACCAGGCCGCAAACGCGGAGACGATGATAAACGGCACCCAGATGAAGCCCGCGTTCTGCAGCCAGAGTTGTGTCTCTGCGCCGTCGACCGTCGCAACTTGCGGATCGCCGCCGAGCCAACCGAACACGCCGGTCGTGATGACGATGGGCACGGCGAACTGCATCACGCTGACGCCCAAATTGCCCAGGCCGGCATTCAGGGCGAGCGCATTGCCCTTCTCGGCCTTCGGGAAGAAGAACGAGATGTTCGACATCGAGGACGCAAAGTTGCCGCCGCCGAAGCCGCACAGCAGCGCGAGACCCAAAAACACGACATAGGGCGTATTCGGATCCTGCACCGCGTAGCCGATGCCGAGCGCGGGCACGAGCAGGGACCAGGTCGCGACGGTCGTCCAGAGGCGCCCGCCGAAGACGGGAACCATGAACGAGTAGAAGATGCGCAACGTGGCGCCCGACAGTCCGGGCAATGCCGCGAGCCAGAACAACTGGTCGGTCGTGTAGTTGAACCCAACCGAGGGCAGTTTCGCCACGACGATGGACCACACCATCCACACCGAGAACGACAGCAGCAGCGCCGGGATCGAAAGCCAGAGATTCTTGTTGGCAATCGCCTTACCGGTGTACTGCCAAAACGTTTTGTCCTCCGGCCGCCAGTCGGTGAGCAGGTGACCTGCGAGCGCCTCTTGGTGCTGCGGCTTGTGGATCGTCTGCATTTCGGGAAGTTGCGGCAGCTTGGAAAGCACGTCGCCAACGGCTTCGTGTTCCATCTGACGGATAGCGAGGTGCATCCAGATGAGCGCGGTCGCCGTGATGGCGAAGAGCAACATGAAGCAGCTCTGCCAGATGCCGGTCAGATCGTTCATCACGCCGAATAGAATCGGCAGGACAAAACCGCCGAGGCCGCCGATCAGGCCGACGAGGCCGCCGACGGAGCCGACATTGTTCGGGTAGTAGACTGGAATGTGCTTGTAGACGGCGGCTTTGCCGAGGCTCATGAAGAAGCCGAGGACGAACACGACGACTGTGAAGCCGGTCGCGCTCATCGCCATGCGGAACGTGAACTGTCCCTGGATGCCGTCGACGGTGTATGTCGTGGGCGGATAGGACAGAATGAAAAGCGCGATGACCGAGACGATGAACGTCCAGTACATCACCGTGCGCGCGCCGTAGCGATCCGACAGCACGCCGCCGTAGATGCGGAACAGCGAGCCGGGGATCGAATAAGCCGCGCCCAAGAGGCCGGCCGTCTGTATGTCGAAACCGTAGACGCCGATCAGGTACCGCGGCAGCCACAGCGCGAGCGCGACGAACGCACCGAAGACGAAGAAGTAGTAGAGCGAGAAGCGCCAAACCTGGATGTTCTTGAGCGGCTCGAGCTGAGACCAGAAGCTGACCGGGGGTTTCTTCTCCGCGCGGCGGGCGGCGAGATCAGGGTCGTCGGCGGCGAGCAGGTAGAAGAGCAGGCCCATCACGCCGATCGCGAGCGCCCAGATCATCGCAACCGTTTGCCAGCCATAGGCGACCATGATGGTTGGCGCGGCGAGCTTCGTCACCGCGGCGCCGATGTTGCCGGCGCCGAAGATGCCGAGCGCGGTGCCCTGACGTTCCTTCGGGAACCAGCGCGAGACGTAAGCGATACCGACGGAGAACGATCCGCCGGCGATTCCCACGCCGAGTGCTGCCAGTAGGTAAGTCGGGTAGTCGTAAGCGAGTGTGAGCAGCATCGTCGCGACCGCGGCGCTGATCATGACCAAGCTGAGAACCAACCGCCCACCGTACTGATCCGTCCATATGCCGAGCGCGAGGCGGATCAGCGACCCGGTGAGAATTGGCGTTCCGACGAGCAGTCCGAACTGAGTCTCGCTTAAGCCCAGTTCCTGCTTAATCTGCACGCCGATGATCGAGAAGATGGTCCAAACGGCGAAGCAGATCGTGAACGCAATCGTCGAAAGGGCGACGGCTTGGGTCTGCTGGCCGGACGTGACGTTGGTGGTGGTCATGGCCCCGCGTCCTGTGTTTCCGCGCGCAGACTGCCCTCAGGCCAACCATGTGGCTTTGACTAGGATCAAGGCTCTTGGCGACACGGCGCCATCCGAAAGCGTCACGACTTGATATTGCTCGTGTTTATTCTTGATCAATATCAAGTATCGTGGGGCGTTGCGGGACGTGACGTGACCCAACGCGTGAGCCGCTTGCCGGGGCGTCATTTCGACTCGGTGTTGGTGCATCGTGCCGATGACGTACGCCGCGTGAGACCGCCACCCGGCTCGCGATGCTGGGCGACAGCGATGTCGATATCGACCGGGGACAGGATTCGGATCGCGTCACTGGAACGGCTAGTCGCGCAACACGGGCGGTCAAACCGTCGCTTGACCGCCTCGAAACTCGCATCATGCGCGACGTACAGGTGCAGCTGCAGTTAACGGTTGGTTGATCGGTCAGCAGCAACATGCAGTAACACTGCAAGTCTTCATGAGAGCTGCCATGCGTTCCGTCAAACAGACCCTTCTCGCCTCGACACTGCCCACTGCGCTGCTGTTCGCGTCCGTATCGAGCCTTGGCGCGGTCGCGGCACGCGCCGAGGGGACGTTCGGCGACTTCTTCGACCAAGGAAAGCTCCTGATCGATGCGCGCTATCGCTACGAGCATGTGGATCAGGACGGTATTGCGAACGAGGCGAACGCGCACACGCTGCGTGCCCGCGTCGGCTTTCTGACCGGCAAAGTGTGGGACCTGCAGCTCTTAGTCGAAGGCGAAGGTGTCGTTCAGTTGAACGACGACTTCGACGACACGACGAACGGCAACGTCACGTTTCCCGTGGTCGCGGACCCAAATGACTTTCAGATCAACCGCTTGCAGGTCGAATACTCCGGTTTGCCGCAAACCGTGCTCACGGTTGGGCGTCAGCGGATCAATTTCGACAATCAGCGGTTTGTCGGCGGCGTCGCGTTCCGGCAGAACGAACAGACGTTTGACGCCGCGCGTATCACGAACACGACCATCGAGAACCTGAACCTCACCTACATCTATGTGAATCAGATCAATCGCATTTTTGGCGAAGAGGGCGGTCCCGGCGCATTTCAGGGCGCACTCGAAGGCGACACGCACTTGTTCAATGCCGCATATGATTTCAAGGATTGGGGCAAGTTGACAGGCTACGGGTATCTGATCGAACTGGAAGACGGTCCCCAGCTGAATTCGAACACGCCATCGACCACGACGTTTGGTCTACGTTTCGCCGGCAAACACGGCGTAGCGGAAGGTTGGGCGATGCTCTACGCCCTCGAATACGCAACGCAAAGCGACTACGCCGGCAATCCGCGCAACTACGATGTCGACTACTGGATGCTGGAGGGCGGTGTAGCCGCCCACGGGTTCAAGTTATTGGGCGGCGTCGAATCGCTGGAAGGCAACGGCTTCGACCGCTTTCAAACGCCGCTCGCCACGTTGCACAAGTTTCAAGGCTTTGCCGACGTGTTCCTCGTCACGCCGGCGAACGGCATCGTCGACGTATACGGGACGCTCGGCTACGAGACGAAGGTTGCTGATGCGGGACCGCTCACCAGCGTGACGGCGGCCGTGACCTATCACGACTTCGATGCCGAGCGCGGCGGCGCCGATCTGGGGTCCGAGTGGGACTTCGAGGTGATGGGAAAGTTCGGCGACCATTGGTCTGCGAGCGTCAAATATGCCGACTACGACGGCTTCGGAGCCGGTGCGCTCGCCGACCGCAGCAAGCTCTGGCTGTCAGCGGAATTCACGTACTAGCGCAACGGCAAACGCCAGGACCCAACTGGGTCCGGGCGCTGCGGCCTACCGATGTGCGAGAGCCGGTGACCCGCGTGCGTGACCGCACTCAGCTGCGCAGCGAAGCGAAGTAGGCGTTCATGCCGTCGAGGACTTCGCCTCTGGTGGCGCCGAAGGCGCGCTCGAACGCCTGATCGGGCGAAATGCCGTCGGCGAGCAGTTCGTAGTAGTCGATCACTTTGCGAAATCCGCCCTGATGGGTCAATTGCCCGGTCATGACCGAGGCCATTGAATAGACGGGATACCCCTTCGCAACGAGAGCGCGCCACGCCGCATAGTCGGTCGTGTCAACGGCGTGCGCGTCGGGCAGGGCGGGCGCGCGGCGGACGGCGCTCGCGTCTTCCTGCAAGCTCGCGCCGACGCTTTTCAGCTGGGCGCGTTCCAACGCGACATAGCGGAACATCTGTGCCGGACCCTCGTTCAGCCACGTTGGCACGAGGTTACGCGGATATTGCTGAACCACTTGATGGAACAGCTCGTGCGCCAGCGTGTAGGCAACCTCAGGATTGCGAACCTCGCGGAATTGCCCTGGCGCGATGATCGTGCGGCTAGGAATCCAGCGCACCAAAATAACGGGACGACCCGTGCTTACGCCCAGACTCGTGACCTCGTTGATCGCCTTATTTTCGGCCTCCGCGCGGCTCATCCCGCCATACTGCATGAGCGCGCGGATGTAGTTCTCCGTGTTCGCGGTGATGACCGCGGTAACGGGCTGCTTGAGCGTGATGCGATACTCTGCGAGCAGCGCGTCGATCACGCCCGAGGCTTTCTCGTAGTCTTCCTTGGCTTCGGCCGAGAGGGCGTCGTCGAACGCAAGTTGACCCCAAGCCGCGGTATGCGCCGGAGCGGCCGAAAGCACGAGAATGAGACAGAGGAGGAGTCTCGAAAGGGCATGGCTCAGCACGGTGCGCCATCTCCGTTGGCTTGCGATACGACGGCCAATAGCGGTGGCCGCGAGCGGCATCCTTGACCTAACGCAACCTGCGACCGCCGCTTCATCGCAGCGATGATGCGGCTACCCGACAGCCATCTCGTCGCAACGTCAACGGCTCACATCGGCTCGTTCCGAGAACTGCGCGGCGTGCGCGCTACCGCCGCGCCGCCACCAGCTTGCGCTCCCAGTTGAGCGCCGTTTCCACGATTGTGCGGATCGACGCGTGTTTCGGCGCCCAGCCCAACTCGTGCTTCACCTTCGCAGGGTCGCAAGCCAGGATCGCAACATCGCCCGCGCGCCGCGGTTGTTCCACCGTGGGCAGGGGATGGTTCAACACCGTACCGAACGCAGCGACGACCTCGCGCACCGTCTGACCCGAGCCGTAGCCGCAATTGAAAAGCCTCGTTTCACCTGCCGCGCCGGACTTCATCAGCGCGAGCAGATGCGCGTCGGCCAGGTCCATCACGTGGATGTAATCGCGGATCGCCGTACCGTCGCGCGTCTTATAGTCGGTGCCGAAAATCGCGAGGTGCGGCCGCGCATTGATCGCGACTTGAGACGCCACTTTGATCAGATGCGTTGCCTCCGGTGAGCGCTGGCCGCAGCGCAGAGCTAAGTCGGCGCCTGCAACGTTGAAATAGCGCAAGATCGTCGCGCGCATGCCCGACACCCGGGCCACGTCGCGCAGCATGAACTCGCTCGCAAGTTTCGAACGGGCGTAAGGGTTGGTCGGCCCAGTCTCCGTTGTCTCGGTGAGCAGCGCGTCGGCGTCGCCCGCATAGACCATCGCGGTCGAAGAGAACACGATGTCCCTCACCCCGGCCTTGGCGCAGGTGTCGAACACGGCGAGCGACTTCACCGTGTTGTTGAAATAGTACTTCGCCGGATCGGCCATGGATTCGTCCACCCGCACTGCTGCCGCCAGCTGCACCGCCCCCTCGATCCGCCATTCGCGAATCGCAGCGCCAAGCGCGGCTGCGTCCCCGCAATCCGCTTGCACGAACGGAACTTCCGCGGGCAGCGCCTCCCGCGAACCGGTGGACAAGTTGTCGAGCACGAACGGCTCATGCCCCTGGTCCAGCAAATGATACGCGATCGAGCTGCCGATATAGCCAGCACCGCCAATCAACAGAACCCGCATATGAACCCCGCTCCCTGTCGCATCCGGTTTCTAAACGCTCCGTTCATGCACCATTCAGCCCCACGGGCGCAAAAGCCGAAACTGGGTGACACCCAATCGAAAGGTGAATGAAATGAGATTGAGAACTCTCGCTCCAGCGGTCGCAGTCGCCGCTCTGAGCTTGAGCTTGGTCGCAGGGCCCGCCTGGGCCGATCGCGGCGAAGGCCGCGGTGGTCGCGATCATCAAGCGCATCAAGACGGCGGCAACCGAGGTGCCGGTGGCGGCGGTGACGGCTGGCGTCACCGCGGCGGCGGCAACCCGCCCGGTCCGGCCGGCGGGCCGGGAACAAACTGGAATCCGCCGGGACCCGCAGGTGGTCCGGGCGCTGGGCCAAACTGGAATCCGCCAGGCCCCGCAGGCGGCCCCGGCCAAGGCCCACGCTGGCGTGATAACAATCCGCCGGGACCGCGCGGCGGCCCTGGCACGAATTGGGAAAATCCGCCCGGCCCGCGCGGCGGACCCGGCGCCTCGCCGGATCGTCGCCCTCGCTGGCGCGGCCGCGACGACAACCCGCCGGGCCCGCGTGGCGGCCCCGGCACGAACTGGGAAAACCCGCCCGGCCCGCGCGGCGGACCCGGCACCTCGCCGGACTATCGCCCCCGCTGGCGCGACCGCGACAACAACCCGCCCGGACCGCGCGGCGGCCCCGGCACGAACTGGGAAAACCCGCCCGGCCCACGCGGCGGTCCAGGCGCCTCGCCCGATCGCTGGCGCGACCGCGATTGGCGTGATCGCGACTGGCGCGACGGCCGCCGGCACGACCGGCGCGGTTGGGACAACCGTCAGCGCTGGCCGCACGCGCGCCACCACGCGCGTTGGCGTTCGCATCACTACTACGACAACAACTACTGGTACCCGCACTGGTACAACAACGGTTGGGATGACAGCTGGCGCTGGTACATCTCGCTGCGCTACTTCGACGACGCGTACTGGTGGTACTACGACGATGCGTGGTGGTTCTGGGACTATCGCGGCCTGTGCTGGCGTTCCGGCCAGCCGCGTTGGGGCCACTACGGCTGGCGCGACCGTCACTGGCCGCAAAGCTGGGGCCACCACCGCTGGCGCTTCTGCTGGTAAGGCTTGAACGAGAACCAGGGGCCGGAGAGAAATCTCCGGCCCTAGTTTTTTGGCCAAACGCGATAGTGGTCGCGGTACCAAGCAACAAAGCGCGGGATCCCTTCGCTGATCGGAGTCTTTGGATCGAACCCCAAATCGCGCCGCGACGCTTCGATGTCCGCATAGGTGCGCGCGACGTCGCCGGGCTGCATCGGCTCGAACTTGATCTGCGCCTTGGCGCCCAGCGCTTTCTCTAGCGTCGCGATGAAATCGGTCAGCTTCTCCGACCGGTGATTGCCCAGATTATAGATCGCATGTGGCGGCGCCCCCGACGGCTTACGCGCCACCGCCGCCAGAACCCCCGCGACGATATCGTCGACATAGGTGAAGTCGCGCCACATCTCGCCGCCGTTGAACACCCGGATCGGTTCGCCCGCCAGAATCGCGCGCGTAAACAGAAACGCGGCCATATCCGGACGCCCCCACGGTCCGTACACGGTGAAGAACCGCAAGCCCGTCGCGGGCAGCTTGTAGAGATGCGCGTACGTATGCCCGATCAACTCGTCGGCCTTCTTCGTCGCCGCATAGAGCGAATTCGGCTGCTCCGTCTCGTCGTCGACGGAGAACGGCAGCTTCGTATTCCCGCCATAGACCGACGACGAACTCGCATAAACGAAGTGCTCGAACTTCGCGAACTTGCGCGCAAGTTCCAGCATCACGACCTGACCCATCACATTCGACGTCACATAGGTGTAAGGATCGGTCAGCGAATGCCGCACCCCAGCCTGCGCCGCCAAGTGTACGACATGCGTCACGTCCGGATACTTGGCCCCCAGCGCAAACATCGCCTCCTTGTCGGCGATATGCGCGCGCTCGAACGCGAACCCCTTCTGCGCGGTGAGCTTCGCCAGCCGCGCGTCCTTCAGCGCCACCTCATAATAGGCGTTCAGATTGTCGACACCGACGACCTCATCGCCCCGCGCCAGAAGCGCTTGGGCAACATGAAACCCGATAAATCCGGCGGCACCGGTAAGCAAAACCTTCATGCGTCCTCACTCCGTACCCGCCGTCTATCCGACGACGGCGCTGGCGTAAATGGGCGTGACGCTGCAAACTGACGGCTTCGAGAAAGGAACCACGCAATGAAGAGCTTGCTGCTCGGCCGCACCCTCATGGCAGCCACCGTCGCCAGCCTGATGGCTGCTTCCTACTTTGCCGGTGCGGCGCAAAGCGCCGGTAGCGATACGGTGACGAAGCTGAACTCGGCCATCGATTTCTTGACCAAGGCCCAAGCACTCCTGAATGCAGCCGGCACGAACCGCCAGGGCTACGGCAACGTCGAAAAAGCCAAAGCCGGCGTCGCAGATGCACTCAACGAAACCGCAAAGGCCGTCAAAGCCAACGGCGGCTGACGATCACAGACTCCAATACGTAACACCTTTCGGCACGCTCGCCGGATCGATCGCGGATTTCACGTCGATCAGCACGCCCAGCGGCTTCAGCTTGGCAAGCAGGGCAGGGATGTTCTGCAGAAACGCGCGATGCGGTACGGCCAGGATCAGCGCATCCAGGTCGTGCAGTCGATCAAGGTCGCCGAGTGCGATGCCGTATTCGTGCAAGGCGTCTTGCGGCCGCGCCATCGGGTCGCTCACTGTCGCACGCACGTCGAATTGCGCAAGCTCGTGCACGATGTCGGGCACACGACTATTGCGCGTGTCCGGTACGTTCTCTTTGAACGTCAGCCCCAAGATCGCAACGCGCGCTTCGTTCAACGCGGTGTTGTTCCGGCTCAAGAAGCGGATCAACCGCTGCGCGATGAACGCGCCGACGCCGTCGTTGATCCGCCGCCCCGCCAGGATCACGTCGGGGTGATAGCCAAGCGCCTCCGCCTTCGTTGTCAGATAGTACGGGTCGACACCGATGCAGTGGCCGCCGACCAGGCCCGGCGTGAACGGCAAAAAATTCCACTTCGTCTTCGCCGCCGCCAGAACGTCGGCGGTGCGAATCTCGAGCCGGTCGCAGATCAGCGCGAGTTCGTTCATCAGCGCGATGTTCAAATCCCGCTGCGTGTTCTCCAAAACCTTCGCCGCCTCTGCTACCTTGATAGACGGCGCCACATGAATGCCGGCCGTCACCACCGCCCCATAAAGACGCGCGAGGGTTGCAGCGGAGGCCTTATCCTCAGCCGACACAACCTTCACGATACGTTGCAGCGTGTGTTCCCTGTCCCCAGGGTTGATCCGCTCCGGCGAATAGCCGATCCGGAAATCAGACCCCTGGTTCAAACCGGAAACCTGAGCGAGTATCGGACCACAAAAGTCTTCTGTTAGACCGGGATAGACCGTCGATTCGTAGCAGACGATCGAGCCTCGTTTCAGTGCGCGCCCGACGATCTCGGAGGCGCTCTTCAGCGGGCGTAAGTCGGGTCGCTTCTGATCGTCGATCGGCGTCGGCACACAGACAATAAAGACGTCGGC
>CAYXQB010000110.1:0-10207 GCA_964466435.1 uncultured Flavobacteriaceae bacterium | reverse complement strand
GCGCATCTCGCTCGGCATGAAGCAGCTGGAAGCCGATCCGTGGGAAGGCGTCGCCTCGAAATACCCGATGCAGGCGAAGTTCAAAGGCCGCGTGACCAACATCACCGACTACGGCGCGTTTGTTGAGCTGGAGCCGGGCGTCGAAGGCCTGGTCCACGTCAGCGAAATGTCGTGGGTGAAGAAAAACGTTCACCCGGGCAAGATCATCGCGACCAGCCAAGAGGTCGAAGTGATGGTGCTTGAAGTGGACTCGGCCAAGCGCCGCATCAGCCTCGGACTGAAGCAAACCATGGACAACCCGTGGGCTTCGTTCTCGGACAAGCACCCTGTCGGCAGCCAAATCGAAGGCGAGATCAAGAACATCACCGAATTCGGTCTGTTCATCGGCCTCGACGGCGACATCGACGGTATGGCCCACCTCTCCGACCTCGACTGGAACGAGCCGGGCGAAGAGGCGATCAAGAAGTACAAGAAGGGCGAGATGGTCAAAGCCGTCGTCCTCGACATCGACACCGACAAGGAACGCATCGCGCTCGGGATCAAGCAGGTCTCAGGCGATCCGATGGAAAGCCTCGGGCCGGTGAAGAAGGGCGACATCGTGACCTGCACGGTCTCGGAAGTCACCGACGGCGGCCTCGAAGTTGTGGTCGGCGACCTCAAGGCGTTCATCCGCAAGAACGAGCTTTCGCGCGACCGCGCCGAGCAGCGGCCTGAGCGCTTCTCGGTCGGCGACAAGCTCGACGCACGGGTCACGAACGTCGACAAGGTTGCCCGCAAGCTCACGCTCTCGATCAAGGCGCTGCAAATCGCCGAAGAGAAAGAGGCCGTGGCGCAATACGGCTCGTCTGACTCGGGCGCATCCCTGGGCGACATCCTGGGCGCTGCCCTGAAGAAGAAGCAGGACAAGGCCGAATAGGCCCTCATCCTTCAGTCAAATTTGGCAAAGGGCGGCCACGCGGCCGCCCTTTTCCTTTTGCGGAAGCGAATATCCCTTATTTTAGAACCACTTGCGCTTGACGCCTGCAGCGCCTCGGGGCAGCTTCGCCCCACACGGACTCGAAGGCACCTCAAGGAAGGGCGTCGATGATCAAGTCGGAGCTGGTCCAAAAGCTCGCGGAACAGAACCCGCACCTCTATCAGCGCGACATCGAAAAGATCGTGGCGACGATCTTCGGCGAAATCGCAACCGCGCTGGCCAAGGGCGACCGCGTCGAACTCCGGGGCTTTGGCGCCTTCTCGGTGAAATCGAGGCCCGCCCGCACGGGCAGGAACCCGCGCACCGGCGAAAGCGTGCACGTCGCACCCAAGCACGTCCCGTTCTTCAAGACCGGCAAGGAACTGCGCGACCGGCTGAACAAATAACTCAGCGCGGAATCCACTCGCACATCGTCTTGAGAACCAGCGGATCGACGGTCGTCTCGAGTTGCGCGTACTCAAGCGGCAATCCCGTCCACGAGGGCATGAGCAAGTGGTTCGCACCTTCGACCGAAACGAACCGCACGTTCTTACCCTGAAACCCAGCCTTCAACGCCGGCACGTGCACCGCCGGCGGCAACACCTGGTCACGCGTTCCTGAAACAACAAGCACCGGCACATTGATCGCGCGCATCGCCGCGGCCGGATCGTACTCGAGCTGCGAGCGGTACCATGGGCTTGAAAACAGCCGCACGCGCTCTGCGATCGTCGGCGGCACGAATCCGTACGGCGGAACAAGTGCCGCCCCTTCCCCAGCCAGATACGACGCCAACGCCCGCTCGCCTTGCTCGCTGTCCGCGGCACGCACGAGCGATATAAATCGCTCGAAGGATCTGCGGTACCCATTCGCCATCGACGGCGTGACAGGCGACCACGCCAGCATCCGCTCGAATTGCTCCTTCAGTGCAACGTCGCCCCGCACGCCCGGCGGCGACATCAGCACCGCAAACGCGACTTCGGAAGATTCCGCCGCAGCAAGCAGCGAAACCGCCCCGCCTTCACTCAAACCCGCAAGTCCAATCCGCCGCCCATCGATGCGCGCATCACGTTTGAGCGATGCATGCGCCTCCAGCGCATCCGACACGAGGCGCGCATACGGCGCATCGAGCCAAAACCCGGCCGAACTTCCGACGCCGCGATCGTCGAGCCTGAGCGCCGCAACCCCGCACCGCGCCAACGCATCCGCGATCACCGCAAATCCCTTGTGGCCGCGATAGGTCAGATCGCGATCGTTCGGCCCCGCAACGCCGAAGAGAACGGCGGCCGGATGCGGTCCGGCGCCAGCTGGCAGCGTCAGCGTCCCCGCAAGCCGCGCACCATCCGTCGCGACAACAACAACCTGCTGGCTTGAATAAGGTAGCGGCGGCTTCGGCGTCTGCGCCCGCATCCGGTCGCGCCCCATGTACTGCCACGTTGCGAAGAACCCGGCCGCCGACATCGCGAGCAGAGCCACCGCTGCCAGCAATATGCGCAACCAACGCATCAGCGCTTCTCCTCAATGAAGACTTCGGTGACCGGGGCCTTCAGAACGCGCGCAATGGCAAAGGCCAATGTGATCGAAGGATCGTGCCGCTCGTTCTCGATTGCATTGATCGCCTGGCGCGAGACGCCGACGCGCTCCGCCAGCTCGGCCTGCGAGACATTGTGCTCGGCGCGCAGCACGCGAATGCGGTTTCTCATCCGAGCCGAATCCGCAGCACAACCCAACACACGAGCGCTGTCGCGACCATAACCGCCCACAAATCGTCGCCCAGCATCGCGGCGAGCGCGACCTGCCCCGCGACCTTGACCGCCAGCGCTGCCGCCAACAGCAGCGCAAACGCGGCTCCTGCCGCCTGCACACCTAGAGCACGTTCGACCTCGTCCGACCGAACGACGTAGACCGCGAGCACGCCCACGCTCGCCATCGCAAACGCCGATTGCACACCCGGCCAAGCCTTGAGCAACGCAAACCCGATCAGGCAGGCGATGAGCGCCGCCCCATACGCAAATTGCCGCTTGAGTTCGCTCGACATGATTCGCCTCCGCGATTTCGCTATGTCATGTAAACTTTCCTATATGGAAAGAAAACATTACATCATGTCGCAGCCCGCCGCGCTTCGCACCAGGCCCTCGCCTATGGCAGTTTCGTACCGAAGCAACCGGCGCACACCCGATGACCAACCTCTTCCGCACGCTCTTTTTCTGGGCGCTCGCGCTCGCGACCATGATCGTGGCGGTGGCGAACCGCCACCAGGTCCCCTTCAGCCTCGATCCCTTCAGCGCCAAAGCACCGGCCATGGCGTTCAACCTGCCGCTCTTCTGGATCATCATGGCCACCGCACTCGTCGGCATCGTCCTCGGCGGCTGGTCCACCTGGCTAAGCCAAGCCTCCACCCGCCAAGCCCTGCGCGAGGCCGAAGAAAAAATCCGCCGCCTCGAACGCGAGAACGAAGTGGCGCAGAAGCTCATCGTGAAGCCCACCGGCCGCGCGCTGCAGGTCGGATAGCAACGATGATCCGCATCGCGGTCCTCATCGCCGTGTTTTGCTCGCTCGCAGTGATCGAGACCGCACGTGCCGACGAACGCCTCAAGCTCAACGTGCGTGTAGCGCACGCACCGGAAGGTGTCGCAGCACACTTCGAGATCGAGCGCGACGTCTCGAGCCTCCGCCTCGAATACCGCAGCGAACTTGCCGAGGGCACGTGGTCGATATCGACACCGGGCTTGACCTACAAGAACGGTGAGATCAGCGGTGACGCGCCCTTTCGCGCGTTCGATGTCGTCGTAGCTGCACGCAACGACCTCTCCGGGCCGTTCTACCCATGCGTCGTGAAGATCGGTGACGGTGGGCGCGTCGTGTACGCCTCGTACTTCGCCGGAGAACAGTCGGCTTTCGACACGACGATCACATTCGCCGCACAAGAGGGAACGGCGGTCGTCGGATTGCCGCGCGGCGGCCAAATGCTGCGCGTCGAACGCACGGCCGTAGCGGACGACCAAGCCGCCAGCATCTATGTCTACATGGGTCCGCTGTCTTCGGCGAGAGAAATGCCGCTCGCGACCTTCGTCGCCGACCCAACGGCGCCGGCTTGGATTCAAGAGCAAATTGAAAACCTCGCCGGTCCCTCACTCGCCTTCTATCGCCGAAGCACAGGCGTTTCGTTACGGCGCAAGCCGCTGATCATGACAACCTTCACGCCTGGACGCCGCGGCGCATTCCAGGCTGACGTCACCGAAGGGCCAAACGTCGCGTTTCGGATCTTCGGCGATCAATGGCTTACGAAGTCGGATCGCGCCATGGCGGACGTCCGCCACACCGCAAGGCACGAGTACGCGCACTTCTGGAACAGCCACGCGTTTCGCTCCAGCGACAACGAGAGAGCCCGCTGGCTGCACGAAGGTGGCGCGGAATACTGGGCACGCCTCGCCGAAGCCGATCACGACCACCGCGATCGCATCTCGCGCAACGTCGAATCCGCTCTGAACCGTTGCGCACAACAGCTCGACGCGACGCCCTTGAGCCATGCACGCGACAACGAGGCCTATCCCTGTGGCGAGACGATCCACTGGTTCGCCGATCTCGGCCGGCGGGCAAACGGCAAGGACTACTTCGGGCTCTGGCGCGAACTGTTCAAACGCGCCGCCGCCAATGGCGGCAACTACTCGGTCGCCATGTTCCGCGACCTTGCCGAGCAAAACGCCCCGGCAGTGCGCGATGCGATCGCGCTGCTGGTCGACGGCGAAGGCACGGCGCGTTGGCACGACCTCCCGGCCATCGCCGGCAAGCTCGGCGCCAAGATCGAAACGACATCACCCGCACCCGAAACATTCCGCAATGCCGCGGTCATGCACGTGCTCAAGGAGCACTGCAACGGCAGCTACGGCTTCTGGACTGAAGAGAGCTGGCTCAAGCTCGACACCGGCGATCGCTGCGGCCCTTATTCGGGCGACCAGGAGATCGACAGCGTCAACGGCCACAACCTCTTCACGGAGCCCAAGGCCGCATTCGACGCCGTCGAAGCCGCCTGCAAATCAAACGGCGACATCACCTTCTCGCGCACCGGCGTAGAGCGCACCTGGACCGCAAAGTGCGAACGGCCGCTCCAACAGCCACCGCCGGGCTTCCGGATTAAGCAAGACTAAGCGGTCTCCAGGTTGCCACCCGCCGTCCCCCTCCCTATAAGCGGCGCAACATGAGCCAGCACGCCAAAAACCCCGTCTTCTGCGCCCTCGACACCACCGATGTCGGCAAAGCCCTCGCCTGGGCGAAGGCGATCGCGCCCTATGTCGGCGGCCTCAAAATCGGCCTCGAATTCTTCAATGCGAACGGGCCGCAAGGGGTCGCGAAAATCGCCGAGGTTGGCCTACCCGTCTTCGCCGACCTGAAGCTGCACGACATTCCAAACACTGTGGCGGGCGGCATCCGCGCGGTGCTGCCGCTCGGTGTTGCCGTCGTGAATGTGCACTGCGCCGGCGGCGCCGCGATGATGCGCGCGGCCGCCGATGCAGCCGCAACCGCCGGCGCAAAACGCCCGAAGGTCATCGGCGTCACGATGCTGACCAGCCTCGATGGGTCCGACCTCACCGCGACCGGCGTCACCGGAACACCGTCCGAACACGTCATCCGCCTCGCCAAGCTCGCGAAGAGCTCAGGCCTCGACGGCGTCGTCTGCAGCGCGCACGAGATCGAGCCGCTGCGCCGCGAACTGGGGCGCGACTTCATGCTGATCGTTCCCGGCATCCGTCCCGCGGGCGCGGCGCTAGGCGACCAAAAGCGCGTGATGACCCCGCGCGAGGCGGTGAAGCTTGGCGCCGACATCCTTGTCATCGGCCGACCGATCACGGAAGCGGCCGACCCGACAGCCGCCGCGCGCGCCATTCGCGACGATCTGCTTCCCGCCGCGGCATGAGCATCGCCGTCAAAATCTGCGGCGTGAAAACGGCCGATGCGATCGACGCCGCCGCCCGCGCCGGCGCGACACATATCGGCTTCAACTTCTATCGGGGGAGCCCGCGCTACGTGACGTCGACCGAAGCGGGCAAGCTGGCCGTGCGCGCACCAGGCCTACGCAGCGTCGCGCTCACGGTCGATGCGAACGACGAAACGCTGCACGAAATCTCGGCTGGTCTTCATCCGCAGATGTGGCAGCTCCACGGCGACGAACCGCCGGAACGCGTCAGCGCCATCCGCAACATGTTCCGCGTGCCGGTGATGAAAGCGGTCGCCATCGAAACCGCAGCCGACATCGCCCGCGCCCGCGAATACGAACGGGTTGCCGATTGGCTGCTGTTCGACGCCAAACCAGGTGAACTGCCCGGCGGCAACGGTCTCGTCTTCGACTGGAACCTGATCGCGGGCCAAACCTGGACGAAACCTTGGATGCTCTCCGGCGGCCTCACCGCGGAGAACGTCGCCGAAGCCATCCGCCTCACGCGCACCCACGCCGTCGACGTGTCGTCCGGCGTCGAGGTGGCGCGCGGCAAGAAAGATCCGCAACTGATCGAACGCTTCGTCGCCGCTGCGCGCTTGGCCTTCGCCGGAAACCACGCATGAGCCAAATGAAACCGAACTCCTACAAAACCGGCCCCGACGCGCAGGGCCATTTCGGCCTCTATGGCGGCCGCTATGTCGCCGAAACGCTGATGCCCCTCATCCTCGATCTCGAGCGCGCCTACAACGCCGCGAAAGCCGACCCAAGCTTCCAAGCCGAACTCGACGATTTTTTGGAACACTATGTAGGCCGCCCCTCGCCACTCTATTTCGCCGAGCGCCTGACCGAATATTTCGGTGGGCCCAAAATCTACTTCAAGCGCGATGAGCTCAACCACACGGGCGCGCACAAGATCAACAACTGCATGGGCCAGATCTTGCTCGCCCGCCGCATGGGCAAGACGCGCATCATCGCAGAGACGGGCGCGGGCCAACACGGCGTGGCGACAGCAACCGTCGCCGCCCGCTTCGGCCTGCCCTGCGTGATCTACATGGGCGAGGACGACATCAAGCGCCAATCGCCGAACGTCTTCCGCATGCGCCTGCTGGGCGCCGAGGTGCGCCCTGTCAGCAGCGGTTCGCGCACGCTCAAAGACGCCATGAACGAGGCGCTCCGCGACTGGGTGTCGAACGTCGAAAACACGTTCTACATCATCGGTACCGTCGCCGGACCCCATCCCTACCCCGCATTGGTGCGCGACTTCCAATCCGTCATCGGCAAGGAAGCGCGCGCACAGATGCTCGCACGCGAAGGCCGCCTGCCCGACGCCGCCGTCGCCTGCATTGGCGGCGGCTCGAATGCGATGGGTTTGTTCTATCCCTTCCTCGACGACCCCGACGTCGCGCTCTACGGCGTCGAAGCGGCGGGGCACGGCATCGAGACCGGCCAGCACGCGGCCTCGCTTGCGGGCGGAAGGCCCGGCGTCCTCCACGGCAACCGCACCTACCTGCTGCAAGACGACGACGGCCAAATCATCGAAGCGCATTCGATCTCGGCCGGCCTCGACTACCCCGGCATCGGCCCCGAGCACGCCTGGCTGCACGACATGAAGCGCGTGAACTACGTGCACGCGACCGACAAGGAAGCACTCGACGCGTTCCAGCTCTGCGCCAAGCAGGAAGGCATCATCCCGGCCTTGGAACCCGCGCACGCGGTCGCCTTCACGCAAAAGCTCGCCAAGCAAATGCCGAAGGACAAGATCATCCTGATGAACATGTGCGGCCGCGGCGACAAAGACATCTTTGCAGTGGCCGAGCGTTTGGGGGTGAAGCTGTGAGCCGTATCGCCCAACGCTTCACTGAGCTAAAAAAGCAAAACCGCGCCGGCTTCGTCGCTTTCATCACAGCAGGTGACCCGAATCTCGAAACCTCGTTCGAGATTTTGAAAGGCCTGCCTGCCGCAGGCGCCGACGTGATCGAACTCGGCATGCCGTTCACCGACCCGATGGCCGACGGCCCGGCAATTCAGCTGGGTTCGCTCCGCGCTCTCAAGGCTGGCCAGACGATGGCCAAGACCCTCGACCTTGTCCGACGCTTCCGCGCAAACGATCAAACGACGCCAATCGTCCTCATGGGCTACTACAACCCCATCTACGCCTATGGCGGCGAGAAGTTCTGCAAGGACGCCCACGCGGCCGGAGTCGATGGCTTGATCATCGTCGACCTACCGCCTGAGGAGGATCACGAACTGCGCCCCTATGCGCAGGCAGCCAGCCTCGACATCATCCGTTTGTCCACGCCCACAACCGACGCCAAGCGCCTGCCGGCCGTCCTCGATGGCGCCAGTGGGTTCCTCTACTACGTCTCTATAACCGGGGTGACGGGCAGCAAAGATATCGACCCAATTTCCGTCGCTAAGGCCTTGAAGCCGTTGAAGGCCGCCACATCTCTACCCATCGCGGTCGGATTCGGCATTAAGTCTGAAATCGACGCAAAAGCGGTGGCTCAGACGGCTGACGCGGCGGTTGTAGGCTCGGCATTGGTCGCGGAAATTAGCCGCTTCGTAGGCAAAGACGGCAAACTCTCGCCAGGCGCCCCGGAAGCTGTGCTAAGCTTGGTTCGCAGGCTCGCTGCTTCGGCGCACAACGCCCGGAACTGACAGGCAGCAGCAGGCTGGGGATATGGTAAACATTCGAGTTCGGTAACAGCGGTCACGCATGAACTGGATCACCAACTTCGTCCGTCCGAAGATCAAGTCTCTCTGGAGCGCGAAGTCCGACACGCCCGACAACCTCTGGCGCAAGTGCTCGCAATGCTCGGGCATGATCTTTCACCGCGACCTCGAGGCCGCGTCGTTCGTCTGTATGCATTGCGACAACCACATGCGTATGGGCGCAATCGCGCGCATGAAGACGCTGTTCGATGAAAGCCAATGGGAAGATATCGCGCTTCCTGAGGTGCCGCTCGACCCGCTCAAATTCAAAGACGAAAAGCGTTATGCCGACCGTCTGCGCGAAGCGCGCGCCAAGACCGGCGAGCTCGACGCACTGAAAGCCGCACGCGGCAACATCGCGGGCGTGCGTACGACAATTGCAATTCAGTCGTTCGACTTCATGGGCGGCTCGCTCGGCATGGCCGTCGGTGAAGGCCTGATCGCCGCGATGCGCGCCGCGATCGACCACCGCACGCCGTTCGTCCTCTTCACCGCTTCCGGCGGCGCCCGCATGCAGGAAGGCATCCTCTCGTTGATGCAGATGCCGCGCGTGACAATTGCGGTGCAGATGCTCCGCGAAGCGGGTCTGCCCTACATCGTCTGCCATACCGACCCGACGACCGGCGGCGTGACGGCCTCCTATGCAATGCTGGGCGACATCCACGTCTCCGAACCCGGCGCGCTGATAGGCTTCGCTGGCCCGCGCGTCATCGAGAACACGATCCGCGAGAAGCTGCCCGAAGGCTTCCAGCGCGCGGAATATCTGCTCGACCACGGGATGATCGACATGGTCGTGCACCGCCACAAGATGCGCGACGCACTCGGCCGAATCCTCAAACTCCTAGCGCGCAAAACCTCGCGTGCCGTGGCCGCGGTCGGCCCATACGCGATGCCGTCCTACGCGGGACCAAAACAGCCGACGCTATGAGCGGGCCGTCTCCGGACGCGCTCGCCAGCGATGAGATCCTCGCCCGGCTAACCGCCCTCCACCCCAAGGTCATCGACCTTTCGCTCGGCCGTCTCGAGCGCTTGCTCGGCAAGCTGGGCAACCCTGAACGCCGTATGCCGCCGGTACTCCACGTCGCGGGCACGAACGGCAAGGGCTCGACCTGCGCTTTCATGCGCGCAATGCTCGAAGCCGCAGGCAAACGTGTCCACGTCTACACCTCACCGCATCTTGTACGCTTCCACGAGCGCATCCGCTTGAGCGGCAGACTGATCGACGAAGACGAACTCCAAGCGCTGCTCGAAGAATGCGAAGCCGCGAATGGCGGCGAGCCGATCACCTTCTTCGAGATCACGACGGCCGCGGCCTTCCTCGCCTTCTCGCGCCGCAGGGCGGACGCGTTGATTCTGGAAGTAGGCTTGGGCGGCCGCCTCGACGCGACGAACGTGATTGAAAGCCCCGCCGTCACCGTCATCACGCCCGTGGATCTCGACCACCAGCAATATCTGGGCGACGACTTGAAGACGATTGCGGGCGAAAAGGCCGGCATCATGAAGCGCGGGGTACCCTGCGTGATCGGCCCGCAAACCGACGAAGCGCGCGAAGTCATCGAAGCGCGCGCCATTCAGCTCGGCATACCGCTCTCGATTTGGGGGCAGGA
>CAYXQB010000109.1:0-10236 GCA_964466435.1 uncultured Flavobacteriaceae bacterium | reverse complement strand
CATCATGAAGCCACTGCTCGATCAGTTTGCCGCGCTCGAACAGATTTTCGTCGCGGTAGATGTCGAGGGTCGCGATCGCGGCTGCCGCGGCAACAGGGTGGCCGGAATAGGTGTAGCCGTGGAAGAACTCGACTTGCCAGTCGTTACCTTGCGCGAACGCGTCGTAGATCGTCTTTGAAGCAATGACGCCGCCCATCGGTATCACGCCATTGGTCACGCCCTTCGCGAACGTGATCATGTCGGGGGTGACGCCATAGCGTTCGGCCGCGGTTGCCGTGCCCATGCGGCCGAACATCGTGATCACTTCGTCGAAGATCAGCAGCAGGCCGTGTTTGTCGCAGATTTGGCGCAAACGTTGGAGATAGCCCTTTGGGGGTGGCAATACGCCGGTCGAACCTGCCATCGGCTCTACGATGACGGCCGCGATCGTGTCGCCGTGGAGCATGATCAGTTCTTCGAGCGCGTCGGCGAAGTGGGCGCCGTGGTCGGGGTCGCCTTTGGAGAAGGCCTGGCTGGCTCGGTCGTAGGTCGTGGGCAGATGGTCTACCTGGCCCAGCAATGTGCCAAACGCCTTGCGGTTGTTCGCAATGCCGCCAACCGACATGCCACCGAAGTTCGTGCCGTGGTAGCCGCGCACGCGGCCGACAAGGCGGGTGCGTTGCGCTTGGCCTTTCGCGCGCCAATAGGCGAGCGCGATCTTTAGCGCAGTGTCGGCGGCTTCGGAGCCGGAGTTGCAGAAGAAGACGTGGTCGAGCCCGGCTGGCGCGAGCGTGGCCAAACGGCCCGCGAGTTCGATCACTTTGGGGTGTGCGAATTGGAACGTCGGCGCGAAGTCGAGTTCCTGCATCTGTGCGGTGACGGCCGAGGTGATCTCCGTGCGGCCGTGACCGGCGAGCGAGCACCACAGTCCTGCGAGGCCATCGAGAAGTTCGCGCCCTTGCGGGTCGTAGTAATACATGCCTGCCCCGCGCGCGATCATGCGCGGCTCGGACTTGAATTGGCGGTTCGCGGTGAACGGAAGCCAGGCGGCTTCAAGCGCGTTGGTCTTGGAGGGCGATGACATCTACGGGTCCGAGTTTTGAGCGCGCGGGCTTATAGCACTTCGCGGCAGCGCCGCCATGCCCACAGCATACTGGTACAAGGAACAAACAGTGTTCTGTTGAAACGCTAACGCGGCTGTTTGAAGCGGATAGAGGCCGTGATTCCGCCGGGATGGAGGCATAGGTTAACAGAAATCGGCGGCAGAAGGAATCGGCATATGCGCGTTCTTCGTTGGGTGCTGTTGGCGCTCGTGCTCGTCGCCGGCGCGCTGCTTGCGCTGCCGTTCTTGGTGCCGACCGGCGTCTACAAGGACCAGATCATCGCGCAGACGCGGCTTGCGACCGGACGCGATCTCAAGATCGATGGCGACTTACAGCTTTCGTTTTGGCCGGCGTTCGGCGTCGAGGTCGGCAATGTCAGCTTTGCGAACGCGGCCGGGGCAGCCACGCCGCAGATGGTGACGATGGATTCGATGGTTGTGGGCGCGGAGCTAATGCCGCTCATCTCCGGCACGCTGAACGTTACACAGGTCCGTTTTGTCAATCCGACGATCAACCTGGAGATCGACAAACAAGGGCGCGGC
Organism: uncultured Flavobacteriaceae bacterium; assembly: GCA_964466435.1. Classification (GTDB taxonomy): domain Bacteria; phylum Pseudomonadota; class Alphaproteobacteria; order Micropepsales; family Micropepsaceae; genus SZUA-430. The sequence goes on along the minus strand of CAYXQB010000109.1, from coordinate 8,612 downwards.
AACTGGCTGTTCGAGGCGGCCCAACGCGCGACACCTGCTGAGACTACGGCGAAGCCCGCGAGCGGCGGCGCGTTCAGCTTTCGCGATGTGGAAATCAAGGGCGGCACGCTGACATATAGCGACGCGCGCAGCGGGACTGCTCAGCGTATCGACGGGATCGAAGTTTCGGTGAAGTTGCCGAGCCTCGACGAGCCGATGACGGTGAAGGGCGGACTGACATGGAATAAGGAGGCGATTACGGTCGACACGACCATCGCCAATCCGCGGGCGCTGTCTAGCGGCGGCAAGAGCGAGTTGAAGGCCAAGGTCGACGGCGAGGTTTTGAGCGCGACGCTCGACGGCGCAGTCGATGCCGCAAAGAGTGAGGTCTCAGGCGACGTCGATTTCCGAACCCAGTCGGCGCGGCGGCTGGCCGCTTGGGCTGGCGTCGATCTGCCAAAAGTGCGCGGGTTCGGCCCGATGACGCTGAAGGGTGCTTTGCGCTCAACGGCAAGCGCAATTGCGTTCGCGCAAGCGAAGTTGTCGCTCGACGGGATGAACGGGTCGGGCAACCTTACGCTGGACACGTCCGGCGCCCGGTCGCAAGCGAAGGGCGATTTCGAGCTCGACCGTTTGGATTTGAATCCGTATCTCGGCAGTGGAGCGGCGGCGCAGGGCGGTGCGGCCGGCAGCGCTGCGGCTTGGAGCGATTCTGCGATCGACTTCTCTGCACTGCAGTCGGTCGATGCCGATCTCGACTTTGCGGTGAATGCGCTGAGCGTGGGCGGCATGAAGATCGGGCGCAGTGCGCTAGACATCGCACTCGACAGCGGCAAGTTGCGCGCGAACTTGAAGCAGATGGCGCTCTACGGTGGGAACGGGTCCGGCGTGATTTCGCTCGGCGGGGCAAACGCGCCGCAAGTGGCACTCGACCTTTCGTTCAAAGGCGTCCAGGGCGAGCCGTTCCTGACGGATGCGGCCGGCTTCACGCGGTTGAGTGGAACCGGGAACATTGCGTTGAAGGTTGCTGCTACGGGTTCGTCGCAAAGGGCGCTGATGAAGGCGCTCGACGGGACGATGCAAATCACGTTCACGGACGGCGCGATCAAAGGCGTGAACCTCGCCGAGATTGCGCGCACGATTCAGTCGGCGCTTTCGGGCACGGCGGTTGGGCCCGGCGCCAAGACGGACTTTGCAGAGCTGTCGGGGTCGTTCGTCATTCGCGACGGCGTTGCGGCGAACAAAGACTTGAAGCTGCTCAATCCGTTCGTGCGGCTGAGCGGGGCCGGGATCGTAGACATCGGCAACCAGACGCTCGACTACCGGGTGGAGCCGAAGGCCGTTCGTTCGGCCGAGGGTCAGGGAGGCCAAGGCAATCTTGGCGGCATCGGGATTCCGTTCCGGATCAAGGGGCCGTGGAGTAAGCTCTCGTATGCGCCCGATCTCGCCGGTGTGTTGGATTCAACGGTGGATTCGATTTTGAAAGGCGGCGATCCGCTGGAGAGTCTGAAGGACTCGAGCGGCCTCGGCGATTTGTTCGGCGGAAAGAAGAAGCCGGCGCCGGGCGCGCCGCCGCCCGCGAGCGATCCAAACAAGAAGAAGGACCCGCTTGATCCGCTGAAGGGTTTGTTTGGGCAGTAGCGACTCGCATCCAATTACAAACTGGATGGGCAACCGCATTTCGCGTACGGCTGTGCGATGACCAACACCACCATTGCTTGGACGCCGCTTGAGCCCGGCCAATTGAAGGCTATGCGGATCAGCGCGGCGATCTCGGCGCTGATCGGGCTTCTCTTTGCGTTTGGTCTCGATCTGGGCCTGTTCCTGGAGGTGAATACGCCGCTCGGGCTGGTCACCGCGCCCGTCGCTCTGCCGTTGCTTTACTTTGTCTTCGTCACACCGGGGCGACGGTTCAGGCGCTGGGGCTATGCGCAAACGGGCAATGAGTTGCATGTCGCCCATGGCGTTCTCGTGCACACCGAAACGTCGGTCGCGTTTCATCGCGTTCAACACATCGACATCGCACAAGGGCCGATCGAGCGGATGTGCGGGGTGTGGGCGCTGGTCTTGAACACCGCCGGTACGTTGAACAGCAGCATCCGCTTGCCCGGTCTATCGCGCGCGACCGCCGAGGCTCTGCGCGACGAGATTCGCCAGCACATTCGGGCGGAAGAAAAGTGAGCGGCGCGGCCGGACCCCGGCGGCTTCATCCGATCGTCCCCGTCTTCTCTCTCATCCAGCAGTTGCCGGAGATGGTGCTGCCGATGGTCGGCGTGGTGGCGGTTGCGCAAGATGAAGGCCTTGGCGCGGTTCTTTTGGGCGTCGGCGTCTTGTTCGCGTTGATCTTCGCGTTCCAGGTCTTGGCGTGGTGGCGCTTCACCTACACGCTGCTGCCCGACGAGATGTACATCGAGAGCGGCGTGTTCTCGCGGAACCGGCGGAGCATTCCATGGGACCGCGTGCAGGACGTCGAGATCGAACGCGGCCCACTCGCCAGAATGCTGGGCCTCGCCAAAGTCAGGCTCGAGACCGGCGGATCGGGGAGCGACGAGGGGCTGCTGGACTCAATCGCGCTCGGCGACGCGTTAGCACTGCGCGACGAGATAAGGGCGCGGCGGGGGCAGTTCGTTGCGACCTCCACAGAGGAGGTTGCCGAACCGCCGCCTGTGTTCAGGATGACTGTCCGGCGCATTCTTCAGGCAGGGTTGTTCAATTTCTCGTTGATCTGGCTCGCGATTATCATCGGTACGCTTCAGTATTTTAGGGATGTGCTGCCCTGGTCGCCGGACGATGTCGAGAAATGGATCGGGCTTCATCAGCAGGAGATATTGGGCTTGGTAGGCCCCGCCACGATCATGCTCGCGCTTGTGCTGTTCTTGGTGCTGGGTACCGTGGCAGGCGTGATCGAAATGTTCGTGCGCAACTATGGCTTTACGCTGACCCACGAGGGCCGAACGCTGCGGCGCGTGCGCGGTTTGTTGACGCGCAGCGAGGTCGCCATCCCGCTGCACCGCATCCAGGCTGCGCGGACCGCCGCGCATTGGCTGAAGCGCTATCTTGGCCTGTGCCGGGTGGACGTGCAGACTATGGGAGGCGGCGCGTCCGGCGGCGTTCAGGAACTTGCCCCGTTGGCGAATCTGGACGAAGCGCATCGCGTGCTTGCGATCGTCGGCAACTTCGAGCGGATTGCGCCGGAGCGGTTCCGGCCGGTTGCGCCCATCCATCACTGGTATGACGCGCAGATCGAGGCTCTGCCGTTGGCGCTCATCGTACTGGCCGCCGGCTTCTTCTGGCCGCCGGTCTGGTGGGGGATGTTGCTCGTTGGACTGTTGGGGGCCGTGCAGGTGATCAGTGCGCGCCCGCATGGTTGGCGGCTGGAGGGTGACGTGCTCCATGTCCGCAATGGCTGGTTCAGCCAAGACCATTGGATGCTGCCGCTCGGTAGCGTCCAGTCGGTCTCGCTCAGCACCGGACCGCTACAGCGCCGGTTCGCCCTCGCGACCGTCGCGGTCGATAGTGCGGGCGCTCAGATGGGTGGCCTGCGCATTCGTAATCTGGCCTTAAATGACGCGCGGGCGCTGGTCGAGGCTCTTCGGGTTGGCGGCAATCGGCCGCATCCGGGCCGTGATTCTGCCACGACATGCGCCTAAGTTACTGCGCATGAATCGAGAGCTGCTGACAAAGTGGTTGGATTGGCGCGCTTGGGCGTCGTGGCTGGCCCAGCTGCCGTTGCCCAAGTTTACTTGGCGCGTTTGGCGCTGGGTGTTGCTCGCGCCCGTTGTGTTGATCGGGGCGCTGATTCTTCTGCCGTTCTTGATCCCTGTCAGCGTCTATAAGGATCAGATCGTCGCGCAGGTTAAAGCCGCGACGGGACGGGAACTCAAGATCGACGGCGATTTGCGCCTGTCGTTCTGGCCCGCGTTCGGGGTGACGGTCGAGAAGGTGAGCTTCGCGAATGCGCCCGGCGGGACCGAACCGCTGATGGCCTCCATGGACACGATGGTCGTGGGCGCGGAACTGTTCCCACTGCTGTCGGGCACACTAAACGTCACCGAAGTGCGTTTTGTGAGGCCGGTTATCCATTTGGAGATCGACCGCCAAGGGCGCGGCAACTGGGTGTTCGAAGGCACGGGCACTGCGGACGCTGCGCAGCCGTCGGGCACTGCGACGGGCGGTGACGTCAGTTTCGCCGATGCGCGGATTGTCGATGGCGTCTTGACCTATAGCGATGCGCGCACAGGGACGGCGCAACGGATCGATGGCATCGACACGACGGTGCGCATGCCGGCTTTCGATCAGCCGATGACGGTCCAAGGTGCACTGACCTGGAACAAGGAGCAGATCGACGTCGATGTTGCGATCGCCGATCCGCGGGCGCTGTCCACGGGGGCTAAGAGCAAAGTCTCGTTCAAGGTCGGCGGCGACGTTCTGGATGCGTCGTTCGACGGCGAACTCGACGCCGCGACAAACGTTGCGGCGGGGAACGTCGATTTCGGCACCACGTCGGTGAAGCGGCTTGCGGCGTGGGTCGGTGTGGCGGCCCCGGACGCCGATAAGTTCGGCGCGATCAAGGCCACGGGGGCGGTGACGATCCGGCCGGAGGCGATCGCGCTCAAGGACACGAAGGTGTCAGCGGAAGGGGTCGAGGCTACCTTCACGGGTATGATCGACACTCAGACGAACAACATCGCGGGTATCGTGGATGCGCGCACCGACTCGGCGCGCGACCTTGCCAAGCGGGCCGGGTTCGCGCTGCCGGGCACGCGTGGGTTGGGACCGGCGACGCTTAAAGGTGCACTCAGCGTCGAGCCGGAGCGCGTCGCGTTCAACAAAGTGCAATTCGGCGTGGACGGCGATCTGCTCAAAGCGGACTTCACGGGCACGCTCGACATGGCGAGCGGCAGCCTTGCCGGCATGCTCGATGCGCGGTCGAATTCGGCGCGGCAGCTGGCATCGCTAACGGGGGTCGCATTGCCGGCCGGGCGCGGTTTGGGACCGACGACGTTTGCCGGCGCCATAAGTACGTCACCGCGACGCGTTGCGTTCAAGGACGCGAAGCTTTCCATCGATGGCGACATCCTTAGAACGTCATTTACGGGCACGCTGGATACCGCGACCAACAGCATCGCTGGGATCGTCGACCTTCGCTCAAGTTCGGCGCGCGAACTTGGCGCGCGTGCAGGCTTTCAGCTGCCGGGCGTGAGCGGGTTCGGACCATTGACGGTAACCGGCGCGCTTCGTTCGACGGCACAGGGCATTGCGTTCAACGACGCAAAGCTTTCCGTGGACGGCGACGTGTTGCGCGCGAACTTCACCGGTACGTTCGAGACTGCGACCAGCAGAGTTGCCGGCAAGGTCGATCTCCGGTCGAGTTCGGCGCGGCAGTTGGCGGCGCGTGCGGGCGTCGCCTTGCCCGGCGACAACGGGTTTGGGGCTCTTTCGATCAGCGGCAACTTGAGCTCGTCGCCTGCGCGCATCGTGTTCGACAACGTCAGACTGGCGCTCGACGGAATGAACGGATCGGGCGACGTCACGTTGACGACCGGCGCGCGGCCCTATGCGAAGGCCGCCCTTTCGCTGGATCGCCTCGATCTCAATCCATACTTGGGCGGCGGCGCGAGTCCCCGATCGACCGGCGGGGCGATGGCGCCGTGGAGCGACGATGCGATCGACGCGTCGGCGCTGAAGGCGATCGACGCCGACCTCGCGTTCGCGGTCGATGCGCTGAATGTGGGTGGCTTGCGGATCGGGCGAAGTGTGCTCGACTTCGGACTGTCGGGCGGCAAGTTGACCGCAAACTTGAAGCAGATGGCGCTCTATGGCGGCAACGGCAAAGGCGTCGTGACACTGAACGGCGCCGGCGTTGCGCCGGCGCTTGGAATCGACGTCGCGTTGAGCGGCATTCGCGCGGAGCCGCTGCTGACCGATGGCGCGGGCTTCAACCGCTTGAGCGGCACCGGGAACATGACGCTTAAGCTTTCGGGCGCGGGACGATCGCAGCGCGCGTTAATGAACTCGCTCGACGGTACCGTCGCGATGAAGCTCGAAGATGGGGCGGTCAAGGGCGTCGATTTGGCGGCGGTGGCCCGCACGATTCAGTCGGCCATTTCGCGCGCGGCCGTCGGTACTGCCGCCAAAACCGACTTTGCGGAGTTTTCGGCGTCGCTTGTCATCAAGAACGGGGTCGGGCGCAACGAAGACCTTCGGTTGCTGAACCCGTTCGTGCGGCTGACAGGTGCTGGGACCGTCGATGTCGCTGGTCAGCGTCTCGACTATCGGGTCGATCCGCGCGCGGTCGGTTCGAGCGAAGGACAAGGCGGCAAGCAAGACCTCAAGGGCGTCGGGATTCCGTTTCTGATCAAGGGGCCGTGGGCGCGGCTTACCTATGCGCCGGATTTGTCCGGGCTTGCCAACACCGCCATCGATTCGATCATTAAGGGCGAAGATCCGCTCGACGCGATCAAGAACCAGACGGGGCTGGACCAACTCTTCGGCAACAAGAAAAAGCCTCAAACGCCGCCCGGCCAACCGCCGCAGGCCGCACCGCAAGCGCCGCCGCAGACGCCACCGCAAGAGCCGCAGCCTGAGCAGCCGGCGGAATCACCCGTTCAGCCGGAACAGCAACCCGACCAAGGTGTGCCTCCAAACCCACAACAAGAGGGTGCACAACCGCAGAAAAACGACCCGAAGCAGAAACCGGACCCGCTGGACGTGTTGAAGGGACTTCTTGGGAAGCCGTAGCGGGTTAGGATATGCTTTCAATTAACCCCCTGCTTCCTTAGCATCGGTACCTGCCTGTTGGGAAAATGTAGGGGGAACGAGGCTTCGTCCGTCGTATCCATGGCAGCTGACACAAAAGACGCGCCTGGAAAGGCTCCCACAAAGGGCTTTTCGCTTCGATCGAGATTGCTTGGCGTCCCCGACGGCGAACCGGCCGCGGAGGTGGCGGAGGCGATCGCCGAGTCGAATGCGCAGCCGGTTAGCGACGGTGCCGTGGCTGCGGCCGAAGCCGCCGAGCCTGCCGCCACCCCTGCAAAGCCCGATGACGAGCAGGAGGAAGAGGCCGAACCGCCGCGCGTCGGCGTCGCTCTTACACCTCGCCGCAATTCGCTGCTTGCGTCCGCGTTTGGACTTGGACGCAAGGCTGAACCGCCGAAGGGCGAACCGGCACCCGAAATCGTGGCTGAACCGGTGAACGAGGCGCCCATCGCGGAGCCTGAGCCTGAATTCGAAGTTCGGCCGGTCGATATCCCCGAGCCTGATCGCGGTCCAGTGATCGTGCCGCTCGCGCGCGACAGGGCGCCGGAGGTGGTGCAGGAAATAGCCGCCGCGCCGACGACTGAAGAGGCCGCCGCGCCGGTTGAGGTCACGGCCGGTCTGGTGCCGTTCGTGCGCTTTGCCGGCGTAAAGAAGACGTATGACGGCGTTTCGCTCGTCGTGAAGGACTTGAATCTGGAAATCGCGAAGGGCGAGTTCTTGACGCTGCTTGGGCCTTCGGGTTCCGGCAAGACAACGACGCTGATGATGCTCGCCGGCTTCGAGACGCCGACGGCAGGCGACATTCAGTTGAATGGGCAGTCTCTGACAACGATGCCGCCGCACAAGCGGGGTCTCGGTTTCGTGTTCCAGAACTACGCCTTGTTCCCGCACATGACGGTGGCCGAGAACCTCGCTTTCCCGCTTGAGGTTCGCAAGATCGGCCGCGGCGAAATCAAGGAACGCGTGGCAAAGGCCCTGTCGATGGTCGAGCTTGGAGGTTTCGACAAGCGCAAGCCAAACCAACTTTCCGGCGGGCAACAGCAACGAATCGCTGTTGCACGCGCGCTCGTGTTCGATCCGGAATTGGTGCTGATGGACGAACCGCTTGGTGCACTCGACAAACATTTGCGCGAGCAGATGCAGTACGAATTGAAACGGCTACACCGCGAACTGGGCGTCACCGTCGTTTACGTGACGCACGATCAGGGCGAGGCGCTGACGCTGTCGGATCGCATCGCGGTATTCCACGAGGGCATCATTCAGCAACTCGACACGCCGACGAACATCTACGACCACCCGGCGAACGCGTTCGTCGCGGGCTTCATCGGCGAGAACAACGCGTTGCCCGGCAAGGTGACGCGCATCGACGGCGAGCAGTGCACGATGGAGCTGATGGGCGGCACGCGGGTGAAGGCGATCAACGGCAATTGCAACGCGGTCGGCCAGGCCGGCGTCGTCTGCGTAAGGCCGGAAGATCTGGTGATCGCATCGGATGCGCCGCACGGCAGCAATCACGTGCCCGCGATGATCGAGGACTTCATCTTCCATGGCGACCATTTGCGCGTGAAGTTGTCGGCGCCGGGGATGCACGAAATAATCGTTAAGGCGCCGGCGCGGGCGAACTTCCCGGCCAAGGGTGTGGCGGTTACTCTCTCTTGGGAGCCTGCCGCCGCGCGCGCTTTTGTTTCCTGAAGGCGCTAGAGAGGACGTCGTGGGTGGTCCGACTTCGCGGACCAGACACGGAATAGAGTGAACGCAAGATCGCATCGACCAAGAAGGGGGAAACCCATGGGCCGTACGACCGGACTCATCATCGCTGCAGCTGCCGCCATCGTCCTTCTGGCGGGCGTGTTGTTGTTCATGTTGGACCGCGG